>DASSIN010000267.1:0-5963 GCA_035691845.1 Candidatus Eiseniibacteriota bacterium | reverse complement strand
GAGCCGGTGGTGACGGCGCGCACCGCGCTGCCGCGCGTGCCCGGCATCGGCGACGAGGGCCTGGGCGCGGTGTGCCGCGTGCGCGGGCTGGCGTGGTCGGCGCCGCGGCTGGGGCCGGTGCGCTACGAGCGGCGCGTGTCGTTCCACGGCGCCGCCACCCGCTGGGGCGGCCTGCCGTGGCAGGAGCCGTGGGTGGTGATGGTGGACCAGACGGGCGAGGTGATCGAGGCGCATCGCGCCGCCGAGCTGCCCGAGGTGCGCGCGCGCGACGGCATGGTGCCGGGCGAGCCGCTGGACGCCCAGGCGCGCGAGCGGTGGATGGCGCGCGCGCGCACCGCGTTCGAGCAGCTGATCCACGAGCGCCAGCAGGAGTGGGAGCGGGCGGTGACGCGGCTGCGCGACGACGAGCTCGAGCGGTTGGGGGCGTTCTTCTCGGCGCGCATCGAAGAGGAGGAGGAGCGGCTGCGGCGCCGCACCTCGAACCACGACGACGGCGATCTGGCCGAGGGCGACGGCATCTCGCTCAAGCTCGAGTGGGAGCGGCGCGCGGCCGAGGTGCGCAGCCGCTGGGCGCTGCGCACCGAGGTGCGGCTGTGGGGCATCTCGGAGTGGTCGTGGCCGGTGGCGGATGTGACCCAGGAGCTGCGTTCGGGCGCCGTGCACGTGCGGCTCGAGTCACGCGTGGACGTGGCGCGCGGCCTGCCCGCGCTGCCGCAGTGCCCACACTGCGGCGCGCCCGCCGAGCTGCTGGTGCGCTCGCGCGGGGCCGTGGCGTGCGCGCGCTGCGCGTGATGCGCGGCCGAGCCCGCCGTCACCGCTTGACCGCCGCGAACGGAAGCCGGTAACGTCGTTCGGCTCTCGCGCCTGCGATGGGCGCGCTTCTGGCGACAACGATGGAGGTTTGCGGTGGCGGTGCAGACACGCAGGGCGCGACTCGAGGATCCGGGCGCCGAGCTGCTGGATCAGGTGACCACGGCGTGGGATCGCTACGGCCGGGCGGTGCTGATCGCCCTCGGCGTGGTGGCCGTGGTGGTGCTCGGCGTGGTGATGATGGTGCGCGCGCGCTCGACCGCCGAGGACCAGGCCTCCGGCAAGTTGATGGAGGCCGACCTGCTGTTCTGGCAGGGCGACTACGCCCACGCGGTGCAGTCCGCGCGCCAGACCTACCAGCAGTTCGGTCAGACGCCGAGCGGGGTGGACGCGCATCGCATCGCGGGCGACGGCCAGTTCTGGCAGGCCAACTTCACGGATGCCGTCACCGAGTACCGCACGTACCTGGACAAGGTGAAGACCGGGCCGCAGTCGGATGCCGTGCGCCGCAGCCTGGCCTACGCGCTCGAGAGCGAGAAGGACCCGCGCACCAACCAGCCGGTGGCGGCGGCGCAGCAGGAGGCGATGGGCCTCTACCTCGGCCTGGTGGGCAAGTTCGATCGCGAATCCTCGGGCGAGTTCCTGGAGGGCGCGGCGCGCTGCGCGCGCACGCTCGGCCGCACGCCGGACGCGATCCAGGACCTGCAGCGCCTCGATCGCGAGTTCGGCGAGACGCAGGCGGCCATGCACGGCCGCATGGAGCTGGCCGAGCTGCAGGCCGCCTCGGGCGCTCTTCCGCAGCAGTCCCGCTGATCCGACGTCGTGCGCGCCCCGCGTCCGCCGCGGCGGGACCTCCCGGCTGATCCGCCGCGCGCGGCCAGCCGCGGCGTGTGATGTCGAGCGAGCTCCCGCCGGTCGAGCTCGTCTTCCTCTGGCACCATCATCAGCCGGATTACCGCAGCCCGCGCGACGGCGTCGCGCGGCTGCCGTGGGTGCGCCTGCACGCCACCAAGGACTACCTGGACATGGCGCTGCACCTCGAGGCCCATCCGGGCGTGCACGCCGCGTTCAACTTCGTTCCCTCGCTGCTGGACCAGCTCGACCAGGCGGCCGCCGGCGGGCGTGACGAGCTGTTCGCGCTGCTGGCGGGGCCGATCGATGCGCTGGAGCCGGCCGCACGCGTGGAGCTGGCGGCGCGCTGCGCGATCGCGCCGCGCCACGCGTTCGAGCGCTGGCCGCGCTACGGCGCGCTCGTCGCGCGCGCGGCGCGCGCGCACCGCGGCGGCCCGGAGCTGACCGACGACGAGCTGCTGGCGCTCGCGTGCTGGTTCCAGCTGGCGTGGATCGATCCCATGCTGCTGTCCGAGCCCGAGGCGCGCGCGGCGCTCGCGCGCGGCGGCGATTTCACCCTCGCCGATCGCGACGCGCTGCTGGCGCTGTCGGACCGGCTGTTGGGGCGCGTGGTGCCGGCGTACCGCGCGCTGGCCGGGCGCGGGCAGATCGAGCTGTCGTGCTCGCCCTACGATCATCCGATCCTGCCGCTGCTGGTGGACGTGAAGACGGCGCGGCGCGCGCGCCCGGACCTGCCGCTGCCGGCCGAGCCGTTCGCGGAGCCGCTCGACGCGGTGCGGCAGATCGGGCGCGGCCGCGCGCGGCACGCCCAGGCGTTCGGCGCGCCGCCGGCGGGGATGTGGCCGTCCGAGGGCGGCGTGAGTCCCGAGGTGGCGGAGCTGGCGGCCGCGGCGGGCGTGCGCTGGATCGCGACCGACGAGGGCGTGCTGTGGCGCTCGCTCGCGGCCGGGGACCGGCTGCGCGAGCGGCTCTACCTGCCGTGGCGCGTGCCGACCCCCTCGGGCGACCTCGCGATCCTGTTCCGCGACCACGAGCTGTCGGACCGGATCGGGTTCGTGTACCAGCACTGGGAGGCGCGCGAGGCGGTGGACGACTTCATCGCCCGCCTGCGCAGGATCGCGCGCGACTGGACCGGCCCCGCGCCGCCGGTGGTGTCCGTGATCCTGGACGGCGAGAACTGCTGGGAGCACTACGCCGAGGACGGCGGGCCGTTTCTCGAAGCGCTGTACGCCGCGCTCGAGGCCGCGCCCGACATCGGCACGCGCACGCCGTCCGAGGTGCTGGCGTCGCGCCGCGACGGCGACGCCGCCGCGTGGCCGGTGCTGACCACGCTGCACTCGGGCTCGTGGATCGACGCCGACTTCCACATCTGGATCGGCCATCCCGAGAAGAATCGCGCGTGGGATCTGTTGAGCCGCGCGCGCAAGGCGCTGGCCGGCGCCGGCGCCACGCCGGAGGACCACGCCCCGGCGTGGGAGGCGCTCGACGCCGCCGAGGGCTCGGACTGGTTCTGGTGGTTCGGCGACGATCACTTCACACCCGACAAGAAGCTGTTCGACGCCATCTACCGCGAGCACCTGACGGCCGTGTACGAGGACGCCGCGCTGGCGCCGCCGGCCTGGCTCGAGGTGCCGATCACGCGCCCGGCACGGGCGCCGGGAGCGCCGACCCAGCCGCTCGGGTTCGTGCATCCGGTGCTGGACGGGCGCCCCACGCACTTCTACGAGTGGTACGCCGCCGGCCGCTACCGGCTGCAGGCGGGCGGCGGCGCGATGCACCGGCGCGCCGGGCTCGCGCGCGACCTCTACCTGGGATTCGACGCCGAGCGGCTGTGGCTGCGCGTGGACTTCGTCGGCGCCCCGCCCGGCGCGGGCGTGGACCTGACGCTCGAGATCCTGAGCCCGCGCACGGCGCGCGTGCGGGTGAGCGGGCTCGCGCCCGGCCGGCCGCCGGTGACGTGGGACGACGCCACGCGCCAGGGCGCGGTGGCCGGCGCCGAGGCGTGCGTCGACAGCGTGCTCGAGCTGGCGATTCCGTTCGCCGGCTTGGGGCTGACGCCGGGCGAGTCGCTGGAGCTGCTGCTGCGGCTGGTGGAAGGCGCCGAGCCGCTCGAAGTGCTGCCCGCCGACGAGCTGGTGCGGCTCGCCGTTCCGGACGCCTCCTACGAGGCGATGATGTGGAGCGCGTGAGCGCCGCCGCGCGCGGCGGCGCGCGCGCCAGGGGGGCGCGCGGCGGCTACGCCACCCACACGGTCTTCACGTTGACGAACTCGCGCAGACCGAACACGGACAGCTCGCGCCCGTAGCCCGAGCGCTTGACGCCGCCGAACGGCAGGCGCGGATCGGACTTCACGATCTCGTTCACGAACACCGAGCCGGCTTCGATCCGCGGCGCCAGCGCCTGGCCGGCGGCGGGGTCCGAGGTCCACACGCTGGCGCCGAGCCCGTAGCGCGAGCGGTTGGCGAGCGCCACCAGTTCGTCGCGGTCTCGGGCGCGCGTCACCGCCGCCACGGGCCCGAACGTCTCCTCGTCGAACGCCGCCATGCCGGGAGCGACGGCGGTCAGCACGGTGGGCGCGTACCAGAATCCCTCGCGCGGCAGCCGCGCGCCGCCGCAGCCGAGCGTGGCGCCGGCGCGCACGGTGCGCTCGACCTGGTCGTGCAGGTCGCGCAGCAGGTCCTCGCGCGCGAGCGGACCGAGCTCGGTCGCGTCGTCGGTCGGATCGCCCACGCGCACGCGGCGCATGCGCTCCACCATCGCCGCCTCGAACGCGGCGGCGACCGGCGCCTCGACGATGAAGCGCTTGGCGGCGATGCAGCTCTGCCCCGAGTTGATGAGGCGCGCCTTCACCGCCTGTTCCGCCGCCCACGCCGGGTCGGCGTCCGCCAGCACCAGGAACGGATCGGAGCCGCCCAGCTCGAGCACGGTCTTCTTGAGCGCGCCGCCCGCGCGCGCGGCGACGTCCACGCCGGCCGCCTCGCTGCCCGTCAGCGTGACCGCCTGCACGGCGGGGTGCACGATCAGGTGGGCCACCGCGCTGGAGGGCACGAGCAGCGTGGTGAATACGCCCTGGGGCGCGCCGGCGTCGCGGAACAGCGACTCGAGCGCGAGCGCGCACCCCGGCACGTTGGAGGCGTGCTTGAGCGCCAGCGCGTTGCCGGCCGCGAGCGCTGGCGCCGCCGCGCGCACCGCCTGCCAGAACGGGAAGTTCCACGGCATGATGGCGAGCACGACCCCGAGCGGATCGAACCGCACCCGCGTCGCGCGCGCCTCGGTCGCGACGCGCTCGGGCTCGAGCAGCGCCGGGGCGTGCGCGGCCATCCACTCGCACGTGGCCGCACACTTGTCCACCTCGGCCCGCGCCGCCGACAACAGCTTGCCCATCTCCTCGGTCGCGAGCCGCGCCAGTGGTTCGCGTCGCTCGCGCAGCAGTGCACCGGCGCGGCCCACGATCTCGGCACGCTCGGCCGCCGGCCGGGCCGCCCACGCGCGCGCCGCCTCGGCCGCGCGCTCGAGGCGCGCCCCGGCCTCGGCCGGGCTCGACGTCGGAACGTCGCGCAACATCCGCCCGGTGGCGGGCTCGATCACCTGCATGGCGTCACCTCCTGGCCGTCGCGCGACGCCCCGATGGTGCGGCGGCGCGTGCGGCGCATTATCATGCCGCGGGCGCGGCCGCGCATCCAGATGCCCCGCGGACGTCCCGGTCGGATCGGGCGGGAGGGGGATGGTGGACCAAGCGAATGCGTTGTTCGAGGCGATCGCGCGCGACGATGCCCCCGCGCTGGAGGCAGTGCTCGCCCGCGCGCCGGGGCTGATCGAGGCGCGCGGCCCGCAGGGCGAGACCCCGCTGCTGGCCGCGATCTACCGGCGCGCGTGGCACGCGGCCGAGCGCCTGCTGGCAGCCGGCGCGCGCCACGACGTGTTCACCGCCGCGGCGACCGGGGACGTGGCGATCCTGCCGGCGCTGCTGGAAGCCGATCCCGCGGCCGCGCGCAGCTGGTCGGCGGACGGCTGGACGCCGCTCCACCTGGCCGCGTTCTTCGGCCATCCCGACGCCGCGCGCCAGATCCTGGACCACGGCGCCGACCTGCGCGCGCGCGCGAAGAACGTCAACGACAACGAGCCGCTGCACGCGGCCGCGGTCGAGGGCCGCGCCGACGTGGTCGCGCTGCTGCTCGCGCGCGGCGCCGACCCCGACGCCGTGGCGGGCGGCGGCTACACGGCGCTGATGCTGGCGGCGGCGAACGACCACGCCGCGACGGTGGACGTGCTACTCGCGCGCGGCGCGCGCACCGACCTGC
>DASSIN010000266.1:0-22197 GCA_035691845.1 Candidatus Eiseniibacteriota bacterium | reverse complement strand
CGCGGCGGATCGAGGCGTGGCGCGCGGCGCAGCCCGCGGCCGCGCGCGTCGCGCCCGAGGGGATCCGCCAGCTGGTGCTGGCGGCGGATCAGTTCGTGGTCGGGCGCGCGCGCCGCGACGGCACGCGCGGCGTCACGGTCGTGGCGGGCTATCCGTGGTTCACCGACTGGGGCCGCGACACGATGATCGCCCTGCCCGGCCTCGCCCTGGTCACCGGCCGTCCCGACGTGGCGCGCCAGGTGCTCGAGACGTTCGCGTCGTACGTGGATCGCGGCATGCTGCCGAACGTGTTCGACGAGGCCGGCACGGGGCCGGCGTACGATTCGGTGGACGCGCCGCTGTGGCTGTTCCAGGCGGTGCGCGCGTACGCGGCGCGCGGCGACGACGCGCTGCTCGTCCGCCTGGCGCCGGTGCTGGAGGGGATCCTCGCCGCGTACGCCCGCGGCACCCGCCACGGCATCGGCGTGGATCCGGCCGACGGGCTGCTGCGCCAGGGCGAGGCGGGCGTGGCGCTGACGTGGATGGACGCGCGCGTGAACGGCGTCCCGGTGACGCCGCGCATCGGCAAGCCGGTCGAGATCAACGTGCTGTGGCACGCGGCGCTCGCGACCATGGCGTCGCTGGCGCCGCGCGCGAAACGTGACGCGGGTCCGTACGCGACGGGCGCCGCGCGCGTGCGCGAGGCGTTCGCGCGGTTCTGGAATCCGGCCACCGGACACCTGTTCGACGTGCTCGACGGGCCCGACGGCGACGACGCCACGCTGCGGCCGAACCAGCTGTTCGCGCTGTCGGTCGAGGATTCGCCGCTCGATCCCGCGCATCGCGCGGGCGTGCTGGCCGCGTGCGAGCGCGCGCTGGCGACCTCGTATGGCGTTCGCACGCGCGCGCCGGGCACCGCCGGCTACCACGGCCGTTACCTCGGCGACCGCGACACGCGCGACCGCGCCTACCATCAGGGCACGGCCTGGACCTGGCTGCTGCCGCAGCTCGCGCTGGCGCGGCTCGCGGTGCACGGCGACCGCGAGCGCGCGCTCGCAGCGCTCGAGCCGATCGCCACCCTGGTCGCCGAGTACGGGCTCGGCAGCCTGCCCGAGATCGTGGACGGCGATCCGCCGCACGCGCCGCGCGGCTGCTTCGCGCAGGCGTGGTCGGTGGCCGAGACGCTGCGCGCGTGGCACGCGATCGCCGCGGCGCCCGCGCGCCGCGCCACGCGCGCGGCGCGGCGCCGATCGCGCGCCCGGACGCGCGCCTGAAACGACGCGGGCGCCGGATCGCTCCGGCGCCCGTCGCTGCGTTAGCCGCGTCAGTGGGTCGTGGCGGGGACCGGGGTCGACGCCGTCATCCCGAACGACTCCTGGTGCAGCATGCCGATCCAGGTGTTGCCGTGGCGCTTGTACACGGTGGTGGCGTAGATCGGGGTGTCGGGCAGCGGCTGGCCGTGCCACGTCCCGGTCATGTGCGCGGTGTAGATGAACGCCACCACGTCGCCGTCCAGCGGCAGCAGCTGGGTGCGATCGAACGTGTAGCCGGTGACGTTGTAGTCGGGCATCCCGCTCACCACCTGCGCCACGCTCATCACGCCGTTGGGATCGATGTTCAATGCGCCGGCCTCCATCGCCGTGCGGTACGCGTTGGCGTCCTTCTTCACGAACGCATCCCAGGCGCGGCGCTCGTTGGCCTCGAGCTGCGCGGCCAGGTCATCGCGCTTCTCGGCCTTGGTGTCGGAGCGCGCCGCGACCGGGCACGCCAGCAGCGCCACCACGCTCACGATCTCGAGAGTTCGCTTCGGATTCATCGCCATCTCCTGTTCGGCCGGGACACGCGGCGAGCTTGCGACATCGCGTGCGCCGGGGGCCAGCGGGATGGCGTCAGCCGGCGGGGACCACCTCGACGCCGCGCTCGCGCAGCAACTCGCGGATCTTGGTCTTGACGAGGTCGATCGCGACCTTGTTGTGGCCGCCCTCGGGGATGATGACGTCGGCCCAGCGCTTGGAGGGATCCACGAACTGCATGTGCATCGGCCGCACGCTCTCCTCGTACTGGCGGACGATGCTGTCCACCGAGCGCCCGCGCTCCACCATGTCGCGCCGCAGCCGGCGGATGAAGCGCACGTCGGGATCGGCGTCGATGAACAGCTTGATGTCCATCAGCGCGCGCAGCTCGGGGTCCACGAAGATCAGGATCCCCTCCAGCACGATCACCAGGTGCTCGCCGATGCGGCGCGTCTCGTTCAGCCGCCGGTGCGACGGGTAGTCGTAGATCGGCTGCTCGATGGCGTGGCCGGCGAGCAGCTCGCGCACGTGCCGTTTCAGCAGCTCGTGGTCGAACGCGTCCGGGTGGTCGAAGTTGCGCGCCTCTCGGTCCTGGAATGGGATATCTTCCAGGTCGCGGTAGTAGGAGTCCTGGTCGATGATGACCACGCGATCGGAGCCGAGCTCGCGCACGATGGTGCGCGCGACGAGGGTCTTGCCCGAGCCCGATCCGCCGGCGATGCCGATGAGGATGCGCCGCACCATGCGCCGGGACCCTAGCACGCGGACGCGGGCAACGCACGAGGGCACGATGACTTCACGCACACCGCTCGACGACGCCGCGCTGGCCGATGCGCTGAAGCGGCTCGAGGGCTGGCAAGTCCGCAACGGACGGCTGCACCGCACCTGGCGCTTCCGCGATTTCCTCGAAGCGTTCGGGTTCATGGCGTCGGCCGCCATGGTGATGCAGGAGCTGGATCACCACGCCGAGTGGTCGAACGTCTACAACACCGTGAACGTGGATCTGGTGACGCACGACGCCGGTGGCATCACGCAGCGCGACGTGGATCTCGCGTGCCGCATGCAGGAGATCGCGTCGCGGAGGATGGCGTCGGCCGTGTGAGCCGGCCGGCGTCGTCACGCGATCGCGGAACGCGCCTCCACCGGGTCACGCGACGCCCCCGGATCACGCGCACTCACCGGCGGCCGCCCGGCACGAGCAGCACGCGCGCCAGGTGCGTGGGGTCGCTCACGTAGTCGTTCCAGTTGCTGGGCCCGGGAACGCGCATCGGGTTCAGCCGCTCGCGGAACTCCGCCCAGAAGCTGTCGCTGCCGAGCAGCCCGCGCAGCGCGTCGTCCACACACACCTCGTTCAGCGCCGCCGGGTCGGTGCGGATCCGGTCCACGAGCTGCAGCGGCATGGGGCCGCCGAGCAGCCACTGGGCGCTGTTGATCACCGCCTGCTCCGCGCCTGCGGTCACGATCATCCCCGCCAGCTCGTCCTGCGTGTTGGCGAACTCCTCGCCCAGCGCCTGCAGGTCCTTCTGGTTCGCGTCGAGCTTCGGGTAGAAGCGCGCCATCGTCGGATCGTCGAGCACGGGATAGGAGAACCGCGTGGTGAGCGGCGGCAACGCCGGGCCCCACTTGTCGGCCGTGTGCTGCGAGATCATCAGCATGGCGAGGAAGTAGGAAGGATAGAGCGTGTCCGACAACGCCGGCGCCAGCACGGCCACCACGCCGATCGGGCCCGACACGTCCGGCCGCGGCAGCGTGACCGCCGCGGACCCGAGCGGATGCACCGGCAGCGGCGGCGGCGCCGGCCCTGCCGGCACCGCTCCGAACTCCTGCTCGATGATCCGCCGCACGTCCCACGCCGACAGATCGCCCACCACCGACAACACCGCGTTCGAGGGCGAGAACGCGGCCTGCAGCGCCTGCTGCGCGTCGCGAACCCCGACCCCGTCGAGCGACCGCCCCGAAGCGAGCTGCACGATGTCCGCCTGCGAGAGCCCGCGCGCGTAGGCGCGCGCCTGCCACCACAGCAGGCTCGCCGGCGATCCGAAGTAATGGTCCCCGAGCGAATGCCGGACCATCGCACGCGCATGGTCCAGGGCCGCCGCGTTCACCGTCACGCCCCGGAGCCGCACGGCGAGCTGGTGCAGCACGCCCGGGAACTGCGTGGCGCTCGCGGCCTCCATCAGCACCGTGCTGCGCGGGTCCACGCGCAGCGTCCAGCCGTTCGGCCGCAGGCTCTCCATCTGATCGCGCGTCCGCTCCGGGATCTCGCCCGCCGGCGCCGTGAACTCGAGCTCCGCCAGCAGCTCTGCCGTTCCCGGCGACTTCGCCGGATCCGCGTCGCTGCCGGTGCGGAATCCGAGCGCGCACGACAGGCTCCCCGCGCGCGGCACGTGGCGCGTGAGCACCTGGAGCCCGTTCGGCAGCGTCCAGCGATCGACCGTGGTGCTGTCGGACATCAGGGTTGCCGCCGCGCAGGTCCGGGCCATGGCGAGGACGAGGACGAGCAGCGCGAGGGCGGGCGAAACGCGACGGATCACGGAGACTCCCATGTGCCGAGTCGAACCGAACGAGCGGGGAATGGCTCATCATTGTAGAGGCTCGCGCCCCGTGCGTGTCCACTTCGTCAGCCCGACAGTGTCCACGCCCCCAGCCTCATCGGTCGTGATTCGGTCGTATGAAGTCGGGCGCGGCCGCACGGCGACAGGGGCGAGTCGAGCGCGGGGGCCGCTGCACGACCGCGGCCCTGGGGGCCGCCACCCATCAGGCCACCGCAGGATCGCGTCTCCCCGCCCGCGCTGCGTACACCAGCCGAAGCGCCGCACGCACATGCTGCTCGAGCGTGAGCCCCGGCGCGTTCGATCGCTCCGCCAGATGCCGCGCCTGTTCCGCGCGACAACCCAGGCTGCGCAACGCCGCCATCACGTCCAGCAGCCGCTCGCGCTCGGCGCTCGCCTGCGCTTGCTCCGCCGCGGGGCGTGTGGCCCCGCGCTTCGCGTCCATGAACCCCACGCCGAACGCCTGCTCCGCCGCGAGCTGATTGTGGGCCCGGCAGCGCAGGCGCAGGTTGTCGGCGGTCGATGCCCCCCCGCGCGCGAGCGGCTCGATGTGATCGAACTCCAGATGTCGTCGCGCCTCGCACCGGTGTCCGTCGTCCGCGACGAACGTGCACCGCGCGCCATCGCGCGCATGCACCACGCGCCGCACGCGGGCCGGAATGTGGCGGGGATTGGTGCTGATCCGGGGAGCGCGAGGCTTTTCTGTCCTGCCGAACTTGCGCTTCTCGCGGTGGCGGATCGCAATCTCGAGCGCGTCGTCCAGAATCTGCGCGAGGCCTGCGTTCGGCACGATGTGACTCACGAGCTAGCCATAGCGTTGCAGCCGCCCCTTCATCTCCGCGCTCATCATCACGTTCAGCGCATAACGCTGCGATGCTACAGGCGTCACCTGTGACAGCGCGGGCGAGGCGTTCACTCGTCCTGGGACGAGTGAGCTTGACGACGCCGTGACCGCCACTCTTCCTGGGAAGAGTGAACTCGATGCGGAGGGCGCCGCTTCGCACGCCAGTGCCATGCTCTCCGATCGCGGGAACCGGGCCGCGATCAGCTCTTCCACCTCCGCCTTGCTCCGGTGCGTCGCCGCCGCCACCAGCTCGGCGACATTGCGCTCGGACAGGTGCGGACTCAGCACGGCGACTGCGCTCAAGTGAATTCGGCCATCCGCGATGGCATCGAACAGCGTGGGGAAGGTGCGGCCGGCGCGGGCGGCGGTGATCCGCCGATAGGCCGCACCTTCCGACAGGTGCAGCCGCCCGACGCAGTAGTCCCGCATGCACGCGTATCCGGCGGGTGCGTAGAGCCGGCGGGCGTCGAACTCGGCGATGTGGGCGAGCACCGCGGCGGTGGCGGTGCGTTCGGCGCCGACAACCTGGTGAAGGGCCTGGGTGAGATCGGCGTCGGTCAACTGCTCCAGACGATAGGCGCGCATGACAACCATCCTGACTTCGGGGGCGCGCTGATCGGGGGGCGCTACGAACAACTCACTTGTATCACGGTGATTTCGGAGCTCGCGCAAGCCTCGCTCACAGCGAAACGCACGGGATCACGACAAGAATCTCGGGAACCGCGACGATCGTGCGCCACAGCGGATCAGGGTGCGCGCCCATGCTCGCGGCAGAACCCACCGCCACCTCGTACGTCTGCGTCGCGGATTGATGTCAACAACAATCTTCGCGCGCACCGCAAAGAAATTCGGAGCGGCCCGCATCGATCGCCCCGAAGCACGCCCGCCCGCCCGAGCCCATCATCTCTATCAGGGCTTCCGGTGGTTCGAGCAATCGCCCCGAAGCACACCCGCCCGACCCACGCTCTCTATCAGGGCCTGCGATGTCTCTAGCGCCCGCCCCGAAGCCCACGCCCGAACCCACGCTCTCGATCACGGCTTCCTCGTTTCGAGCGCCCCCCAAAGCGCCCACGCCCAGCCCATCCTCTCCCGCTGTTTCGAGCGCCCCCCGAAGCGCAGTCGCCCACGCCTGCCACCATCCCTGTCAGTGCCGTTCTCCTTTGACGTGGCCTTCCCTTGCTTCACGCGCGGCGCGTGCCTAGACTCGCCGCCCCATGTCGCCCTCCGACGCCACGCCGAACGAAGTCGACGTGCGCCGGCTCGTGCGCGAGGCCGTCGATCGCGCGCTCGGTCCCGAGTCGGCCGCGCCGCGCACGACGCCCCCACCCGCCGAAGCGCAGCATCGCGTCGCGCTCGGCTCGGACCACGGCGGATTCGAGCTCAAGGAAGTGCTGAAGCGCGCGATCGAGGACGAGCTCGGCTGGCATGTGGTGGACGTCGGCACCCACTCGAATGACGCGGTCGACTATCCCGATTTCGCGGCCGCCGTCGCGCGCGAAGTCGCCTCCGGGCGCTGCGCGCGCGGCATCGTGGTGGACGCCGCCGGCATCGGCTCGACCATGGCCGCGAACAAGATCCACGGCGTGCGCTGCGCGCTGTGCCACGACGACGTCACCGTGCTGAACGCGCGCGAGCACAACGACGCCAACGTGCTCGCGCTGGGCGCGCGCGTGGTGAACCGTGGGCTCGCCACCAAGCTCGTGCGGCTGTTCCTGGCCACGCCGTTCGGCGGCGGCCGCCACGAGCGGCGCGTGCGCAAGATCATGGCGCTGGAAGGCGGCCGGTGACCGGCGCGCGCGCAGGGCGGAACCCGACGATCGCGACCACGGCCGGCGAAACCCCGTGCGCCTGACGTCGCGCATCGTCCATCTGCTGCCGAAGACCGACATCCACTGCCATCTCGACGGCTGCCTGCGCCCGCGCACGCTGCTCGAGCTGGCGGACGCGCAGGGCGTGAAGCTGCCGACGCGCAAGCTCGGGCCGCTCACGCGCCTGCTCGAAGCCGGCAAGCGCACCCGCAATCTCGGCGACTACCTCAGGATCTTCGACATCACCCTGTCGGTGATGCAGGAGCGCGGCGCGCTGTACCGCATCGCGCACGAGCTGGTGGAGGACGCGGCGGCCGAGAACGTGCGTCATCTCGAGGTGCGGTTCTCGCCGGTGCTGCACCGACGAAAGCGCCTGCCGCCCGAGGAGATCGTGGACGCGGTGATCGCCGGGCTGCGCGACGCCGGCGCGACCTATCGGATGACGACCGGCGTCATCATCTGCGGCATCCGCTCGATGAACCCGCGCACGTCGTACGCGCTGGCGGAGCTGGCGGTGGCCTACAAGGGACGCGGCGTGCTGGCGTTCGATCTCGCCGGGCAGGAGAAGGATTACCCCGCCAAGGCGCATCGCGCGGCGTTCCAGCTCGTGCTCAAGAGCAACATCAACTCGACCGTGCACGCCGGCGAAGCGTTCGGTCCGGCCAGCATCGCGCAGGCGCTGCACTACTGCGGCGCGCACCGCATCGGGCACGGCACGCGGCTGCTCGAGGACGAGGATCTGATGCGCTACGTCAACGATCACCGCATCCCGCTGGAAGTGTGCCTGTCGTCCAACGTGCAGACGCGCGCGGTGCGCTCGATGCGCGAGCACCCGTTCGGGTTCTACTTCCGCCAGGGGCTGCGCGTCACGCTCAACACCGACAGCCGGCTGATCTCGGCCACCACGGTGTCGCAGGAGATCGCGCTCGCGGCGCGCGCGTTCCGATTGAGCCCGTACGAGGTGAAGCGCATCATCATCAACGGCTTCAAGAGCGCGTTCCTGCCGTACGCGCAGAAGGCGCGCGTGTTGCGCGAGGTGACGCTCGAGATCGACCGGGTGTTCATGGAGGAATTCCCCGAGGAATACGACCGCCGCGTGGCGAGCGTGTGAGCGTCCCGGTCGTCCGCCGCCGCGCACCGCGCACATGGCTGCTCGTGCCCGCGGCGCTGGCGCTCGCGTCCGCGGGCGCGCCCGCGGACGCGCGTGCGACGACGGCGGCGGACTCGATCCGCTACGCGGTGCAGGTGACGGACGTCAACCGCGCCGGCCTCACCGTCAGCAACTACGGGTTCTTCGGCAACAACTTCATCTCGCGCGCGCCGTCGTTCGAGTTCCCGCTCGGCGCGGGCTACGAGCACATGTCGCGCGGCGGGCTGTGGATCGGCGCCCGCGCGATCGCCGACACGGGCGAGTTCATCGGCGTGAGCACGGCGATCGTGGACGCGGCGCAGGGCACGAACGGCGCGGCCGAGACCGAGTTCACGCCGGCCGGCACCGGATTCGACCGCCGCTCGCGCATCCTCAACAGCCCGGTGTATTCGCCGCTGGCGGTGTCGGATCAGGACCTGACGTGCGCGTATTCCGACGAACCCGGCCGTCCGCCGGCCGGGAACTCGACCGAACGCCACACGCCGCTCGACATCCTGGTGCGCCAGCGCATGCTCGGATTCTCGCTCGTCGCCGCCGACGCGTTCGAGGTGGCGCAGTTCACGATCGTCAACATCGGACACGCGCCGCTGCGCGACATGTGGGTGGGGCTGTACGCGCAGCTCGTGAGCGGCAACAAGAACGCCTATCCGACGTGGCCGCCGTCTGCCACCGAGGCGCCGGGGTCGTGGTACTACAAGACCCACGCGGAATACGACGTCGGGCGCCGGCTGTACGAGGAGCACTACTGCCTGAACGCGCCGTATCCGCAGAACTGCAACTTCGGCTACTGCCCGCCGTGGGCCGCGATCCAGCTGCTGGGCGTGCACCCGGACTCGGTCGCGTCCAAGTCGGTCAACTTCCACTGGTGGTCGTACAGCCCGGGTGACACGCTGCGCGACACCGACGTCAAACGCTATCGACTGTTGTCCGACACCACGCTCGGCGACCCCTCGGGGTGCGTGCCGGGCACCAACTGCTCGCCGATCGCGCTGCTGTCGGTGGGCCCGTTCGTGGAGCTGGATCCGGGCGATTCGCTGCGCGTGGACTTCGCGTTCACGGGCGGCGAGACGCAGGACAGCCTGAAGCTGCACGCCGACTACGCGCAGTTCGCCTCCGACATCGGCTACCAGCTGCCGCAGCCGCCGCCCTCGCCGCGCCTGCGGGTCGAGACCGGCGAGCGGCGCGTGGACCTGTGGTGGGACGATTCGCCGGAGCATGCGCCCGATCCCACGAGCCCCGCGCCGGGGCATCTCGACTTCGAAGGCTACCGCGTGTACCTGGGGCCCGATCGCCAGCACCCGACCGAGGTGGCGCAGTTCGATCTCGAGGACACGACCGGGTTCAACACCGGGCTCGCGCCGATCCGGGCCGCCGCGCCGCGGCTCGTGGACGGCGTGCTGTATCGCTACCACTACGCGATTCCCGCGCTGCGCGACGGGTTCGAGTACTGGGGCGCGGTCACGAGCTACGACATCGGGGACGCATCGGTGCCGAGCCTGGAGAGTGGCATCGGCCAGAACAAGTTCGTGGCCGTGCCCAATCCCGCGCCGGGCGAGCGCCGGGGCGGCGTCAGCGTGTATCCGAATCCATACAGGGTCGAGGCGACGTGGGATCAGGGCCGCAACGTGCGCGACCACTTCCTGTGGTTCACGAACCTGCCGCCGCGCGCGCGGGTCCGGATCTACACGCTGTCGGGCGATCTGGTGAAGGAACAGGACTTCGACGGAGCCACCTATCAGGGCGAAGGCGCACGCGGGCTTTACGATCCGCGGCGCGATCTCGACACCGGCCCGCCCGCGATGTCCGGCACCAGCTGGGCATGGGATCTCGTCACGCGCGAGGGCCAGGCCACCGCGACCGGGCTGTATCTGTACTCGGTCGAAGATCTCGCGAGCGGCCGGATCGAGCGCGGCAAGTTCCTGATCGTGAAATCCGACCGCGAATGATACATGCGCGTTCACGAAATGACGTGAGTGCGACGGACTCGCGACCGCGCGCGATCCGGCGCGCTACGTCGCTGCAATTTTGGCAGTTGTCGCCATAGGAATCGCTTGACCCTCGTACGGACCAAGCGTAGGTTCGCCGTTTCCTCGGCTCCCTGGTCCGGCTCTGGTCAATGCCCCGACTCGCACGTCTCACCACCGCTCTGATTCTGCTGGTCCTGGCGTGCGTGTCGTCCGCGCATGCGCAGGACAAGGGCAGCATTTCCGGTCGCGTCACGGATCGGAAGACCGGCCACGCGCTCCCGTTCGCCACCGTCACCGTGCCCGGCGCCCGCCGCGGCGGCCTGACCGACTCCGAAGGCCAGTACCTGATCGGCGGCATCTCCGCCGGCAGCTACCGCGTGAAGGTGCAGTTCCTCGGCTATCGCCCGGATTCCAGCGGTCTCGTCACGGTCACGCCCGGACGCACCGTGGTCGTGAATCTGCAGCTCGAGGACGTCGTGGTGCGCGAGATCAAGGCGGTGGAGGTGACGGGCGAGCGGCGGCTGGTCGAGGTGAAGCAGGGCGCCACCGTGCGCAGCGTCAGCTCCGGCGACATCCGCAACATGGCGGTGCAGACGGTGAGCGACGTGCTGCAGCAGCAGGCGGGCGTCACCACCGAGAACGACCAGATCCACGTGCGCGGCGGCCGCTCCGACGAAACGATCTTCGTCGTGAACGGCGTCACCAATCGCGACCTGGTCACCGGCCAGTCCACCGCGGGCCAGCTGAACGCGCGTTCGGTGGAAGAGGTCAACGTGGCGACCGGCGCCTACGACGTGCGCTACGGCGACGCGCTGTCGGGCGTGGTCGAGGTGAAGCTCCGGGGCGGCACCGACACGTTTTCGGGCGGGCTCACCACCGGCTCGGGCACGTACGGCCACCGCAACTTCCAGCTGGTGCTGGCGGGGCCCGACCCCGTGATCGGGCGCGCGGCGCGGATGGCGGGCGCGCCGGGCAAATTCGCATCGATCCTCGACCTGTCGGGCGAGCTGTTCGACACGCGGTTCCTGAGCGACGGCACCGGCATGTTCCAGCACGTGTTCTCGCCGTGGCAGCGCGACCGGCTGCGCTCCAGCTACACCGACAGCTTCCTCGGACACACGTTCCACTACGGCAACTTCTTCTCGCCGTCCGAGGACAACAAATGGTCGGGGCGCTACGGCCTCGACTGGACGCCGAACAGCACGCACAAGCTGTCGCTCAACTTCTCCAAGCGGATCGCCATCGACCAGGGCTTCAGCCGCACGTTCATCAACGCCACCGGCGACGCCGGCGACCCCGCGTTCCCGTGGGTGTGGGACCACCGCGTGGACCACGCGCCCACGATCTTCGAGGACAACGTGCAGAGCTCGGTCGAGTGGCGCCGTACCCTGGGGCTGACCGGGTTCACGACGCTGCAGCTGTCGCGCTACTTCTTCGCCCAGCGTCAGGACGTGCAGGGCAAGATGTGGTGGCAGTACCAGGAGCCGGACGATCGCGGCACGTTCGCGCCCGGCGACCCGCGCCGCGACGACTTCTTCCTCGATTCCGGCGACGACAACACCTGGCAGGACCGCCGCAGCACCAGCACCACGGTGGACTGGAACCTGACCCGGCGCATCAAGCGTCACGAGCTGGAAGTCGGGGTGCGCCACGAGTTCCAGTCGGTGCAGTACGTCACGATCCAGGACCCGTGGGTGTTCGACCCGAGCGGGCTCGGCGACGCGCACGACCTGTGGAAGGTGCACCCGATGGTGGGTGACATGTACCTGCGCGACCGGATCGAGTACGAGGGGTTCGTCGCCAACCTGGGCGTGCGCGGCGACTGGTGGTTCATCGGGCGCGAAGCCGAGCGGGCGCTGGCCGACACCAGCGACCACAACATCACGGCCGCCACGCGCGACGACTTCTACCACGACACGCGTTCGTTCTTCGGCCGCCGCTACAAGCTGCACCTGTCGCCGCGCGTGATCGTGGCGCACCCGATCACCGAGAATTCCAGCTTCTTCTTCAACTACGGGGAGTTCATCCAGAACCCCTCGTACCGCTACGTGTACTCGAAGCTCACCTCGGTCTCGAGCGAGGCGTTCCCGCTGCTCGGCAATCCCAACCTCAATCCCGAGGTGTCGGTCAACTACGAGGTGGGCGGCAAGTACGAGTTCCTGAAGAACATGGCGATCAACACCACGTTCTTCGTGAAGGACGTGTACGACTATCCCGCCGCCACCGACTTCCAGCGCTCGCAGGGCGCGAGCCTGGTGGACTTCTTCGTATACCTGAACGGGCACTTCGCGCGTTCGAAGGGGATCGAGATCGAGTGGGAGAAGCGCCGCACGAACTACTGGTCGGGCAAGCTCACCTACACGTTCTCGCAGGTGAAGGGCAAGAGCAGCGATCCCAACGCGCAGAAGGTGGTGGAGGAGAGCGGCGGCAATGCGGCGGAGACGCCGCTGTCCGAGACGTACGTGACCTGGAACCGCCCGCACAAGCTGTCGCTGAACGCCGACATCCGGTTCGACGACCAGACGCCGGACCGGCTGGCGTGGGCGCGCCACGCCGGGCTGCACCTGTTCGTGCAGGGCGAGTCGGGCCGCGCCTACACGCCGGTCAGCCTGTTCTCGACGCAGGCGGCCGAGCCCAACTCGAAGAACGGTCCGTTCCAGATCACGACCGACATCCATCTCGACCGCTGGTTCCGCATGGGCGGCCGGCGCTACGACGTCAGCCTGTCCGGGCTCAACGTCTTCTCGAATCACATCATCAACCGCATCGACCCGATGACGGGGCGCGGGCGCGTGTGGGGCGTGGGTTCGTACGATCCCAACGATCCGCTGCTGAACGTGAACGACTACACGCGCGTCTCGCAGGTCGAGGACCCCTCGAACTACGGTCCGGGCGCGCAATATCGCCTGCAGCTGGACGTGGACTTCTGATGCGCCGCGACATGGGCCTCCGCCCGGCGCGCCTCGCGCTCGCGCTCGCGCTGCCCGCCGCGCTGGCGCTGGCCGCGCCGGCGCGCGCGCAGTTCTCGCTCGGCGACCAGCGCGCCGGCACCGCCTCCGGCACGTTCCTCAAGATCGCGGTCGGCGCGCGCGCCACCGGGCTCGGCGAATCGTTCGTGGCCGTGGCCAACGACCCGAGCGCGATCTTCTGGAATCCGGCCGGCCTGGCCTCGATCCAGCGCCAGGAGCTGCAGGTCAACCATCTGTCGTGGCCGGGCGACGTGAACTACGAGCATCTGGCGTACGTGATGCCGGTGCGGCGGCTCGGCGGCTCGCTGGCGTTCCAGCTCGGCGCGTTGTCCACCACGCTGGACGAGACCTCCGAGGCCCATCCGTTCGGCACCGGACGCTCGTTCACGTATTCCGACGTGGTGGCCGGCGCCGCCTACGCGCGGCGCTGGACCGACAAGCTGCTGATCGGCGCGGGCGTGAAGTACGTGCGCGAGGACCTGGGCAGCGACGTGGGCGGTCCGACCACGGGCGCGCTGCTCGTGGACATCGGCTCGATCTACTACCTCGGCTACGGCAGCGTCCGGATCGCGACGTCGCTCTCGAACTTCGGCTCGTCGCTGCAGCCGTCCGGCAACTACGTGTCGCCGTACACCGGCGAGGTGCGCTCGTACGACGCGTTCGATCCGCCCACCGTGTTCCGCTACGGGCTGGCGTTCGAGCCGATCGAGAACGCGCGCCAGAAGATGACGATGTCGCTCGAGATCAACCAGCCCGCCGACAACGCGCAGCTCGTCAAGACCGGCGTGGAATGGACGTGGCAGCAGCGGCTGGCGCTGCGCACCGGCTACAACTTCAACGCCAGCGAGCTCAAGTTCTCGGCCGGCGCGGGCGTGTTCGCCAACGTGGGCCAGACCCACGGCCAGGTGGACTACGCATACACCGACGGTGGCGCGCTGGGCGGCGTGCACCGGTTGTCGCTCGGGCTGCGGTTCTGATGCGCGCGCGCGTGGGGGTGGGCGTGCTCGCGCTCGGCGCGCTGGCGTGGGTCGCGGGCGGCTGCGGCTCCACGTTCGACCTGCCGACCGAGAGCCGCGGCGGACGCGCGATCCCGACCGACAAGAGCTACCAGATGCTGGCCACGTGGAGCGCGATGAACGGCATCACCGACCTGCTGCTCACCCAGGGCGCGGGCTCGCAGCTGTTTCTGCTGTTCAATTTCGGCGGCGTCGGCACGGCGCCGCGCGGCGAGGTGCGCGCCTACCCGCTCACCCGGCCCGATCCGATCGCGAGCATCACGTTCCGCGAGCTGTTCAACCCGGTGGCGATCGCCTCGGGCGGCGACGGCGCGGGCGGCGCCAACAACCGCATCTACGTGCTGGACCAGGGCGACACCTGCATCGCGCGCACCAACCCGAACAGCGGCACGTGCGACGCGGCGGGCGGCTACAACACGCGCATCAGCGACCTGGCGACGTACTGGCGCGTGCGCGAGTACCGGCTGCTGGGCGGCGACACGCTGACCACGTTCACCGACACCACCCTGGCATGGGTCAAGGGCATCGCCTCCGATGCTTCCGGCAACGTGTACGTGTCGGGGCTCGCGATCGTGAACCTGCCGAACACCGACGACCCGCGACTCGTGGACCGCGAGTTCCAGTGGCGGATCTACAAGTACGCGCGCGGCCCCAAGATTCCGGGCCGGCTGCCGAACGACAAGAACCTGCCGGGCGCGGCGTGGCACCGCGACTCCACGTTCGTGATCGACGAGGGCTCGGGGATCGGCACCGTGGTGGATCCGCACGGGCTGTTCTGGAGCGCGGCCGGCACGGCGCCCGGACTGTACGCCGCCGACTTCGGCAAGAACTGGGTGCAGAAGCTGTACGACGTGGGGCAGAGCACCGGCTATTGGGAGATCGACGGCGCCCAGACCTCCACGCCGTTCAACGGTCCGACCGACGTCGCGGTGGACCTGCAGGGCTACGTGTACGTCGTCGACACCGGCGGCCGGCGCGTGCTGCGCTACGCCGGCGACGCCAGCTACGTGCAGCGCGTGGACGTGGAGCTCGACGCGTCCGGCCTGCCGCTGCGGCGACCGATCGCGGTCGCGGCCGACGACTCGCTGGTGTACGTGGCGGACGCCGGCGCGAACGAGGTCATCCGCTACAAGAGGCGGCAATGACGACGCGGATGACGCACGTCGTGGTGGCGGCGCTCGCCGGCGCGTGCGCGCTGGCCGGGATGGGCGCCGGCGCGCGCGCGCGCGCCGACGCCGATCATCTCGCGCCCGCGCGGACGGCGGCGCCGGTCGCGGTGCAGGAGGACTCGATCCGGTTCCTGTCCACGGTGGACAACGTCAACCTGATGGGCGTGACGATCACCAACTACGGGTTCATCGGCAACAACTTCATCTCGCGCTCGCCGTCGGTGGAGTACCCGCTGGGCGAGGGGCTCGAGCACATGGTGCGCGGTGGGCTGTGGATCGGGGCGCGCTGCTTCGACAGCCCGACCGACACGCTGCGCGTGACCACCGGCACGGTGGACGGCTCGGCCGGCAGCGGCTCGCAGAGCGCGAGCGAGTTCACGCCGGCGAGCAACACCATCGAGGTGCGCTCGACGCTGCCCAACAGCCGCTACTACAACCCGCTGCACGCGGTGAGCGAGCTGGACATGGTGTCCACGTACTCGGACATCCCCGCCAAGCACTCCGACAACAACGGCGAGGCGCACCGTCCGATCCCGGTGCTGGTGCGGCAGGAGAACTACGGCTGGTCGTTCTCCGACTTCGCGCACCTGATCATCTTCCACTTCGTGATCAAGAACCTGGGCCCGCCGGTCGCCAACGTGTGGGTGGGCTGGTACGCGGAGTTCTCGAGCGGCAACAAGAACCTGTACTCGTGCTGGCCGCCCAGCCAGTCGTGCAGCACGGTGGGCAGCTGGTTCTCGAAGAAGTGGATCGCCTACGAGGACTCGCTGCGACTGTTCCGCGAGCACTACTGCGCGCAGCAGCCGGTGCCCACCAATTGCAACCTGGGGATCGCGCCGGCGTGGGCGGGGGTGAAGCTGCTGGGCGTCCATCCCGGCAACCTCGCCGACACCACCGACAAGAAGATCACGTTCGCCCCGTGGTCGTACGCGCCCAACAGCCCGTTGCGCGACGAGGACCGCGAGCGCTACGCCATCATGAGCTCGGGCCAGATCACGCCCACCACCGGCGACTCGCTGCAGCCGGGCTCGGGCGATCCGGTGGAGCTGATCGCGGTGGGACCGTTCCGCGAGCTCGACACCGGCGACACCATCAGCGTGGACTTCGCGCTCGTCGGCGGCGCCGAGGTGTCGGACCTGGAGGAGCACGCGCGCTTCGCGCAGCGCGCGTTCGACCGCAACTACATCGTGCCGGTGCCGCCGCCCTCGCCGCGGCTGCACGTGGTGTCGCGCCACAACGCGCTCGACCTGTACTGGGACGATTCGCCGGAGTCGGCAACGGACGTCACCAGCCCGATCCTGCACGACTTCGAGGGCTATCGCGTGTACGTGGGCGAGGACAGGAACGACCTGCACCGCATCGCGCAGTACGACCTCGCCACGCCGCCGCACGACACCACCGGCTTCAACACCGGGCTCGAGCCGGTGCGGCTGCCGGCGCCGGTCGTGTTCGACGGCGTCACCTACCGCTACAAGCTGACGGTTCCGGCGCTGCGCGACGGGTTCAAGTACTTCGTGGCGGTCACCGCCTACGACCTGGGCTCGGTCGAGATCGAGTCGCTGGAGAGCGGCGTGGCGCAGAACAAGACGCTGGCGATTCCGGCCCCGGCGCCGGGCGAGATGGACGGCAGCAACGGCGCGGTGACCGTGTTCCCGAATCCCTACCGCGTCGAGGCGGCGTGGGACCAGGGGCAGAACGTGCGCGACCACTACCTGTGGTTCGCGAACCTGCCGCCGCGCTGCATGCTGCGGATCTTCACGCTGTCCGGCGATCTCGTGTTCGACACCCATTTCGACGGGGCCAGCTATCACGGCGGCACCGCGCGCGGCATCTACGACCCGTCGCGCGAGCTGGACGTGAAGCCGCCGACGCTGTCGGGCGCCAGCTACGGCTGGGACATGATCACGAACCAGGGCCAGGCGGCGGCGACCGGGCTGTACCTGTGGTCGGTCACCGACGACGCCACCGGCAAGCGCAGCGTTGGCAAGTTCCTGATCGTCAAGTCCGACCGGGAGAGCTTCTGATGCGGCGCGCGTGGCGCGTCCCGGCGGCCGCGCTGCTGACGGCGCTGCTCGCGCTCGCCGGGTGCGGGAGGCACAAGAACCTGCTCGTGCCGGACGTGCCGCCCGAGACGCGGCTGTTCGTGCAGGGACCGGTGGACACCGTCAACCACATCGTGCACCTGTACTGGTTCGGCTCGGACCCGGACGGCCAGGTGGTGGGCTTCCAGTTCCGCATGCTGAATCCGGCCCAGCCCGCCGACAGCGCGTGGCGGTTCACGCTGCGCAGCGATTCGCTGTTCGTGGTGTACACGCCCGCGGGCTTCACCGCGCCCACGTTCGAGGTGCGGGCCATCGATCAGGCCGGGCTCGTGGACCCGACGCCGGCGATCGAGAACTTCCAGTTCTCGAACCAGCCGCCGGTCGTGGCGCTCACCGGCCGGCTGTTCTCGAACGACAGCACGTTCGCGTCGGTGACGGCGACGTGGACGGTGTCGGATCCCGACGGCGACGCGTCGCGCGCCACGTTCCGGGTGTGGCTGAAGGGCGACGAGGCCAACACCTACGTGACCGCGGCGCACACCTTCACGATGCCGAGCGCCGCGTTCTTCCGGCTCGCGCGCTGGGACGCCCTGCACACGCTGTACGTGCAGGCGATCGACGACGGTGGCATGGCCGGCGCGCCGGACTCGATGAGGTGGTTCGTGCGCTCGGCCGGTTCCGGCGCGCACGGGCGGCTGCTGCTGGTGGACGACCTGCCCACCACCAACGCCATCAACTTCCCGACCGACACGCTGTACCGCAACACCGCGCTGCGCAATCTGCCGGCGGGGTCGTTCGACGTGCTCACGCTGCAGTTCGACCAGCCGTTCCTGTCGGACTCGGACGTGGTGCAGACGTTCCGGCAGTTCGATGCCGTGGTGTGGTACCGCGGCTCGGTGGCCGACACGCAGAGCCTGTCGCGCACGGTGGGGCAGGTGGGCGCGGCGTTCCACGGCGTGCTGCAACAGTACGAGAACGCGCTCGGGCTCTACCTCGATGGCAGCGGCCGGTTCATGCTCGAGAGCATGTACGCGATCGGCGGCTACAACCTGCCCGGCGTGCTGTCAGGCGATTTCGCCCGCCGGCATCTCGACACGAACGAGCTGCTGCTCAACTTCAACACGCTGCTGCAGGACTCGACCGCCGGGTGGGGCAACACCAGCCCCGGCAGCTACTACTCCAGCGCGTACCACGACAGCCTGCGCATCGGCGCCCTGCTCGCCGCGATCCCGGGCGACGCGCCGGGTCTCGAGGTGTTCGGGGTGGGGGACACCAGCGAGGTGGCGCTGTGGGCCCCGCCCGGGCAGCTCTCGCCCACGAGCCCGAACCGGCTGCCGATCGCGGTCAGCGTGCCCCAGCCCTCGGGCGGTCGGGCGATCGTCACCACGCTCCCGATCTGGCCGGCGCGGCTCTACAGCTCCCAACCGCGGCTGCTCGCCAAGGTATTCCAGCAGCTAGGATTGCTGGGCCCGTCTCCATTTTGAAACCTAGCGGAAACACCCAATTACTTTGGAGTTAGGGGGTCGGTCCGCGTATAATTCACCTCGGCTTCACACATGGTAGGTTCGTCCGCCGTCGACCCCCAACGGTCCCCTCGATACCTCAACCGGCCTGGCCGTCTGGAGGACCAGCACGCCTGATCCACCACGCACCTGATGCCCACCGTTTCGTTCTTCGACTCGTGACCCAGGGGTGCAAAGACATGAGAAAAGTGGTCGCCTTCTTCCTGGCTGCGGCGTTCATCTGCTCCGCGGCGACCGCGTTCGCGGCGGCGAAGTACCCGCCCGGACCTGGCGGTACCTGTCCCGACTCGCTGACGATCGTGCAGTGCGAGAACCCGGCGGCGCTCTGCCATCCGGCAACGCTCGACACCGTGCTCGGCGTGCGCGGGGTCATCACCGGCTTCGACGCCATCCCGACCGGCTTCGGCTTCTACATGGAGACCGTGGACGGCGCGCCGTGGTCCGGCATCGACGTGTTCACCGGCAGCGCCAACTACAACGCCGCCGTGCCCGGCACCCCCACCGGGGGCAACCTGGCGATCGGCGACAGCGTCGTGGTGTACGGCCGCATGCAGGAGTTCCCGGTCGCCAACGGCACCACCGAGATCGAGGGGCCGGACGGCGTGACCTCCAGCAACGACATCATCATCCGCAAGATCTCGTCCGGGAACCCGCTGCCGCCGTTCGCGGTGTTGAGCACCAAGGACCTGAACTGGATCCCCGGTCTCGAGACCACGCCCGGCTTCGCCGAGCAGTACGAAGGCATGCTGGTGCGCGTGCGCGGCCCGCTCACGATCGCCCGCCGGCAGGCGAGTGGCTCCAACGCCGGCCTGTTCGGCGGCACGTACCTGTGCTACAACCCGAGCGATCCCTCCGACTCGATCATGGTGGACGAGGCGACGCTGGCCGGCCTCGTGCCGCCCGCGGTGGGCACGGTGCTCGACTCGGTGCAGGGCCTGCTGAACGAGGGCGCGAGCAACGGCCTCACGTCGTACCGCATCCAGATCCGCAGCGGCGCCGACCAGTTCGCGCAGCTTCCGCCGAACCTGCTCGACGCGTGGCCGATCGAGGACACCAAGATCCTGTGCAAGTTCGACACGCCGATCACGCCGGCGACCGCGACCAACGCCGGCAACTACTCGCTGTCGTCGTTCGGCTCCGTCAACACCGCCACGCAGATCGCCCCCGACCAGGTGGTGCTCGACATCACCAATGGCCTGTCGGACGGTGACAACGAAGGCGTGACGGTCAACAACCTCACCAACGCCTCCAGCGGGCTCTCCATGACCTCGCCGCAGTCGCGCACGTTCTTCAACGGCGTGCTCACCGCGGCCGAGGTGCAGCAGCCCGACCCCGCGAGCCTGAGCGGCACGTGCGTGGATCGCTCGCGCATGGCCGGCACCGGCTCGGCGGTGGGCGGCCGGATGAGCGTGCGCGGTGTGTGCACGGCCACGCTGGCCTCGAGCCTCAACTACATCGCCGATCCCGGCAATCCCGCGCGCGGCGGCGTCGCGGTGTTCGCGCCGCTGACGCAGCTGATCCGCGGTCACCAGTACCTGCTGGCGGGCGGCATCCAGGAGTTCAACGGCGAAACCGAGTTCACGAGCAACGTGTACGCCGTGGACGAAGGCCCGGTGGCCGGCCTGGTGAACCCGGTGAACACGGCGATCGCGGTGCTGCGCGACTCGACCTGCGACGCCACGCAGACGCTCGACACCGGCGAGGATTACGAGGGCCGGCTGGTGAGCGCGCAATACGGCTCGATCCTCGCCAACAAGGCCGCGGGTGGCAGCTTCACGATCTACGACCCGACGGTCGGCGTGGGCGACAGCATCTTCGTCCGCACCAGTGGCGCCGGCGGCGCGATCACCTTCACGCCCACGGCGGGTCACGCGGTGACGGTGACCGGCATCCTGCACTGGAACTTCGGCGCGTTCGAGATCGATCCCCGCAACAACGCCGACATCCAGGACCACGGCAACGTGGGCGTGCCGTCGACGCCGAAGTCGCTGACGTTCGCCGTGTACCCGAACCCCGCGCGCTCGGCCGAGGTGAACTTCGGTCTGCCGAAGGCCGCCGACGTCGAGCTCGGCGTCTACGACATTTCGGGACGCGCGGTGGCGGTGCTCACCCGGGGCCGCCTGGACGCGGGCAACTACAGCCGCACGTGGAACGGTCTCGACAACGGCCACACGGCGCACGCGGGCATGTACTTCGTGCGGCTGCGCGTGGGCGGCGAGACACGCACGCTGCGGGCGATTCACCTCAACTAGCTCCGCGGCACTCCTTCGAGTCCGGCCGGGTTCCCGCACGGGAGCCCGGCCGTGGCGTTTCCCGCCGGGTTTGGCGGGCGCGGGGGCCCCGCCTATACTCGCCCGCTGCACTCCGTGTGCGGGGTAAGCCCGGGGCCGGGCGGCTCCGCGCCGGCTGGCCGCCGACCCCGGAGACCGATCGTGACCTCCGCACCCGCCGCCGACACCCCGCGCCACGCGCGCGATTCGGCCACCGAGACCACCGAGCTGGTGCTGCCGCAGCACGCCAACGTGCACGGCACGGTGCTGGGCGGCACGGTGATGCACTGGATCGACCTGGCGGCGGCGGTGGTGGCCAACCGCCACAGCCGCAAGCCGGTGGTGACGGCGGCGATCGACGAGATGGCGTTCCTGGCCCCGATCCACGTGGGCGAGCTGGCGTGCCTGTCGGCGCGGCTCACGCTCGTGGATCGCAGCAGCATGGAGATCAGGGTCGAGGTGTGGGCGGAGAATCTGCTGACGGGCGAGCGGCGCCACACCGCCACCGCCTACGTGACGTTCGTGGCGATGGACCCCGTGGCGCGGCGGCCGGTGCCCGTGCCGCCGCTGGTGCTGGACACAGACGAGGAGCGCGCGGAGCACGCGCGCGCCCAGGTTCGCCGGAAGCTGAGACTCGAGCGGCGCAAGGCGCTGCTCGCGTCGTCCACCCGCTAGGGCAGGAGGGAAGCGTGTCGATTTCGATCGTCGTGCCGCAGCTCGGCGAGAGCGTGGCCGAGGGAACGGTCTCCAAGTGGCTGAAGAACGTGGGCGACCGGGTGCGCAAGGAGGAGCCGCTGGTCGAGATCCAGACCGACAAGATCAACGTCGAGATCCCCTCGCCGGCCGAGGGCGTGCTCGAGAAGATCTCGGTGGCGGAGGGCACGACCGTGCTGGTCGGCACGGAGATCGGCGTGTTGAGCGGGGCCGGCCAGGCGGCCGCGCCATCCGCCCAGCCCGCCGCCGGGGCCCCGGCTTCGAAGCCCGCGCCGAGCCGCGAGCCGCAGCCGCTTGCCGCCGGCCGCCCGACCGAGCCCACCTCGCTCGCCGCCACGCAGCCATCGCACGAGCAGGAGGAGGGCGGCGCGCGCACCGGCCCGCTCGAGCCCGCAACCGCG
>DASSIN010000265.1:0-5030 GCA_035691845.1 Candidatus Eiseniibacteriota bacterium | reverse complement strand
CGCGCCACGCGCGCCGCGTTGTCGAACTGGTCGTGCGCGAACGGCACCACCAGCATCGGCCGGCCGGCGCGCATCGCCTGCGCGGTGGTGCCGATGCCCCCCTGGTGGACGATCGCGAACGCGCGCGGCATCACCTGCGCGTGCGGCGCGTAGGCGGCGATGTGCACGTCGGGCCCGTGCGCGTGGCGCAGCGCCGGCGGGCGCTCGCCCACCAGCAGCACCGCCCGGCGCCCGATCGCCCGCGCCGCGGCCACGCTCTCGTCCCAGAACGCGCGCGGATCGTGCACGGCCGAGGTGCCGAGCGTGAACAGCGCCGGCGGCTCGCCCGCGTCCAGGAACTCCTCCAGCGCGCGCGGCATCGGCCGCTCGTCGTCGCCGAACGGGAACCCGGTGACGACCGTGTGGCGCGGCCAGTCGGGCTGCGGCGGGGCCAGCAGCGGCGAGAACATCGCCAGCACGAGCGCGGGCGAGTGCTGCCCCGAGAACAGCGGGTTCTCGCGCACCGGCGGCAGGCCGAGCGCGCGGCGCAGCGCACCCCACGGCGCCACCCAGCGCCGCGTCGAGGCGCGCCCGAGCGCGAACAGACCGCGGTGAAAGCCGGGCCCGAGCGCGCGCGCGTGCCGCATCCAGGGCGCCGGCGGGATCACCGGCGGATCGTGCGCCGAGAACAGCCCGAGCGGCTGCAGCAGCGACGACGCCCACGGGACGCCGGTGGTCTCGGCGACGAGCCGCACCGTGAGCGTGAGCGGGTGCGAGACCAGCAGGTCGGCGTCGCGCGCCGGAACGAGCGTGTCCTCGTAGCTCTCGCGCAGCCGCGGCATGATGAGCGCGACCACCGCCGCGGTGCCGCGATGCTGGTCCATCACCCGCGCCATCATCTCGGGCTGCTCGGCCTCGGGCACGAGATCGGGCCGCACGGGCGCGAAACGCGCGCCGGTCGCCTCCACCACCTCGCGATAGCTCGCGCTCGTGGCCACGATCGGCGTGTGGCCGCGCGCGAGCAGCGCGCGCGCGACGGCGAGGTAGGGATTGAGGTCGCCGCGCGAGCCGAACGTGGCGAGAACGATGCGCGCCACGTCAGCCGGCGCGAGCGGCCGAGGAGCGGGTGCGCTCGTTCACGTCGGCACGCCGCCCGCAAGGATCACGCCCAGCTTGGCCGGATCGATGTTGCCGCCCGACACGATGCACGCCACGCGCCCCGTGCCCGCGCGCCCGGTGCGCGCCGCGGCCACGCTCGATGCGCCCGCGCCTTCCGCGATCACGTGCGCGCGCGTTGCCAGCAGCCGCACCGCCTCTGCGACCTGCGGGATCGTCACCACGATCGAGCCCGCGAGCAGGGAGCTGGCCAGCGGCCACATCTCCGGCAGCACGAACGGGCCACCGATGCCGTCCACGAAGCTCGCCCGGTATTCGACGCGCGTGGGCTCGCCCGCGGCCAGCGAGGCCGCCAGCGGCGCCGCCGTGTCCACCTCGCACGCCCACACGGCGACGTGCGGCGCGAGCTCGCGCATCGCGCCCGCGATCCCGCACGACAGGCCGCCGCCGCCCCACGGCACGATCACGTCGGTCAGGTCGGGCCGATCCTCGATCAGCTCGAGCGCGATCGTGGCATTGCCCGCCATCACCGCCGGATCGCTCACCGGGTGCACGAACACGCCCTGCATGCCGGGATACGCGTGCGTGCGCAGGATCTCGAACCACTCGGCGAACGGGATCAGCTGGACGCGCGCGCCGAGCCGCTCCAGCGGATCGAGCTTGGCCCGTGGCGCGTGATCGGGCGCCACCACCACGCACGGCACGCCCAGCCGCCGCGCTTGCCACGCCACGCCCTGCGCCATGTTGCCCGCGCTCGCCGTCCACACGCCGCGCGCCAGCGCCTTGGGGTCCGCCACCGCCAGCGCGTGGCTCGCGCCGCGCAGCTTGAACGACCCGATCGGCTGCAGCACCTCCAGCTTGAGCAGCACCGGCGGCTCGTCCGCGCCCTCGAGCCACGCCGGCACGAGCGGCGTGCGCACCACGAACCGCGCGATCCGCTCCCGCGCCGCCCGCGCCTCCGCCAGCGTGGTGGAGGCGATGGTCATCGCGGGGCCGGAATCCACACCGCGGCGAACGAGTTGTCCGGCAGCTTGCGGACGAGGTGCCCATCGCGCATGTCGATCACGCGCCCGAACGCGCCCGAGTATTCCGCCGTCACGAGCAGCATGCAGTCACGCTCCGCGAACGCGATCTGTCCCATTTCGGCATCGTGCGATGCGCCCACCGGATAGATCGTCTTGCGCCGATCATGCGCCTCGTCCACCCACACGACCGGTTCCTGCGCGTGGTCGCTGTCGCCCATCGAGCCTGCAACCAGAAGATGACGGCCGGCTTCGCAGACGACCGGGATCGTCACGAGGTATTCGGCGTTGCTGGAGTCGCCGTGCGAAATCGGGACGGACTCCGAAGTCCGGTGGTGCTCGATGCGCATCGCGTCGAGCAGCGCGTCGAGCGCCACCGACGACCGCCCGGATCGAAACGGATCCACGTCCGCACATCCGCCTTCGCCGAAGCTCGAGTCCCGCGCTGTCTCGTGCCAGCGGACCCCATCCCATGACCATGCGCGGGTCGTCACCATCGTCCCCAAGCCGAAGCGCATGGACTCCGGCCGCGCGGTCGTGGTGACCGCGCACACCCGCGAGGTGAGCGAATCGACCCATAGATCACACAATTGCCCGAGCGGCGGCGCAGGCGCGACGCGGATCGGTGGGGAAGGCGACCGCCATCCCGCGCGCCACACGGCATGCTGCGAGAAGAACCAGACGCGCCGATAGTCGCGCTCCCATCGGATCGGCATCGGCGTGGCGGGCAGCCGGAACAAGATCCGGTCGGTGCCATCGCGCGGATCGTACGCGTGCCACTCGCACGCGCTGGAGTCGCCGATGAAATCGTCCACGCCGACAGGGACGTCGACCACTCCGGGCGACTCGTGAACGAGATACATGATCACCTGCGAGCGATCCGGCTGTGGAGCCGCCGCCATCGTCACCTGCACTGCGAGCGCCAGAGTCGACAGGGCGCCGCTCACGCGGCGCTCCGGCCCAGGGCCTCCCACGTGAAGGCCAGGTTCCGGCGGTGCACGTTGTCCATCGAGCCCTTCGGAACGCGCGGACGCTCGGGGGTGGGGAAGGCGGCCTGCGTCTGCTCCAGCGTGCGGTCGGCGTCGTGCGCGGCGCGCACCGCGTCCTCGAGCGCGTCCAGGTAGGCGAGGTCGTCCAGCAGCCGCGCGCGAATCTCCTGGCCGCGCGCGATCGCGCCGTGGCCGGGGATCAGCGTGTCGATCTCGCCGGCCTCCAGCACCGGCAGCAGCCGGTTCAGCGTCTCGCGATACGGCGCGCAGCCGCCGTTCAGGATCGGCAGCTCGATGTCGGACAGCATGTCGGCGGCGATCAGCAGCTTCGCCTCGGGCAGGTGCACGCTCATCTGGTGCTCGGCGTGCCCGAACGCGTCGCGCAGCACCAGCGTCCATGGCCCGAGCGCACCCTGCCACTCGCCGCGGGCGGCGATGTTGGGGCGGAACGGCTCGATCGGGTCGTCCCACTCCTCGCCGCACGATTCGGCCGCGGTGCGCGCCTCGCGGAACACCTTCGCCTCGTCGCGCTCGAGCGCCTCGGCGAAGCGCGCGTGCGCGATCACCGGCGCGGCCGGCCACCACGCGCGCCCGAGCACGTGATCCCAGTGCGCGTGCGTGAGCACGAGCGTGACGTGCCCGGGCGCGAGCGCGTTCACGGCCACCGCGATGTCGTCCAGCTCGGAGGGCAGCACGCCGGGGTCCACGAGCACGGTGTGCTCGCGCGCCAGCAGCGCGGTGCTGTTCATGGCGTACAGGCGGCTCTGGCGCACGCGCACGCCGTCACCGAGGTCGGTCCACGGGGAGGCGTTCATGACGGCAAGGGGGCGGGGCCTGTGCGCCGCTACTGCGATGGCACGTGGATCCGGCCGGCGACGATCTCGTCGCGCAGCGAATCCACCTTCGCCTTCACCGCGGGCGGGATCAGCGCCTTGTTGCGGTCGTCGTACACCCAGCCGACGCCGTCCTCGGCCAGCCCGAAGCGCTGCACGCCCCCCTGCCACTTGCCCTGCTGCACGTCGCGGATGGTGTTGAACACCGCGGTCTCGACGTGCTTCACCATCGAGGTCAGCACGTGGCCGGGCGCTTCGTCGTACTGGTCGGAGTCCACGCCGATCGCGAGCTTGTTGCGCTCGCGCGCGGCCTCGAACACGCCGAGCCCGGTCGAGCCCGAGGCGTGGAAGATGATGTCCGCGCCCTGGCTGTACTCGGCCAGCGCCAGCTCCTTGCCCTTGGTCGGGTCCTTGAACGCGGCGCCGGTCGAGCCGGCGTACTTCACGATCACGTTCGCGTTCGCGTTCACCGCGTGCACGCCCGCCACGTAGCCGGCCTGGAACTTGTGGATCAGCGGAATGTCCATGCCGCCCACGAACCCGAGCGTGTGGGTGCGGGTGAGCAGCCCCGCCAGCGCGCCGACGAGGAAGCTGCCCTCCTCCTCCTTGAACGTGAGCGCCGCCAGGTTCGGTGGCAGCGCCTGGCCGGGCTGCACGGTGTAGTCGACGCACGCGAACTTCACGTCCGGGAATTCCTTCGCCAGCTGGTAGATGTCGTCCGAGAACAGGAACCCGACCCCGAACACCAGCTGGTCGTGCGCGGCCGCGAGCTGGCGCATGGCGCTCTCGCGGTCGGCGCCCTCGCCGGGCTCGAGCGTGGTGTAGTGGATGCCGAGCTCCTTCTGCGCGCGATCGAGCCCGCGCCACGCGGCGTCGTTGAACGACTTGTCGCCGCGGCCGCCGACGTCGAACACGAGCCCGACGGACGGGCCCCTGGCGTGCGAGGTGTCGGACGCGCCGGCGCCCGCTCCTGCGCGCGGGCTCCTGCCGCACCCCGCCAGCGCGAGCAGCAGCAGCATGGCGAGCGCGGCCCGCGCGAGGCGCCTCATCGGGGCGCCCGGGGAGCTCGGGGCGCCGCGTGCCGGGTGCGG
>DASSIN010000264.1:0-26825 GCA_035691845.1 Candidatus Eiseniibacteriota bacterium | reverse complement strand
TTCCGCGTCCATTTCAGGGAGGGATCCCGCCATGGCCCACGAGTCGACCCCGTCGTTCCGCCGCGCGCGCGCCCGTTGCGCCACGGCTCTCATGTTCGCCGCGCTGCTCGCGCTCGTGTGCGCCGGCGCGCTGCTGCCGGGGTGCGCCAGCGGCGTCAAGCTCGCGCGCCGCAGCGACGAGGAGCTGCGCGCCGGCGATCCGCAGCGCGCCTGGCTGGACGCGCGCATGGCGCTGCAGAAGGACGGCGGCAATCCGCGCGTGCGCGCCAGCGCCCGCGCCGCGGCCGGGGCGTTGAGCGACGACTGGCAGCGGCGGCTGCGCGCGATCGCCGCCGGCGGCGACACGCTGGCGGCCGCCGAGGCGGCGCGCAACTTCGCCGACTTCCGCGCCGATGCGGGGCGGTTCGGCATCGCGACCACGGTGGATCCCGAGTTCGAGCGCGAGTGGTCGGCGTGGCGCCACACCGCCGCGGCGCGCCACTACGCGCAGGGGATCGCCGCCGAGCGCGAGGGCGACGCCAAGCGCGCGTGGCTCGAGCTGCACGACAGCGACGGCTACGTGGCCGGCTACCGCGATCTCGCCCGCCGGCTGCCGCGCGTGTGGGCCCAGGCCGAGAACCGCGTGGTGGTGGTGCCGTTCGCGTCGGGGCTGGGCGGGGGGACGATGGCGCGCGAGGCGGCCGAGACGCTGCACGCCTACCTCGAAGCCCATCTCGATCCCGATCAGTTCACGTTCACGCGGCTGATGCCGATGACCGCCGTGTGGTCGCGCGTCACCGTGGCCGAGCTGGGGGAGATGACGCGCGAGGACGCGCTGCACCTGGCGCGCCAGATCGGCGCCACGCGCGTGGTGTGGGGGCGGCTCGGCGCGCCCGAGGTGGAGACGCACGTGGACCACTGGCGCGAGCCGCTGTGGCGGCCGGTCGAGAGCGAGGACGACAGCGGCCGGCGCGTGGTGGAGTGGCGCGCCGAGCCGTTCGAGGCCGTGCGCCGCGAGCGCCGGCTGCAGCTGGACGTGGCGATCGAGATCCTGGACGTGGACGCGCCCGATCCGCTGGCGCGCGCCACCGACACGCGCACCGCCGAGGCGCGCAGCGTGTGGGCGCGCGGCCCGTGGCCCGGCGACGCCGACGCCTACCGCCTGCGCGCGCCCGACCGCGGGCGCGACGGCGGGGACCGCGACCGCGACGGCGACGACCACGAGCGCGCGTGGCGCGACACGTTCGGCGACTGGTCGGTGCGCGCGCTGCTGGAGCAGGCGCGGAACGGCGACATGCAGCCGGGCGACGAGGTGTGGCAGCGCGCCCGGGTGGAGCATCCGCTGTTCACGCAGCGGCTGCCCGACACGCCGCTGCTCGTGCACATCGCGCTCGCGCCCGAGTGGGACGCGGTGCGCGACCAGCTGCTCGCGCTCGATCGCAGGTGACCGCCCCCGCGCGGTCGCTGGCCGAAGGTCCGGTCGGCCGCACGCTGGCCCGGCTGGCGCTGCCGATCCTCGCATCGCAGATGCTGCGCCTCGGCTACCAGTGGGTGGACGCGCTGTGGGTGCGCGGGCTCGGCGTGGAGGCGACCGCCGCCGTGACCACGTCGGTGTTCGTGATGTGGTCGGTGTACTCGCTCAACGACATCGTCGCGATCGGAGTGGTGGCGTACGTGAGCCAGTTGCTCGGCGCCGGCGACCGCGCGCGCGCCGGCGTGGCGGCGCGCCGCGGGCTCACCGCCTCGGTCGCGCTCGGGCTGCTCGCCTCGTGCGCGGGGGTGTTCGGGGCGGGCGCGATCTCGAGCTGGCTCGGCACCACCGGCGCCACCCGCATCGCCTCCACGCGCTACCTCCAGGTGGTGCTGGGTGGCGCGCCGCTGCCGATGACGATGCTGACGGGCGAGGGCATCATGCGCGCGGCGGGCGACTCGCGCACGCCGCTGCTGATCGACGTGTGCGCGGTGGCCCTGAACGCGGCGCTCGACCCGCTGCTGATCTATGGGCTCGGCCCGTTCCCGCGGCTCGGCGTGGCGGGCGCGGCGTGGGCGACGATCTCGGCCCAGGGGCTCGCGGCCGCGCTGTACCTGGTGCTCGCGCTGCGCGGCCACCGCGCGCTGCCGTTCGCGCGCCGCGCGCCAGGCCCTCCCGTGCGCGTGCGCGGCATGATGCGCGTCGGGCTGCCGGCCGCGCTGATCGGGTTCCTGTTCTCCGCCGTGTACATCGCGTTCGTGCGCTCGGTGGCGCCGCTCGGAACGGTGGCGATGGCGGTGGTGGGCGTCGCCAACCGGCTCGAGGCGCTGCTGTTCATCACCGGCATTTCGATCGGCATCGCCGGCGCGGCGATGGTGGGGCAGAGCCTGGGCGCCGGACGACCGGAGCGCGCGCGCCACGTGATCCGCACCGGCTGCACGTGGATCGTGTGGATCGCGCTCGCCGTGACCGCGGTGATGATGGTGTTCCCGGATGCGATGCTCGGGCTGTTCAGCCGCGACCCCGCGCTGCACGCGGCGGGCGTGCCATACCTGCGCGTGTTGGCGCTGTCGTTCGTCGCGGGCGGGATCGAGATGGTGACGGCCGAGTCCGTGCTCGGCTCGGGCCACACCGTGGCGCTGTCCTGGATCTACGGGGTGTTCTCGGTGGCGCGCATCCCGCTGGCGTTCGCGGTCGCGCGGTTCGGGCTCACCGGGCTCGCGTGGCTGATCACCGTCACCGCCTCGCTGCGGACCGTGCTGCTGGCCGGCTGGGCGGCGCGCGGCACCTGGCTGCGCGGCCTGGGCCACGACCTGCACGGGGCCGCCGCCCCGCCGGCCGCCGAGGCCCCGTAGCGGCCGTTCGCCGTGGCATTCCAGGCATTCCGGCCATCCCGGGCGGCCGGCGGAAACGGATTGGCGCGCGGCCGGCGCCCGCTTAGGATGATCGGCGCATTCGCCGCGGTCCCTCCCGACCGCCTTCCTCGTGCGGAGCTGCGCTCATGTCCCATCACACCTACGTGCTCGTCGGCGGCGGCGTCGCCTCCGCGGCCGCGATCGAAGGCATCCGCGCCCACGATCCGAACGGCACGATCCTGCTGCTGTCGCGCGAGAACCACGCGCCCTACCAGCGCCCGCCGCTCACGAAGGGGCTGTGGTTCGGCAAGACCACGCTGGACGAGCTGCCGGTGCACGACGCGGAGTTCTACCGCACGAACGGTGTCGAGCTGGCGCTGCGACGCGAGGTCGTCGAGCTGGACGCCGCGCGCCACGTGCTCACCGACGAGCGCGGGATCGAATACGGCTACGACAAGCTGCTGCTGGCCACCGGAGGCCGGCCGCGGCGCCTGCCGGCCGAGGGCGCCGAGGTCGAGGAGGTGCACTACTTCCGCGACCTCGAGGACTACCTGCTGCTGCGCCAGCGCAGCGAGCGCGTGGAGCACACGCTGGTGGTGGGCGGCGGGTTCATCGGCACCGAGCTGGCCGCCGCGCTGCGCCACGTGGGGCGCGAGGTGACGCTGCTGTACGCGCACGAGTATCCGCTCGCCAACGTGTTCCCCCGCGACCTCGGGCTGTCGCTGGCGGAGTTCTACCGCGAGCGCGGCATCGAGACGGTGTCGAACGAGCGCGTGACGGGGATCGAGGAGGGGCAGGGCCTGGTGCACGCGCGCACCGCGTCGGGCGGCGTCGTCACCACGCAACTCGTGGTCGCCGGCGTCGGCATCGCGCCGCAGGTGGATCTCGCCGACGTGGCGGGGCTCGAGGTGGACGACGGCATCGTGGTGGACGAGTTCACGCGCAGCTCCGATCCCGACATCCACGCCGCCGGCGACGTGGCGGAGTTCCCGTCGCTCGCGCTGCAGCGCCGGCTGCGGGTCGAGCACTGGGAGCACGCGCGCGACCACGGCCGCTGCGCTGGCGCCAACATGGCGGGCGCGGGCGAGCCGTACACGGCGCTGCCGTTCTTCTACGGCGACTTCTTCGAGCTGGGGTTCGAGGCGGTGGGCGAGCTCGATTCCTCGCTCGAGGTCGAGGCGGTGTGGCGCGAGCCGTACCGCGAGGGCGTGCTGTACTACCTGCGCGAGGACGTGGTGCGGGGTGTGCTGCTATGGAACGTGTGGAACGCGGTGGACTGGGCGCGCGGCATGGTGCGCGAGGCCCGGCCGACCACGCGGGCCGCGCGCGAGGCGGCGGTCCCCGCATCCGCGTGAGGCGGCCCGCATGCTGACCCCGCGCCAGCGACCGCTGGCGATCTCGCTGGCCGCCGCCACCGCGGTGGTGGTGGCCGCCGTCGAGCTCGAGCTGGCGCTGCCGGCGGCGTTCGGCGCCACGCCGTTCCGGCTGCTGTTCGCGGCCGTGGCGTTCGCCGGCTGGTACGGAGGCGCGCCCGCGGGCCTGCTGGCGATGGCGCTGTCGGCGATCGCCGGGCAACGGCTGTTGACCCCCGGCCACCACTGGCTGCCGGCCGGGCCGGCGCAATTCTCCCAGCTCGCCTCGTTCGTCGGGCTCACCACCTTCGTCGTGCTGCTGCTCGAGCAGCTCCACGTCGTGGCGCGGCGGCTGCGGCACAGCGAGGGCGAGCAGCGCGAGGAGCACGAGCGGCTGCAGCGCGCGCTCGAGGAACTGCGCGCCGGGCAGGACAAGCTGGCCCATGCGAACGAGCAGCTCCAGGTGCAGGCCGAGGAGCTGGAGGTCACGGCCGAGGAGCTGCGGGCGCAGTCGGACGACCTGTTGAGCGTGGAGCGCGAGCTGCGGCGCCAGCTCGCCTACGTCGGCGCGGTCACCGACAGCATGCTGGAGGGGCTGTACGCGATCGACGTGAACGGTCGCTGCACGTTCATGAATCCCTCGGCCGAGCGGCTGCTGGGCTGGTCGCGCGAGGAGCTGCTGCGCCGGAACGTGCACGAGACGATCCACTACCAGCGCGGGGACGGCAGCCCCTACCCGCAGGAGCAGTGTCCGAGCGAACGGGTGATGCACACCGGCCGCGCGCTGGCGGTGGAGGACGAGGTGTTCACCACGCGCGAGGGCATCCGCATCCCGGTCACCTACTCGGCGGCGCCGCTGATGATCGACGGACGCGTGGCGGGAGCGGTGGTGGCGTTCTCAGACGTCACCGAGCGCCGCCGGGACGAGGCCGAGCTGCGCGACCGCGAGCAGCGGCTGCGGCTCGCGATCGAGGCCGGCGCGATGGGGACGTGGGACTGGGAGCCGGCCAGCGGGCGGCTGCAGTGGTCGCCGCGGCTCGAGCAGATCTATGGGCTGGCACCCGGCGAATTCAACGGCACGTTGCAGGCGTTCCTCGCCGCGGTGCATCCCGACGACCACGACCGGGTGCGGGCCGAGTTCGCTGCGCCGGCGGGCGACACGCAGCTGACGCGCCACCGCGTGCGGCTGCCGGACGGCACGGTGCGCTGGGTCGAGAACCACGGGCGCGTGATCCACGAATCCGACGGACGCGTCGCGCGCGTCGTGGGCGTCACGCTGGACGTCACCGACCGCGAGCGCACGCGCCAGGAGCTGCAGTCCGAGGTCGCGCGGTCCACGGCCGATCTGCGCGAGACGATCCGGGAGCTGGACGCCACGGTGGAGGAGCTGGAGGCGTTCTCGTTCTCCGTGGCGCACGATCTGCGCGCCCCGCTGCGCGCCATGCACGGTTACGCCGATGAGATCCTGGAGCAGGAGCGATCGGCCGTCGATGCCTACGTGCGCGACCTCGCGCGCCGCATCGCCAGCTCGGCCGAGCAGATGGATCGGCTGATCCAGGATCTGCTGTCGTACAGCCGGCTGGCGCGCAGCGAGCTGGAGCCGCAGCCGATCGATCTCGCGCTCGCGTTGGAGGAGGTGCTGGAGCACATGCGCCACGAGATCCGCGCGGCCGCGATCAAGGTGGACGTGCCGCACACGCTGCCGCGCGTGCTCGGGCACCGCGCCACGCTGTTCCAGGTGATGTCGAACCTGACGAGCAATGCGGTCAAGTTCGTGGCGCCCGGCGTCGCGCCGGAGATCTCGGTGCGCGCGGAGCTGTGCGGCGCGGCGGTGCGGCTGTGGTTCGAGGACAACGGCATCGGCATCGCCCCGCACCACCACGAGCGCATCTTCCGCGTGTTCGAGCGGCTGCACGGCGGCACCCGCTATCCCGGCACGGGCGTGGGGCTCGCGATCGTGCGGCGCGGCATCGAGCGCATGGGTGGACGCTGCGGGCTGGAATCGGAGCCCGGGCGCGGCAGCCGGTTCTGGATCGAGCTGCCGCGCGCCGATTGCGCGGCGACGCCGGCCGTGGACGGCGCAGCGACCGGCGCCCGCGCCGCGCGAACGCGCGTCACGCGCGCCGCGCGATGACGGCGGCGGCCGGCTAGGCGGCCTCCCAGCGGCGGGCGAGCAGGCGGGCGAGGATCAGGAACGCGCCCAGGCACGCGAGCAGCACGCCCACCTGCGGCCCCAGCTCCGCCACCGAGGCGTTCCGCCAGAACACCTTCACGAACCCGTCCAGCGCCCAGGCGTTGAACGTCAGCAGTCCCGCGCGCTGCAGCGTCTCGCTCATCAGGAACCGCGGGAACATGCTGCCGCCGAGCGCCGACATCACCAGGATCACCACGGTGGCGACGCCCGACAGCTGGGCGCGCGTGCGGCACAGGGTGGCGAGCACGAGCCCGAACGCGGCGGCCGTGGCGGCGGTGACCACGGTCATCACCGCGAACCCGGCGAGATGCCCGGCCAGCCCCAGGTGGAACGCCAGCTTCGCCCACGCGAACATCACCACGATCTGCAGCACGCCGAGCAGCGCGATCGACAGGTACTTGCCCGCCAGCAGCCCGGTCATGCCGGCGCGCGTCGAGATCACGCGCTCGAGCGTGCCGGCCTCGACCTCGTCCAGCAGCGCGCCGGCCGAGGCGCTGCTCGTGAACAGCAGGAACATCACCGCGATCGCGGCGGCGTAGAACGACACCATGCCGTTGTCGCGCGTGGCGCCGACCACGTCGGTGCGGTGCACGCGCACGAGCCCCTGGAACCCGCTCGTGTCACCACCGGCGCCGGCGGGCGCCACGGCGCCGGTGTCGGCGGCGACGCGGTCGAGCCACGGGCGCACGGCGGCGCGTTGCCGCGGCGTCAAGCCGCCGGCGTAGCGCTCGAACTGCCGGAGCCCGCTGGCGGCGTAGCGCTCCGGCATCACCGTGATCGCCACCTTCTGCAGCAGCCCGGCGACCGTGGGCGGCGCCACCGGGTCGGACGGATCGGCCAGCAGCTCGACCCGGCCGCCGCGGTCGTCGAAGCGCGCGATCGAGGTGTCGAGCCCGGCCGGCAGCACCAGCGCCACCGACCACGTGCCGTCGTGCACCTGCTGCGTCGCGCGCGCCCGCGTCAACGCCGTCTCGGGCGCGCGCGGCGCGCCCGGCTCGCGCGCGGTGGTGTGCACCGCCAATCCGGGCTCGGCCGCCAGCGCGGCGATCAGCCGGCGGCTGGTGGGCGAATGGTCCTCGTCGGCGATCGCCACCGGGATCTTCGCCGTGGCGTCCCGCCGGCCGCCGAACACCAGCGCGAAGATCGAGAAGAACACCACCGGCAGCAGGAACGCCATCATCTGCGCCACGCGATCGCGGCGCAGGTTCAGGGCGTAAAGACGCAGCAGCGTGGCGATCATTCGCGCAGCTCCCTTCCGGTGAGGTGGAGGAACACGGCCTGCAGGCTCGGCGCGCGCACGTCGAGGTCGCGCACCGCGCAGCCCGCGCCGTGCACGCGCGCGAGCAGCGCGCCCAGCTCGGTGGCGACGTCGTCCAGCTCGCCGTGGAACACCGGTCCGTCGCCGTTCGCGAACCCCGGCAGCGGCGTGGCGGGCACGCGGTCGAGCGTGACCGTCACGCGCCGCCGCGCGCCGATCGTGCCGGCGACCAGCGCGGCCAGCGTGCCGTCGGCGATCACGGCGCCGTGGTCAACGATCACGATGCGGTCGCAGCGCGCCTCGGCGTCTTCGAGCTGGTGGGTGGTGAGCAGCAGCGCGGCACCTTCGGCGCGCAGCGCCTCCAGCATCTCCAGAATGCGCGCGCGGCTCTGCGGATCGACGCCCACCGTGGGCTCGTCCAGCAGCACCACGCGCGGGCGGTGCAGCACGCCGCACGCGATGTTGAGCCGGCGCTTCATGCCGCCCGAGAACCGGCGTACCGGCTCGTGCGCGCGCTCGGCCAGCCCGGTCCACGCCAGCGCCCAGCGCACGCGCTCGCGCAGCGCGGACCCGGCCACGCCGTTCAGCCGCCCGAACACCTCCAGGTTCTCGCGCGCGGAGAGCAGCGGATAGAGCGCGATCTCCTGCGGCACGACGCCGAGCCCCGCGCGCGCGCCGCGCGACGAGGCGGTCGCGAGCGGGCGCCCGAGCAGCGCCAGCGTGCCGGCGTCCAGCCGCACGCGCCCGGCGATGGCGCGCACCAGCGTGGTCTTGCCGGCGCCGTTCGGCCCGAGCAGTGCCACCCATTCGCCCGGCGACACCGCCAGCGACACCCCGCGCAGCGCCTCGGTCGCGCCGTAGCGCTTGCGCGCGTCCTTCACCTCGAGTGCGTTCATGGCCGCCTCCTTCCGTGCGCCCATCGAAGCACCGGGCGGGCCGTGCTCCCAAGACGGGAACGGATGAACGGTCGATCGGGGTGGACGAGCGGTCGTGGCCGAGGGCGAACCGCCGCGCTTCGGCCGTCCGCGCGGCTAGCTGCGCTCGCGCCGGACCTGCGGGTCCAGCGCGTCGCGCAGGCCGTCGCCCAGGAAGTTGAAAGCCAGCAGCGTCAGCGACAGGGCGATGCCGGGGAACGCCACCAGCCACGGGAACAGCGCCAGCACGCGCGCGCCGTCCGCCACCAGCGTGCCCCACGAAGCGGCCGGCGGCTGCACGCCGAGTCCCAGGAACGACAGGAACGCCTCCTGCAGGATCACGTCCGGAATCGTGAGCGTGGTGTACACGATCACCGGCCCCAGCACGTTCGGCACGATGTGGCGGAAGATGATGGCGCGGTCGCCGGCGCCGAGCGCGCGCGCCGCCTCGACGAACGTCTGCTGCTTGAGCGACAGCACCTGGCCGCGCACGATGCGCGCCATCGTCAGCCACTGCACCAGCCCGAGCGCGACGAACAGCATCACCAGGCTGCGGCTGAAGAACACCAGCAGCAGGATGACGAGGAAGATGTACGGCAGCGAGTACATCACGTCCACGACCCGCATCATCACTTCGTCGGTGCGCCCGCCGCGGTAGCCGGCCACCGCGCCCCACGTCACCCCCACCACCAGCGACACCAGCGTGCCGACGATGCCGACCAGCAGCGAGATGCGGCCGCCGTAGATCACGCGCGCCAGCGTGTCGCGCCCGAGGTCGTCGGTGCCGAGCGGATGCAGGCGCGAGGGCGGCGTGGCCGACAGCCGCAGATCCTGCGCGGTCGGGTCGGCCAGGAACGGCAGGTGCGGCGCGGCGATCGCCAGCGCGCCCACCACCACCAGGAACGCGCCCGCCACCAGCGCCGCGCGGTTGCGCCGCAGCCGCCGCCACGCGTCGCTCCACAGCGTGGCGCGGCCGGCGTGTGGCTCGCCCGCGCCGTCCCCGGCCGCGGCCAGCGCGCGCGGGTCGAGCGCGACGCTCACGCCAGCTCCACGCGCGGATCGAGCACGGTGTAGGCCACGTCCACCACCAGGTTCAGCGCCATCAGGAACGCGGCGTAGAACAGCACCACGCCCATCACCAGCGTGTAGTCGCGGCTGAACGCGCCGTTCACGAGGTAGCGGCCGAGCCCCGGCACCTGGAAGATGGTCTCGACCACGATCGAGCCCATGATGATGCGCGCCGCGGCCGGGCCGAGGAACGACAGCACCGGCAGCGCGCCCAGCTTGAGCGCGTGCTTCCACACCACCGCACGCTCGTTCAGCCCCTTGGCGCGCGCGGTGCGGATGTAGTCCTGGCGCAGCACCTCGAGCATGCCGGCGCGCGTCAGCCGCGCGATGTAGGCGACGTATGCGGTGGCGAGCGTGAGCACCGGCAGCACGCGGCTCTGCGGGCCCTGCCACAGCGCGGGCGGGAACACGAACAGCGACAGCGACAGCCCCAGCACCAGCACCGGGCCGAGCACGAAATTCGGCACCGACACGCCCGCCAGCGCGCCCACCATGGCCGCGTGATCGGCGGCGGAGTTGTGGCGGTGGGCGGCGACCACGCCGAGCGGCAGCCCGACCAGCACCGCGAACAGCAGCGCCCAGCCGCCCAGCTCCGCCGACACCCGGAACCCCTCGAGGATGATCTCGCGCACCTGGCGCGACGGGTACTTGTAGGACGGCCCGAAGTCGAGCCTGACGGCGTGCACGAGGAAGCGCGCGTACTGCACCGGCAGCGGCCGATCGAGCCCGTAGTGCTTCATCAGCTCCGCCTTGACGGCGACGGGGATGTCCTTCTCGGCCAGGAACGGCCCGCCGGGCGCGAGCCGCATCATGAAGAACGTCAGCGTGGCGATCGCGAGCAGCGTCGGCACGAACAGCAGCACGCGCCGCATGATGAACGCCATCATCGGCGGGGCGCGGCCTCGGCCACCGGCGTCTCGCGCGTGCGCCAGTCGGGATCGATCCACACGTCCTTCAGGTTGTGCACGTCGAGCAGGTTGGGATACAGCCCGCGCACGTACGGTTTCACCAGCTCGTTGGTGGTGTAGTGGTAGATCGGGATGATGATCCCCTGATCGAGCACGATCGCCTCGGCGCGCGACAGCATGGCGAGCCGCTTCGCGGTATCGGGTTCGGCCTCGGCGGCCTCGATCAGCGCGTCGTAGGCGGGGCTGTGCCAGCCGGTGCGGTTGTTGCCGTTGTCCGTCGTCCACATGTCGAGGAACGTCATGGGATCGAGGTAGTCGCCGATCCACGAGCGGCGTGCGATCTGGTAGTGCAGCGTGGTGGTGGCCTCCAGGTACGAGCCCCATTCCTGGTTCGACAGCTCGACGTCGATGCCGAGCACGTTCTTCCACATCGCCTGCAGCGCCTCGGCGATGCGGCGGTGGTCCTCGCTGGTGTTGAACAGGATCGAGAGCCTGGGCAGCCCCTTGCCGCCGGGATAACCCGCGCGCGCCAGGCACGCGCGCGCCTTCGCGGGATCGTACGTGTAGCCCGGCGGGTGCACGTAGCCGGGGTAGCCCAGCGGCGTCAGGTTGCCCCACGGCCGGCGGCTGCCCTTCAGCAGGTCCTTGGCGATCGCGTCGCGATCCACCGCCCACTCGAGCGCGCGCCGCAGCCACACGTTGTCGAGCGGCGGCTGCGTGACGTTCACGGAATAGAAGTAGGTGGCCTGGTAGTCGCCGGTGCGGTAGTCGGCGTACTCGCGCAGGTAGGGGATGAACGGGGCCGAGACGCCGCCGCTCGGCAGCCAGTCGAACACGCCCGACTTGTACAGGTTGAGCCCGGTGTTCAGGTCGTCGACCGAATAGGCGATCACGCGGTCGAGCCGCACGTGTGCGGCGTCCCAGTAGCGCGGGTTGCGGTGGAACTCGAACCGGTCGTTCTGGCGCCAGTAGTCGAGCACGAACGGCCCGTTGGAGATCACGTGCTCCGGGCGCGTCCATTGGTCGCCCCACTTCTCGATCACCGCGCGCGGCACCGGCAGGAACGTGTAGAACGTGGTGAGCGACAGGAAGTAGCTGGTGGGATGCTGGAGCGTGACCACGAACGTGCTGTCGTCGGGCGCGGCGAGCCCGACGTCCTCGATGCGCATGCGGTGCGTGGAGTCCTGGTTGAACGCCTGCGCGTTCCGGATCGGGTACATGATGGCGACGTAGCGCGCCGCGGTCGCGGGCTCCAGCACCCGGCGCCACGACCACAGGAAATCGTGCGCGGTGAGCGGTGTGCCGTCGCTCCACTGCAGGTGCGGGCGCAGATGGAACGTGTACGTGCGCTTGTCGGCGCTCACGTCCCACCGGTACGCCTGACCCGGCAGCGGGGCCAGCGTCTTCGGATCGGGCACGCACAGGCCTTCGTACATGATGCGCGCCACGCGCCCGTCCGGCTGCCCCGACGACTTGCCCGGATCCTGATCCTCGGGCTCGGCCTGGTTGTCGAACCGGAAGATGCGCTCGCCGGCCGGCTTCTGGTTGCCGAACCAGCGCTGCGATGCCGAGGCGGAGCGCAACGGGGTCGCGGGACGCGGGGCGCACGCCGCGCAGACCAGCGCGAGCGCGGCCGCGATCGGGGTCACGCGGAGGATCGTGCGCACGCGGCGAGTATAGACGCCGCTCGCGGCCGCCGCAGCGGCGGGGGGCGGCGGCACGCGGCGTGGGTGACCGCGGATCACGCGCCCGGCCGGCGCGCGTCCAGATTGAGCCGCCAGTAGTCGAGCGTGTACGGCGGATCGTCGCGGCCGGCGGCGTCGAGCATCGGGGCGAGGAACTCGTCGCGCGCCGACTCCGGCTGCCGCGCCAGCACCGCGTGCAGCACCACGTGCGCGACGAACTCGCCGTAGGCGGCGCGGTCGGGGAACGGCGTCGGCTGCGGCTCGAGCCATGCGCGCACGTCCACGAATCCCGCGCGGCGCAGGCGCTCGCATGCCTGCTCCGGCGTGGGGAACACCCACGGCTGCCGCCAGCCGGCGAACGCGCCCGCCCAGCGCGGCTCGGCCATGCGCGCGCGCACGCGCCGGTGCAGCGATTCCACGTTCGGCCCGCCGCCCATCTGCACCACCAGCCGCCCGCCCGGCTTCAGCGCCGCGAACAGCTGGCGCGCGAGCGTGTCCTGGTCCACCACCCAGTGGAACGTGGCGGTGGACAGGATCGCGTCGATCGTGCCGCGAAGCGGCAGCGCCGCCGCGTCGCCGAGCACCACCCGCGTGCGCCCGGCGAGCGGCTGCTGCGAGAGCCAGCGGTGCGCCTCGCGCACCATGTCGGCCGAACGATCGAGCGCGATCAGCCGGCCGCGCGGCAGTCGCTCGAGCAGCAGCGCGCTCACCCGCCCGCTGCCGCACCCGCAGTCGAGCACGGTCTCCCCGCCCGACAGCGGCAGCCGCTCGAGCACGCGTCGCGCCCAGCCGAGCTGCGGATCCGACAAGCGGTGATAGCGCGCGGCGTCCCAGCGCGGCGAGTCGGGAGTCGTGGACACGCGCCGATTCTAGCGGTCACCCCGCCGGCTCGAACAACTCGATCGCGTTGCCGTCCGGGTCCTCCAGCTGGATCTGTCTGCCGCCGGGGCCCGTTTCCATCCGATTGCGAAACGACAGCCCCGCCCGCGTGAGCGCTTCGATCCGGGCGGGAAGATCGGTGACGTGGAGCACGACCCGGTTCCATCCGCCTGGCTCCTGGCTTCGACCGTCGGGCATGGGACGCGATCCCGAAGCGCCCGGCCCGCTCAGGATCAGCTTCAACCCTTCGATCGACACCTGGCCGAATGCGGGCAGATGCTGCTGATCCAGATGGAAGCCGAGCCGCCGCGTGTAGAACTCGATCGAGCGGGCCACGTCCTTCACCTGATAACGCACACCCCACAGGCCCCGGGCGATGGCGTCGTGTCCGGCTGCGGACTGGTTCGGATCGACTGCGGAAGCGGTATGTCGTTCGCTGGGATTCATGAGCTTGCTCCTTTCCGGAGCGCCCACGATACGCCCGATCTCCCGTCCGCGATCCACGGATCCGCGTCCGGCGGCTTGCGAGGCGTGGTCGGCGTGCCGCACGGTACGCATCATGACCCCGCCCGCGCCAGGCGCAGCGTTGCGCTGGTTCTCCGCCACGCACGCGGTGCTGCCCGACGGCGTGCGCGCGAACGTGGCGTTCGGCGTGCGCGACGGGCGCATCGCCGAGGTGCGCGACGCGCGCGACGCGCCGGACGCCGCCCCGCTCGGCGCGCGCGGCGTCGTGCTGCCGGGGCTCGTGGATTCCCACGTGCACGTCAACGAGCCCGGCCGCACGCAGTGGGAGGGGTTCGCGAGCGCCACGCGCGCCGCGGCCGCGGGCGGCATCACCGCGATCGTGGACATGCCGCTCAACAGCATTCCCGCCGTCACGTGCGTGGCGGCGCTGGAGGCGAAGCGCGCGGCCGCGCGCGGACGGTGCCACGTGGACGTGGCGTTCTGGGGCGGCGTCGTGCCGGGGAACGCGGGCGAGCTGGCGGCGCTGGCCGCCGCGGGCGTGCGGGGCTTCAAGGCGTTCATGTCGCCGTCCGGCGTTCCGGAGTTCGCGCACGTGAGCGTCGACGACCTGGCGCGCGCGCTGCCGGTGATCGCCGGACTCGATCGGCCGCTGCTGGTGCACGCCGAGCTTCCGCGCCATCTCGACGCCGCGGTGGCGCGGCTCGCGGATGCCGACTGGACGCTGCCCGCCACGTGGCTGCTGTCGCGCCCGGCACGGGCCGAGACCGACGCGATCGCGGCGTTGGCGAAGCTGGCGAGCGACACCCAAGCCCGCGTGCACGTCGTGCACGTGTCATCGGGCGAGGGGGCGCGCGAGGTGGCGAGGGCGGCGCGCGACGGCCGCGTCACCGGCGAGACCTGCCCGCACTATCTGACGTTCGCGGTCGAGGACATTCCGTTCGGCGCCACCGAATACAAGTGCGCGCCGCCGATCCGCGATGCGGAGGAGCGCGAGGAGCTGTGGCAGGCGCTGCTGCGTGGCGAGCTGTCGCTGATCGCCTCCGACCATTCGCCGTGCCCACCCGAGCTCAGGCGTCGCGACGCCGGGCGGTTCGATCGCGCGTGGGGCGGGATCGCCTCGCTCGAGCTGTCGCTGGCGGTGGTGCACACCGGCGCCGCCGCGCGCGGCATCGGGATCGAGCGCATCGTCGAGTGGATGAGTGCCGCGCCGGCGCGGCTGGCGGGCCTGGCGGGGAAGGGCGCGCTCGCGCCCGGTCACGACGCCGATTTCGTGGTGTTCGATCCCGACGCCGGCTGGCGCGTGGAGGAGGCGGCGCTCCACCAGCGCCACCCGCTCACGCCCTACGCCGGCCGGATGCTGCGCGGCCGCGTGCTCGAGACCTGGCTGCGCGGCGAGCGCGTGTTCCCGAGCGCGGGACTCGCGCTCCCCGCGGGCGCAATGGTGTGACGCGCGCGCGGCCGCGCGTGGTAACGTGCCGCCCGTGGTGACCGAGCCCGTCACGGCCGCGGGGCTGATCCCATTTCTCGACGCGCTCGCCGGCTTCAGCGCGGAGGGCCCCGGCGTCACGCGCCGCGCGTACGACGACGCGTGGTGCGACGCCCACGCCTGGCTGCAGCGCCAGGCGCGCATGCTCGGCTTCGCCGCCACGCCCGATGCGGCCGGCAACCTGCTGTTCCACGGCCTGGACGTCCCCCCGCACGCGCCCGCGCTGCTCGTCGGCTCGCATCTCGACTCCGTCGTGCACGGCGGCCGCCTCGACGGCGCCTACGGCCTGGCGTGCGGATTCCTGCTGGTGGCGGAGCTGCGCGGGGCCGGCCGGCTGCCCGTGGTCGGGTTCGCCACGTGCGAGGAGGAGGAGAGCCGGTTCCCCGGCGCGCTGATGGGCGCGCGCAGCCTGATCGGCCAGGCCGAAGCGGGCGAGCTGGACGCGATCGCCGACGAGCGCGGCATCACCTGGCGCGCCGCGCTCGAGGGCGCCCGCGCGCGCGGCTGCGCGGTCGCGATCGAGGACGACGCACATCCGTTCGCGCCGCCGTTCGCGCCGCGCGCCACGCTCGAGATCCACATCGAGCAGGGCCCGGTGCTGGAGCGCGAAGGGCTCGCGCTCGGCATCGTCGAGCACATCGCCGGCTATCGGCGCATGCGGCTCGACGTCGCGGGCGAGGCGCGTCACTCCGGCACCACGCCGATGCGCATGCGCCGCGATGCGCTCGCCGCCGCCGCCGAGATGGTGCTCGCCGTCGAGGCGCTCGGCCGCGACGCCAATGAGCCCGCCGTCGCCACTGCCGGCGTGCTCGTGCCCGAGCCCGGGCTCTACAACGTGGTGCCCGGCCACTGCACGCTCGGGGTCGAGGTGCGCCACGTGGACGCCGCGCGGCTCGAGGCGCTGGCGGCCGAGCTGCTGGCGCGCTGCCGCGCGATCGCGGCGCGCCGGCGCGTGCACGTGGAGTCGGGCGACGCGTCGGGGCAGGAGCCCACGTCACTGTCGCCGGAGCTGGCCGCCACCGCGCTGGATCTGGCGCAGCAGCTGGGCGTCCCGCACCGGCGCATGGCGAGCGGCGCCGCGCACGACACGATGGTGTTCGCGCGCGCCGGCGTCCCGGCGCTGATGCTGTTCGTGCCGAGCCGCGGCGGCATCAGCCACTCGCCCGACGAGTCCACCGCGCCCGATCAGCTCGTGGCCGGCTACCGGTTCCTGGTGGCGCTGGCGCGACGGGTGGCGGAGCGCCCGCCGCGCTGACGGGCGGGCCGGCCCGGCCGGCGCCGCGACGGATGCGGCGCCAGTTGCTACCCTGCCCCGCGTGCGCATCGAATCCCTGAACGCGCTGCCCGATGACGCCGCCCGGGCCGGGCTCGCGCGCTGCTGCGGCGCCTCGCGCTGGGTCGGCGCGATGCTGGCGGCGCGGCCGTACGCGGATCGCGACGCGCTGTTCGCCGCCGCCGAGCGCGCGGCCGACGCGCTCGGCCCCGACGACTGGCGCCAGGCGTTCGCGCACCATCCGCGCATCGGCGATCGCGCCGCGCTCGAGCGCCGGTTCGCTTCGACCACGGCGTGGGCGGCCGACGAGCAGCGGGGCGCCGCCACGGCCGCGCCCGGGACGCTCGATGCCCTGGCGGAGGGGAACCGCGCGTACGAAGCGCGCTTCGGCTACGTCTTCATCGTGTGCGCGACCGGGCTCGGCGCCCGCGAGATGCTGTCGCGCCTGAATGCGCGGCTGTGCAACGATCCCGAACGCGAGCTGGCCATCGCGGCCGATGAGCAGCGAAAGATCACGCGGCTTCGGCTGGCGAAGCTGCTGGAGGAGGAATGAGCGCCATCACGACGCACGTGCTGGATCTGGGCACCGGCCGGCCCGCGCACGGCATGCCGGTGACGTTGGAGATCCACCGGCCCGATCGCGGGTGGGTGAAGCTGACCGAGAAGACCACCGACGCCGACGGCCGCGCGCGCGAACTGCTCGCCGCCGGCGCCGCGCTGGACGCCGGCCACTACCGGCTGACGTTCGACACCACCGAGTACTTCCGCAGCGACGGCGGGGTGCCGTTCTTCCCCGAGGTCCAGATCACGTTCGAGGTGCGCGACCCGAACCAGCACTACCACGTCCCGCTGCTGTTGAGCCCGTTCGGCTACAGCACGTATCGGGGGAGCTGATCATGACGCGAGCCTGGCTGGCGGTGGCGGGCATGCTGGTGGCGTCGGTGGCCGGCGCGGGCAACACGGCGTTCGAGGGCGCGTGGCGCATCCAGGATCGTGACGCCACCGTCACGGTTTCGTTCCTCACCGATCGGATCTGCCACGTCGAGCGTTCGGACGGTTTCGAGAGCGTGGGGTTCTACGACCGCGGGCACTACCGGGGCCTGCTCCGCAAGTCCGATGCCCCCGCCGTCGCGGGCGAGGAGCAGGCGACGCTGGACTCCACCGGCGCGTGGCACGTGGTGGACACGTTCCGGGACGGAGCCATCGGGCGCACCGAGCAGATGACGTGGGTGCGCGAGCGGCAGCCCGCGGACGGACCTGCCTACGGGGATTACGTGTACGTCGACGAGCTGCCGGAGGCCATCCTCAAGGTTCCGCCGCAGTATCCGCAGGCGGCGCGCGCGGACGGCATCCAGGGCACCGTGATCGTTCAGGCGCTGGTGGGGCGCGACGGCCACGTCCAGGACACGCGCATCGCGCACTCGATCCCGGGGCTCGACGAGGCGGCGCTGACGTGCGTGCGGAAATGGGAATTCAAGCCGGCGCGCAGCAAGGGCCAGCCGATCTCCGTATGGGTGACGATCCCGGTCAAGTTCACGCTGCACTGACCGGGACCGGCTCCATCGCATCGCTGGCCGCGGCGCCCGGAGTCGCGGGTGCCAGGTCCCACACCGGGCGCACGCGCCGGATCATCTCGGTGTTGAACTTCTCCGGCTCGTCCACGAACGGCTCGTGGCCCGAGCGCTCGAACCACACCCACTGCTTCGCGGGCGCCTGCAGCGCTTCGAAGTAGGCAACGCTGGTCTCGGGCGGCACGTAGTGGTCGTGGCGGCCGATGAAGAAGAACGCCGGCATGCGCAGCGCGGGCGCGCGCTCCAGCAGGTTGAGCCTCGTCACCTCGGTCCACATCGCGTCCATCGAGAACTGGAGCCCGCGCGAGAAGTCGCGCAGGCCGAGCAGCGACGATTCCGGCTCGAGCAGCAGCACGCGCGCGTTCCGCCACAGCATGCGCGGGCTCAACTCCCCCTGCATGCGCATCAGCCAGATGCGCTGCGTCCACACACGCGCGGCGGTGTGGGGCGGCGGGCCGATGGCGAGCAGATCCCGCTCGGCCCTGCGGTTCCGCTGCCGCCGCGCTTCGGCCAGCACGTACGCGTACGACAGCGCCTCGCCCCTCGCCCAATCGCCGACTTGTCCGCTGCCGACGTACGCGGCCACCTTGTCGGGAAAGCGCGCGGCGTACAGCGCGCCGAACGCGGATCCCCACGAGTGCCCGAACATGATCACGCGTGGCTGGCCGAGGCGCGCGCACACGGCGTCCACCAGCTCGTCCAGGTCCGACACGAACTGCTCGACCGTCATGGTCGCGCGGGGAATGGCGGGATCGAACGACCGGGACGCGCCGCGCTGGTCCCACGACACGACGGTGAACGCGTGCTCGAGCGGCGCGTTGTAGTGGCGGAAGAACGGCCACTCGGACAGCCCCGGCCCGCCGTGCAGATGGATCACGGGCGGGTTGGCGGCGTTCGCGCCGCGCATCATCACCCACTGGTCGAGCCCGCCGATCCGCAGGTACGCGGTCTCGGCGATGCTGCCCGGGACGATCGCGCCGTCCGGCCCACGGAACGGCGGCGTCCTGCCGGGATTCTTCATGATCGCCTCCTCGTGCCGCCGCGATTCGCCCGGCTCACTTGAGCGCGAGCCGGAACCGCACCGGGCGTGCGATCCACACGGCCACCGGATGGTTGTTGCACAGCGCGGGCTTGAACACCCATTGCCGCGCAGCGGCCACGGCGGCCGGGTCGAGCATCGGGATCGACTTCTCCACGTGCACGTCGAGCACGTGGCCGTTCTTGCCGACCAGCACCCGCAGCAGCACGTCGCCTTCGACGTTGCCCTCGCGCGCCAGCTCGGGATACTGCGGTGCGGCGTCGGTGACGAGCTCGGGCAGCTCGTCGACGTACACGAACTCGCCGAGCTTGGGCAGCTCGTCCTCGGCCGGCGGCGCCACCACCACCCCCTGCTGATCGCCGGTTCCGCCGGCAACCGCGCTGTGCTGCGCGATCTCCTGCTGCGAGGCGATGGTCTGCTCGGGGGCCACCTGCGCGTCGGGCACCGGCACCGGCACGCCCATGGTCGGCGCGGCGGCGGGCGCCACGATCGCGATCGGCGGCGGCGCGACGGCGTCGGTGAGCGGCGGCGGGGCGGCCAGCTCGCGATAGGGCACGATCACCGTGCGCACGATCTCCTCGTGCGCGGGACGCAACACCGACCAGCCGAGCACCGCGAAGAACACGCACGCCGCCCCCGCGATGCTCGCCGTCGTGGCGCGCGCGAGCCGGCGCGGGCCGCCCTCGATCAGCTCGGGCGCGCCATAGGGCATGAACTCGAACAGGGCCGACGACATGTTCCGCTCCGCGTGGGGGAACGCTGACGCCGGCGACAGCGTGCATGGATCGTTCCGGCGGCGCAGCGCGCCTCGCGCGGGGCCGCAGCGCGAACGGACGGCCGCGTGCGGGCTGTCAGGCTGTCAGGCCGCTGCCGATCGGACAGTGCGGCGCGCGGGGGGTTCAACCGTTCGCGCGGCGCGCCGCCATGATCTTCACGAACGAGCGGCTGCGCAGCTCGGCGAGCGTGAGGCCGGTCGCCAGCGCCTCCTCCTCCGTCAGCGCGCCGCAGTTGATGCCGCGCATGAAGAAGTTGAGCAGCCCCTGGCCGGTGGCGGCGTCGTCGAAGATGGTGCCGAGCCGCGTGGCCTGCGCGGCGTTGTCCACGAACCGGCGCAGCCGCTCCGCCGCCTCGGCGCGCGCCTCGAGGAAGAACGCGAACACTGCGGCGTAGCGCGTGGGAAGCTGCGCGGGATTGAGGTCCCAGCCCTGGTAGTACGCGTTCCGCAGCGAGCTGCGCACGTCCTCGTAGTGCGCGCGCCACGCGTGGTGCACGGCGCGCACGTTGTCCTCGATCTGCTCGGGGCTCAGCGTCGCGCCGGCCGCGGCGCGGTGCACGGGCACGGGCATCACCGTGGTGGCGCCGTCCGAGATCGTCACGCCGGTGCCGGCCAGCGCCACCTGCACGACGTGGCGGGCGAAATCGCACGCCGGGTGCTGCGGTTGCTGGTATTGCGCCGTGATCGACAGCCCGGCGGTGTAGTCGTACGTGCCGAAGTGCGCGCCGCGGCAGCGTCCGCGCGCGGCCGCGACCAGCGCGGGCAGGGCCACGCGGCCGTCCACGCCCAGCACCGACTGCGGCGTCTCGATCATCAGCTCGATCATGATCGCGCCGGGCGGCAGCTGGTGGGTGGCCTCGATCAGCTCCAGCACCTCGACCAGCGTCTCGACCTGCTCGGGCGCGGTGATCTTGGGCAGCGTCACCACGAAGTTGGGCGGCAGCGTGCCCTCGGTCGCGGCCAGCGCGTCGACGAACCGCTCGAGCGTGCGCAGGCTGCGCTCGCCCAGCTCCTCGGTGAACGGCTTGATGCGGATGCCAATGAACGGCGGCAGCGTGCGCTGCGCCACCCCGTTCGCCACGGCGCGGCCCGCCTCGGCGGCGTGGTGGTCCTCCTCGTCGTCGGAGCGGTAGCCGTAGCCGTCCTCGAAGTCGATGCGATAGTCCTCGACCGGCTCGCTCTCGAGCTTCGTGATCACGCGCTGGTACACGGTGTGCGCGAGCCACGCGGCGCGGTGTTCGCGGTGCACGCGCTCGGGATCCTCCGCCAGCCGCCGGCGCATCTCGGCCAGATCGTCGAGCCCGTGCGGCACGGTCTCGTGCCCGGCGAGCCCGATGGCGCGCGCGAACGTGCCGAACTCGGGCGCGAACTCCTGCAGCGACCGCAGCGCCGCGGCGCCCAGCTTGTGGGCGATGTCGTGCGTGAACAGATGCGCCCCGCCGTACACGGTGTGCACGGGCTGGCGGTTGCCGCGCTCGCCGGGGTAGGCTGTCGCGATGCGCCGGTTCGCTTCGGTGAGCCGCGCGAACACGTCGGGAACGGTGCGGGTGCGTGCCGGGGTCATGGCCATCTCCAGGGTGGGCGCCCACTCTACGTTGAACGCCGGCGCGAGCGCGAGCGCGCGCCGACGCCACGCCGCGTGGTCGAATCCGAGGAGCCGCGAGCATGACGCCACACGATCTGGTCGGCAGCCGCGCGGTGGTGGAGCGGAACTGGGCGCTGCTCCCGCCGGAAGGCATCCCCGAGAGCGTGCTGCCGGAGTGGAACGGGTGCGCGGCGCGCATCCTGGCCGCGCCCGCGCTGGGCGCGCGCTTCGCGCAGTATCGGCTCGATCTGCTGGACGGCGGCGGCAGCCGCGCCGCGCTCGCGCCGCACGTGCAGGGATTCTTCTTCGTGCTGTCGGGCGAGGTGCAGCTCGACCTGAACGGCCTCGGCCACGACCTGGCGCCCGGCGGCTTCGCCTACCTGCCGCCCGGCGCGCGCTACGGCGTGCACGCGCGCACGCCCGCCTCGCTGCTGTGGCTCAAGAAGGCGTACGAGCCGTTCGGTCCGTTCCCGCCGCACGAGGTGGTCGGCAACGAGCACGACGTGCCGGGCGAACCCTACATGGGGATCGAGGGCGTGATCCTGAAGTCGCTGCTGCCGCCCGATCCCGCGTGGGACATGGCGATGAACATCTTCACGTTTCCGCCCGGCAAGGCGCTGCCCGTCACCGAGACCCACGTCATGGAGCACGGGCTGTTCTTCCTGCAGGGGCAGGGCGTGTACTTCCTCGGCGACCGCTGGGTCGAGGCGCGCACCCACGACTTCATCTGGATGGGCCCGTGGTGCCCGCAGTCGTTCTACGCCGCGGGCGGCGAGCCGGCGCGCTACATCTACTACAAGAACGTGCACCGCGACGTGACGCTGTGACCGCCGAGCCCACGAACGCCGCGGTGCCGCTCACGCTGGCCGAGTTCGCGGCCGAGGCGCGGGCGAAGCTGACGGTGGCCGCATGGGAATACCTCGATTCCGGCGCCGCCGACGAGCACACGCTGCGCGCCAACCGCGCCGCGTTCGAGGCGCTGTCCCTGCATCCGCGCGTGCTGCGCGACGTGAGCGCGCTCGACACCTCGCTCGAGCTGCTGGGCCAGCGGCTCGCGCACCCGGTGCTGGTGGCGCCCACCGGCTACCACGGCCTGTTCCACCCCGACGCCGAGCGCGCGACCGCGCGCGGCGCGGCCGCGGCGCACGCCGTGCTGACGTTGAGCTCGTTCGCGAACACGCGGCTCGAGGACGTCGTCGCGCTGCATCCGGGTGGCGTGTGGTTCCAGCTCTACGTGCAGCGCGACCGCGAGGCGACGCGCGCGCTGGTGCAGCGCGCCGAGGCGGCCGGCTGCCGCGCCATCGTCGTCACCGTGGACACGCCGGTGCTCGGCGCGCGCGACCGCGAGCACCGCATCGGGTTCGCGCTGCCCGAGGGGCTCACGATCGCCAACTTCCCCGCCGCGCGCAGCGTGCTCGCGCACCGCCAGGACGACGAGGGCGTGTACGCCTCGCTGCTCGATCCCACGCTCGACTGGCACACGCTGCACTGGCTGCGCGGCGTCACCCGCCTGCCGATCGTGCTGAAGGGCGTGCTGTCGCCGGACGACGCCGGCATCGCCGCCGACGGCGCGGCCGACGGCGTGATCGTGTCGAACCACGGCGGCCGCAACCTCGACACCGTGCCCGCCGCGCTCGAGGCGCTGCCGCGCGTGGCCGAGGCGGTGGCGGACAGGATCCCGGTGCTGATGGACGGCGGCATCCGCCGCGGCACCGACGTGGCCAAGGCGCTGGCGCTCGGGGCGCGCGCCGTGCTGGTGGGCCGCCCGGTGCTGTGGGGGCTCGCGGTGGCGGGCGAGACCGGCGTGCGCGACGTGCTGGCCACGCTGGTGCGCGAGCTGAAGCAGGCGATGTCGCTGCTCGGCTGCACGCGGCTCGCCCAGCTCGACGGTGGCATCCTGTGGCACGCGTAGCGCGCTGGATCCGCGCACGGCCGGTGACGTCTCGACGCGGAGACGCCCGCGTGCCGGCGTTGATCGCGCGCGGCGCCGCCGCGTAGACTCGCACGATGGCGACCCGTACCCGCACCGGCGCGCGCCCGCGCGCGCGTTTCGCGACCGTCGGCACGAGTCCGCCCCGGCGCGAGGCGGCCGACAAGGTGACGGGGCGCGCCCGCTACATCGACGACATCGTCGTTCCCGGCGTGCTGCACGGACGCACGGTGCGCTCGACGGTGGCGCGCGGCATCGTGCGCGGCGTGCGGCTCGATCCGGCGTTCGACTGGCGCGACGTCGTGGTCGCCGACCACCGGGACATCCCGGGCGAGAACGTGGTGGCGCTGATCGCCGACGACCAGCCGCTGCTGGCGGCGCGCGACATCCGCCACGCCGACGAGCCGGTGCTGCTCGTGGCGCACGCGGATCCCGAGCGCGCCGAGGCCGCGCGCCGCGCGGTGACGCTCGACATCGAGCCGCTGCCGCCCGTGCTGACGGTGGAGGATGCGCTGGCGCGCACGGCGGTGATTCACGGCGACGACAACGTGTACAAGGAGATCGTGATCGCACGCGGCGACGTGGACGCCGGGTTCGCCGCGGCCGACCACGTGCTCGAGGCCCGCTACCACTGCGGCCATCAGGAGCAGCTCTACATCGAGACCAACGGCATGCTGGCCGAGGTGGCGGACGGCGTGCTCACCGTGCGCGGCTCGCTGCAGTGCCCGTACTACGTGCAGCGCGCGCTCGAGCGCATGTTCGCGCTGCCGCCCGAACGCGTGCGCGTGGTGCAGACGGTGACGGGCGGCGGGTTCGGCGGCAAGGAGGAGTATCCGTCCATGATCGGCGGCCACGCCGCGCTGCTGGCGTGGAAGTCGGGCCGTCCGGCGAAGATCGTGTACGACCGGCTGGAGGACATCGCCGCCACCACCAAGCGGCATCCGGCGGTGACGCGCGTGCGCGCCGGCGTCACGCGCGACGGCACGCTGCTGGCGTGGGAGTCGGACGTGGTGATGGACGGCGGCGCGTACGAGACGCTGACGCCGGTGGTGCTGTCGCGCGGCGCGATCCACGCCGCGGGTCCGTACCGCTGCCCGAACGTGCGCATCCGCGCGCGCGGGGTGGCCACCAACACGCCGCCGAACGGCGCGTTCCGCGGGTTCGGGGCGCCGCAGACGCAGTTCGCGGCCGAGTGCCACATGGACCGCCTGGCGGAGGCGCTGGGGCTCGATCCGCTCGCGCTGCGGCGGCGCAACGCCTACGACGAGGGCGACGTGACGCCCACCGGCCAGGTGCTGCGCGAGAGCGTGGGGGCGAAGCTGGCGCTGGAGGAGACCGCGCGGCGCGTGCAGTGGCCGCGCGTGCGGCGCGCGCTGTCGCGCGCCAACGCCGCCGCGGCGCGCGCCGAGCGCGCCGGCCGGTTCGCGGCCGGTGGCCGCCGGCTGCGGCGCGGCATCGGGCTCGCGCTGGTGTGGCACGGCGCCGGCTTCACCGGCTCGGGCGAGGTGAAGCTCGCATCGCTCGCCGCGCTCGATCTCGCCCCCGACGGCTGGCCGCGCATTCTGACCGCCAACACCGAAATCGGGCAGGGCACCATCACCTCGTTCGCGCAGCTGGTGGGCGAGACGCTCGGCATTCGCCCCGAGCGCGTGCACGTGAACGACGCCGACACCGCGCAGGTGCCGGACAGCGGCCCGACCGTGGCGTCGCGCACCGTGATGGTGGTGGGCGGGCTGCTCGAGCGCTGCGCCGCGGCCATGCGCGAGCAGCTCGAGGCGTTCGCCGGATGCACGATCGAAGGCGAGCACGCCTTCCGCCGCGTCGCACGCCGCTGGCTCGCGACGCGCGGACCGCTCGCGATCGCGCGCCGCTACCAGCCGCCGCCCGGGATCGCGTGGGACGACGACCACTATCGCGGCGACGCCTATGGCGTGTTCTCGTACGCCGGCATCGCGGTCGAGGTGGAGGTGGACCTGGACACGGGCGAGACGCGCGTCGTGCGCGTGCTCACCGCGCAGGAGATCGGGCGCGCCATTCATCCGGTGCTCGCCGCCGGTCAGATCGAAGGCGGCACGCTGCAGGGGCTCGGCTGGGCGCTGCTCGAGGACGTGCGCTGGAAGGACGGGCGCGTGTGGAACCACCAGCTCACGAACTACATCATCCCGACCGCGGTGGACGCGCCGCCGATCCAGACCGTGCTGCTCGGGATCCCGTACGCGCGCGGGCCGTTCGGGGCCAAGGGCGTGGGCGAGCTGCCGATGGACGCGCCCGCGCCGGCCGTGGTCGAGGCGATCGCGCACGCCACCGGCGTGCGCGTGAGCGAGATCCCGGTGACGCCCGAACGGCTGCTGGCCGCGCTGGCCCGCCGCGAGGCCGACGCGCCGGCGCGCGCGGGGGCGCGCGCGTGAGCACGGTCGCGCTCACGCTCACGGTCAACGGCCGCGCGCGCCGCGTGCGCGTGCCGCCGATGAAGCGGCTGCTGGACGTGCTGCGCGAGGACCTCGCGCTGCCCGGCACCAAGGAGGGCTGCGGCGAGGGCGAGTGCGGCGCATGCACGGTGAGCATGAACGGCGCGGTGGTGAACGCGTGCCTGGTGCCCGCCGTGCACGCCCAGGGCGCACGCATCGTCACCGTCGAAGGCCTGGCGCGCGGCCCGCGGCTCGGCGCGCTGCAGCAGGCGTTCGTGGAGCTGGGCGGCGCCCAGTGCGGGATCTGCACGCCCGGCATGCTGATCGCCGCGCACGCGCTGCTGCAGCGGACGCGCGGCGTGCCGCGCGAGGACGCGGTGCGCGAGGCGCTGGCCGGGAACCTGTGCCGCTGCACCGGCTACCAGAAGATCGTGGACGCCGTGCGCGCCGCCGCGCGCGCGAAATCGGGCGCGGCGCGCTGACCGATGCGCGCCGCGCTCTCCACGCTCGAGGTCGTGCGGCCGCGCACGCTCGATTCTGCGCTGGCCGCGCTGGCCCAGGGCGACGGCGCGCCGCCCGTCCCGCTCGCCGGTGGCACCGATCTGTTCGTGTACCTGAACGCCGGCACGCTCGAGGCCGGGCGCTTCCTCGACCTGTCGCGGCTCGACGTACTGCGCGGCGTGCGCGCGACCGGTCGGGGCATCACCATCGGCGCCACGACCACGTTCACCGACATCCGCCGTCATCCGGTGCTGCGCCGCCGTCACCCGTCGCTGGTCGCGGCGGCGGCCGAGATCGGCGCCGTGCAGATCCAGAACCGCGCCACGCTGGCGGGCAACATCGGCAATGCTTCGCCGGCCGGGGATTCGCTGCCCGCGCTGCTGGCCCTGGACGCGCGCATCCGGCTCGCCTCGGTGCGGGGCGCGCGCGTGGTGCCGTTCGACGGTTTCTACACCGGCTATCGGCGCACCGTCGTCGCGCCGGACGAGCTGATCGTCGCCATCGAGCTGCCGCCGCCACCGCCGCGCGCGCGGTCGTTGTTCCGCAAGGTCGGCACGCGCCGCGCGCAGAGCATCTCGAAGGTGGTGTTCGCAGGAACGCTGGCGCTCGACCGCCGCGGGCGCATCGACCACGTGCGTCTGGCGTGGGGCAGCGTGGCGCCCACGCCGGTGCGCGCGCGCGGCGCGGAAGCCGCCCTGCTCGGCGCGCGCGCCGGCGCCGCCGCCGCGC
>DASSIN010000263.1:0-3139 GCA_035691845.1 Candidatus Eiseniibacteriota bacterium | reverse complement strand
GGAACGCGGCGCCGACCTCGGCCGGCGCGCCGCGGCCGTGCGCGGGTCCGGGGAAGCGGTCGAGCAGCGCGCGCACGGCGGGCGCCAGCAGCGGGAAGTTGAACAGCTCGCGCGCCAGCCGCATGCCGGGCGCGAACGTGGCGCGCATCACGCTGCCGAGCACGCCCCGGAGCTCGAGCCCGTAGCGCACGCCGCGGTTGACGCAGTGGAAGGGATCGAGCGCGTGACGCGCGCGCTGCAGGCGTGCGAACGTTTCGGCCCCGATCGTGCGCCGGCCCCATGCCGCCTGCCAGCGGCCGAGCACGTACGGCCGCCCGCCGTGCTCGCGCATCGCCAGGTCCACCATCACCGGCGCCGCGATCAGGTCCACCAGGTAGCCCAGCCGGCGATGGTCGGTCATCAGCGCGGCGATCGTCAGCGCCTCGCCGTCGGCGAGCACGTACACCTCGGCGTCGAGCGTCTTGCCCGCGCGCGCGGCGATCGTCTGCGCGCGCGGCAGGAACCGCAGCACCTCGGCGAACGGCAGCAGGATCTCGGCCGCCACGAGCCCGGGGCCCAGGCGCTTGGTCTGCTGCGGGCGGAATCGCTCGGCCGCGAACCGCACGCTGTCCTCGCCCAGCACGACGTGCGTCTCGCGGCGCGCCGTCAGCTCGGCCGCGAACGCGCGCGCCGCCGCCAGGTCGAGGAAGTCCACGAACAGATAGGCCGCCGATTGCCCGGGATCGCGCGCCACGTCGGCGCCCAGCTCGGCCGGACCGGCGATGCGCGTCCACGGCATCCCCTCGCCCGCCGCCAGCGCACCCGGATGGCGCCGCCAGCTCTGCGCGGCCTCGTCCTCCCACACGCGCCGCACGTGCGCGAGATGGTCGCCCGACAGCAGCTTCAAGTTGGCCGGCGCCGCGAATCGCCGCTCGCGCACGGCGGCCACGATCCAGCTCGCGGCCTGGAGCGCGGCTTCGTCGCTGTCGTAGGCGATCAGGAACGCGCCCAGCTCGGGGCGCGGCTCGGTGCGCAGCGTGAGCTGCAGGATCGCGCCCAGCGTGCCCTCGCTGCCGGCCAGGTCGTCGAGGATGAGCGGCTCGAGCTGGTGGCCGCGGAACCAGCCGGGCGCATCGGCCGCCGACAGCTCGTGGCGGCGGCCCTGCTCGTGCACGTCGAGCCGCCCGTCGCCGTGGAAGCGCGCGTGCACGCCGTTCGGCAGCAGCACGTCGGCCGACAGCACGATGTCGCGCGCGCGCCCGCGGGCGAACGCGTTCATGCCGATGCCGCCGGTCGCGAACCAGCCCGCGAACGTGCCGCCCAGGTTGGAGGGATAGACCGGCAGCGCCCGTCCCGCGGCCGCCAGCCGGGTGTGGATCGCGCGCATCCGCGCTCCGGCGCCCACCACCACCGTGCCGTTCATGGGATCGAGCTCGATCGCGTCCAGCCGCGCGAAGTCGAGCGCGAGCCCGGCGTCGTTGGCGATCGCGCCCCCCATCGCGGTGGTGGCCGCGCCGCGCAACGCCACCGGCAGCCTGTGCTCGCGCGCCCACGCCAGCGCGGCGGCGACTTCGCCGGGCGAGCAGGGCTGGAACATCAGGTCCGGCACCGCGCGCGTCAGCCGGCGCGTGAACAGCGGGCCCAGATACACGTTCTGGTCGTGCGCGGCCTCGCCCCGCAGCAGCGCGTCGGTGACGATGCGTTCGGCCAGCGCCGCATGGTCGCCGGGCTCGGCCGCGATCGCGGCTTCGAGCGAGGCGGCGAGGCCGAGCGTGCGCGCCGGCGCGTTGCGGCCCCCCAGCGGCGCCCCGGCGTCGAAGAACAGGTGCAGGTCGGGGACGCCCGCGTGAATCGCGCTCGCGCGCTGCTCCGGGGGCAGCGCGGAGAACGCGTCCAGCGGCTGGCCGGCGATGCGTTCGATGAGGCTCGGTGGGGTCATCCGCGGGTGGGTGAGTCGCAGAGGCCGGCGTCGCTCGAGCGGCCCCAAGTCGGGGGTGGCCGCCGGTCGGTCCGGGAAGCGGCGACTATATCAAAGGAGCAGGAGCCCGGCACGCCGGGCGGGCGCTGCCATCCGCCCGGCGAACCGGCGGCGCTCACGCCGGAACGCGCATGAACGACAGCACGAACCCGGCCAGCGTGGCCAGCAGTAGCAGCAGCGCGAACGCCTGAATGCCCAGCCCCTCGCGCCGCTCGGCGGTGGAGCGCATGAACGACGCGGTGAGCCAGCCGCCCAGGAACCCGCCCGCGTGCGCCCAGTTGTTGACGCTGCTCATGAAGAACGCCAGCACGAACATCACGATCGCCCACTGCCACAGCTGGCCAGTCATCTGCACGTGGCCGTGCCGGCGGCCGAACACGATCAGCGCCGCCAGCAGCCCGAAGATGCTGCCCGAGGCGCCGATCGTGGGCGTGCCGGTGAACAGGTCCGACACCAGGAATCCGACCGCGCCCGACACGGTGAAGATCACGAACGCGCGCGCCGGGCCCCAGGTCTCGTCCACCGCCGGACCCAGGTTCCGCACCCACATCATGTTGAACAGGATGTGCAGAACGCCGCCGTGCAGATAGATGGCGGTGAGCAGCGTCCACCACCAGCCCGACTGCAGCATCGGCCCGTTGGTCATGCCGAGCTGGTAGAGCGCGCGCGTGCCGGGCGACAGCAGGTTGAAGATGCCGCCGCCGCCGGCGAAGATCGCCTGCGGCTCGAGCGCCAGGCTCACGAGGTAGAGCGCCACGCACAGCCCGATGATGAACGGCACCACGTGCAGCTGGCGGCCGAAGAACCGCTGCAGCACGGGCGCGGCGCCGTACAGCGCGGGATTCCACGCGCCGCAGAACGGGCAGTGCTGCTCGTCGCGGCCGATCAGCTTCCCGCAGTGCGGACACAGCATGGACCCGGAGCGGGACGCCATGCGCGGGAACATAGGGCATGCGGGCCCTGGCGGCGAGCGCGGCGCATGTCACGCACGTGACGTTCCCGATCGCGCGCGTGCCCGGCGGCGCGGCGCATGACACAATGCTTCCATGCACGATCCCGCCGAAGACGCCGCCGCGCTCGAGGCCCGGCACCGCGCCAGCATGCGCGAGGTCGCGCGCGGCCTGACCACGACCGCGCGCGACGCGCATCCGGCCCCCGCGCCCGGCGGGCGCGCGCCGCGGC
>DASSIN010000262.1:0-14021 GCA_035691845.1 Candidatus Eiseniibacteriota bacterium | reverse complement strand
CCGTCGCCCGCGTGCTGCGTGACGCGGCCGCGCGCCTCGCGGGCTCGCCCGCGCCGCAGGCCGATGCCGAAGAGCTGGCGAGCCGGCTGCTGGGTGTGACGCGCGCCGAGCTGCTGCGCTCGGGCGCCCGCGCGCTCGCGCCCGGCGAGCGCGCGGCATTGGAGCGCTGGGTCGCGCGCCGCGCGGCGGGCGAGCCGGTGCAGTACATCACAGGGCGCGCCGCGTTCCGGAGCCTGGACCTCGCCGTCTCGCCCGCGGTGTTGGTGCCACGCCCGGAGACCGAGGGGCTGGTCGAGCGCGTGCTCGAGGCGTTCGCGGACGAGCCCGCGCGCTTCGCCGCCCCGCGCGTGCTCGATCTCGGCACGGGCTCGGGCGCGATCGCGCTCGCGATCGCCTCCGAGGTGCCCGGCGCGCGTGTGGTGGCGACCGACGCCAGCGCCGCCGCGCTCGCCGTCGCGCGCGCCAACGCCGAGGCCCTCGGGCTGTCACGCGTGGAGCTCCGGCTCGGGAGCTGGTTCGAGGCGGTGGGTGCGGACGAGCGCTTCGAGGCGATCGTCTCCAATCCGCCCTACATCGCGACCGGCGAGTGGGACGCGCTACCGGACGACGTGCGGCGGCACGAGCCACACGCGGCGCTGTTCGCCGGCGACACAGGGCTCGAGGCGCTGCGCGAGATCGTGGACGAGGCGCCGGACCATCTGGTGGCCGGGGGCCTGCTCGCGCTCGAGCTGGCCGAGGCGCGCGCGCGCGAAGTGGCGGCGTGGCTCGAGGGTGCGCGCGACTGGGAGCGCGCCACGCTGCACGACGACCTGGCGGGCCTGCCGCGCGTGGTGATCGCCCGCCGCGCGGCCGGGCCCGCCATCGCGCCGCGGCAGTGGGCCGAGGAACGCTGACCCACGGGGCTCGCGCGCCGGCCCGATCGCCGGCGGCGGGCCGGCGTCAGTGCAGGTAGTGCGAGTCCATCTCGCCCGCGTGGATCGCCACCGTCAGCACGTTCTCGCGCGGCGGGATCGGGCAGTTGTAGTGGGTCGAGATCGCGCACGCCGGGTTGTAGGCCTGATTGAAGTCGATCACCCACCGGCCGTCCGGCAGCCGCTGGGGATCCACGTAGCGCCCGACCGCGTAGGTTTCGTGGCCGGTGGTCGCGTCGCGGAAGAACAGGCTCACGTCGTTCTCGCCGACGCCGGGCTCCAGCAGCCGCGTGGCTTCGAGCCGCACCGGGCGGCCCTTCACCGCCAGGTCGAACCATCCCACGCGCAGCGCGCGCCGGCGATTGCCGCGCGTGGACAGGATGATCACCGTGTCGGGCCTCGGGTTCGGCGTCAGCGCGGCCACGAACCGCAGCGACAGATCCACCGGGTACCAGCGCAGGCCCTTGTACTCGCGGAACCTCGGGCTGTCCGGATCGAACACGATCAGCGCCGGAAAGCCCTGGTGCGAGAGCCGGATCCGGAACCGGTCCACGCGGATCGTGCTCGGCGGCAGCAGCCCCTCGCGCAGCGCCACGCTGTCGCGCCGGAACGTGGCGCCGGCATCGAGCGCCTCGACGTGAAACGCGTCGCCCGACACGGTCACGCGCAGGTGATGGGGCGCGAGCCCGGCCACCACGACGTCGTTGTCGCGGGCGCTTCCCACGGTCATGCTCGTCCGCGTCCCGAAATCGGTGCGCTGCACGGTCGCGAGGTACGAGCTGGGGTCGCTCTTCAGCCACTTCTCGGTGTCCGCGCGGTCGGCGAGGATCGCGCGGGTGACCGAATCGGCCCGGGCGGGCGCGAGCGCGACGGGCGGGGCGGCGGGCATGGGCGCCGCGGCCGCGCGGCCATGGAACGCAGGATGAAGCGCGGCGGCGAGCAGTATCGCGGCGAGTCCCCGTCGCATCTCGATCTCCTCCCGGACGGCGGTGGCGTGGGCGGCCACGGCGAGCATACGACGTGCCTCGGGGGCCCGCCATGCCGCGTTGGTCGCGCGGGGCTGCGCGTAGGGGCGCGCGGGCCCGGTGCGGCGATGCATCTTCGCCCACGCGCGCCGGGAACGTTGCGCCGTGCACGACCGTGGCCGCGCGCGGACGGGCGCCGCGGCGCGCCGCCCGCGCGCGAGCGACGGCCGGCGCATCGGCAGTTGATTCGCGCGCGACACGTGCCGATAATCCGGGCGAACCTGCATCCCACTCACAGCGTGCTTCGCTTCGGCGGCACGAACCCACCTTGAGGAGACGCGACATGGACGTCGTCGCCGACCGCACGAGCCCGACTCCCGCCACCGACACCGGCACTTCGATGGACGCACTGGTCATTCGCGGAGGCCGTCCGCTCGCCGGACGCGTGGCGATCAGCGGCGCCAAGAACGCTGCGCTGCCGCTGATGGCGGCGACGCTGCTCGCGCCCGGCCGGCACACGCTGCGCAACGTGCCGCGACTGTCGGACACGCGCACCATGGCGAAGGTGCTCGAGGTGCTCGGCGCGCGCGTGGATTTCGGCGATCACACCTGCATCGTGGACACGAGCGGCGTGGGGTCGGTCGAGGCGCCGTACGAGCTCGTGCGCACGATGCGCGCCAGCATCTACGTGCTGGGCCCGCTGCTCGCGCGCTTCGGCGCGGCGCGCGTGTCGCTGCCGGGCGGCTGCGCGTGGGGCCCGCGTCCCGTCAACCTGCACCTCGAAGGCCTGAACGCGATGTCCGCGCGGCTCGACATCGACCACGGCTACATCGTCGGGAACGACGTCACGCTGCGCGGGGTCGAGTTCACGTTCGAGACCGTGTCGGTCGGCGCCACGGCGCAGCTGCTGATGGCCGCCACGCTGGCCGAGGGCACGACCACGCTCCACAACGTGGCGATCGAGCCCGACATCACCGAGCTCGCGGTCGCACTGTCCGCGAGCGGCGCCGACATCCGCGGCATCGGCTCGCGCACGCTCGTGATCCACGGCGTGAAGGCGTTGCGCCCGCTCGACACCGACGTGATCCCCGACCGCATCGAGGCGGCCACGTTCCTGGCGGCCGCGGCCGTCACCGGCGGGCACATCACCATCGAGCGCTGTGCGCCCGGCCACATGGAGGCGGCGATGGCGAAGCTGGCCGAGACCGGCTGCGAGGTGCTGCCCGAGGGCCAGTCCGTGACGATCCGCGGCCCGAAGCGCCCGGCCGCCGTCAACGTGACCACCGAGGTCTATCCCGGATTCCCGACCGACATGCAGGCGCAGATGATGGCCGTGTGCAGCGTGGCCGACGGTGCGTGCGCCATCAAGGACACGATCTACCTCGATCGCTTCACGCACGTGCCCGAGCTGCTGCGGCTCGGCGCCGACATCAAGGTGCAGGGCAACGTGGCGCTCGTCACCGGCGTCGAACGGCTGCAGGGCGCGCCGGTGATGGCGACCGACATCCGCGCCAGCGCCGCGCTGGCGCTGGCGGCGCTGGTGGCGGAGGGCGAGACCACGATCTCGCGCATCTACCATCTCGACCGCGGCTACGAGGCGCTGGACGACAAGCTGCGCGGGCTCGGCGCCAGCATCGAGCGCATCCGCGAGTGACGAGCCGGCGCGCCCGCCCGTCCGCGCGTGCGCCGCAGCGATCCTCCGGCACGGGTTCCGCCCCCGCGGCGCCGGTCGCGCGCCCTCCGCGGCGTGCGGCGCGCGTCGCGCGTGAAGCCGCCCGCGCCGCGCGGGTCAAGCGCTACGACCGGCACTACTTCGAGAAGTGGTACCGCGATCCACGCCACGCCGTGGTGCATGGCGGCGTGCTGGCGCGACGCGTGCAGCTCGCGGTCGCGGCGGCCGAGTATCTGCTCGAGCGCCCGATCCGGAGCGTGCTCGACGTCGGCTGCGGCGAGGGCCGCTGGCGCGCGCCGCTGCTGCGCGCGCGTCCCGGCCTGCGCTACGTGGGCGTGGACGGCAGCGCGTACGCGGTCGCGCGCTATGGCCGCGAGCGCGGCATCCGCCGCGCGCGGCTGGCCGAGCTGCCGCGCCTGAGGCTCGGCGGCCCGTTCGATCTCGTCGTGTGCTCCGACGTGCTGCACTACGTGCCGACCGCGGAGGTGCGCGTCGCCCTCAAGGCGATCGCCCGCCTGCTCGGCGGCGTGGCGTTCATCGAGGTGTTCGCGCGCGAGGACGAGACCGTTGGCGACGACGAGGCGTTCCAGCCGCGGCCGGCCGCGACCTATCGGCGGCTGTTCCGCGAGGCCGGGCTCGTGCATGTCGGGCTCCACTGCTTCGCGGGCTGGCGGCTGGCGGGCGAGCTGGTGAGCTTCGAGCGCGCGCAGCGCTGACCCCGCCCCGCGTCGCCGCACGCGGGCTCGCCATCGCCCCCTGGCGCGCGCCGCGCACTCGTCCGGGCCCCGGTCCCCCCGCGCCGATCCCGGGCGGCGTTCGCTACAATGCCGGCGTGAGCCCATCCCTCCCCGGCAGCACGGCGCGGCTCGCGGTGGTCGGCACCGCGGGCCACATCGACCACGGCAAGACCGCGCTCGTCCGCCGGCTCACCGGCGTGGACACCGATCGGCTGCCGGAGGAGAAGAAGCGCGGCATCTCGATCGACCTGGGCTTCGCGCCGCTCGTGACGCCCGCCGGCGTGCACGTCGGACTCGTGGACGTGCCCGGGCACGAGCGGTTCGTCAAGAACATGCTGGCCGGCGTCGGCGGCATCGATCTGGTGCTGCTCGTGATCGCGGCCGACGAGGGCCCGATGCCGCAGACGCGCGAGCACCTGGCGATCGTCCAGCTGCTCGGCATCGGCCGCGCGGTCGTGGCGTTGACGAAGTCGGACCTGGTCGAGGCCGAGTGGCTGGCCGAGGCGCGCGCCGAGGTGCAGGCGCTGCTGGCGGGCACGCCGTTCGCGGATGCGCCGATCGTGCCGTGCTCGGCCGTCACCGGCGCCGGGTTGCCGGAATTGCTGGCGGCGCTCGACCGCGAGCTGGCGGCGCTGCCCGCGCGCGAAGATTCCGAGTTCGCGCGGCTGCCGGTGGATCGCGTGTTCACGGTCGAGGGCTTCGGCACCGTGGTGACGGGGACGCTGGGGCGCGGGCGGGTGCGCGCGGGCGACACGCTGACGCTGCTGCCGCGCGGCACGCCGGTGCGCGTGCGGCGCGTGCAGGTGCACGGCGAGACCGTGGACGAGGCGCGCGCGGGCCAGCGCACGGCGCTCGCGCTGCACGGCGTCGATCGCGACGACGTCGCGCGCGGCGACTGGCTGGCCACGCCCGGGGCGTTGTCGCCGTCCTCGATTCTCGACGTGCGCTTCGAGCTGCTGGCGGACCATCCCCGCGACTGGCCCGCCAACGCGCGCGTGCGGTTCCATCTCGGCGCGAGCGAGATCATGGGCCGGCTCGTGCTGCTGGAGACGGACGTGCTCGCGCCCGGCCACTCGGCGCTGGCGCAGGTGCGGCTCGAGCGGCCGGCGGTGGCGGCGCGCGGCGACCGGTTCGTGATCCGCAGCTATTCGCCGCAGCGCACGGTGGGCGGCGGCAGCGTGATCGACCCGCACGCGGCCAAGCGCCGACGCCACGCGGGCGCGGCGGGACTCGCGGTGCGCGAGCACGGCAGCCTCGAGGCGCGCGTGCTCGAGCAGCTCGCTCCCGCGACACGACCGACCACGGCGGCGGTGCTGGCGCAGGCGCTGGGCGAGCCCGAGGCCGCGGTGGCGGGCGCGCTCGAGCGGCTCGCGCGCGACGAGGAGATCGTGGCCACCGCGCCGGGCCGATTCGTGCCCGAGCCGCGCTGGGAACAGGCGCAGCGCGCGATCGAGGCCGAGGTGCGGAAGTTCGCGGAGCAGAACCCGGCGCGGTTCGGCATCGCCAAGGGCGAGCTGAAGAGCGCGCTCAAGGCGCTGCTGGACCCGGCGTTGTTCGACGCCGCGTTCACGGTCCTGGCGGGCGAGGGCGCGCTCGAGATTCGCGGCGAGCGCGTGCGGCCCGGCGACATCCCGTGGGAGCCGCCCGCCGCCGCGCTCAAGGCGCTCGAGGACCTCGAGCGCGAGCTCGAGGCCGCGCACTACCTGGTGCCCGAAGTGCCACAGTGGCAGGCCCGCGCGGGCAAGGGCGGCGCCGACGTGCTGGCGCTCGGGGTGTTCCTGGACCGGCTGGTGCGGGTGAACCAGGAGCTGGTCTACACGGCGCGGCAGATCGAAGCCTTGCGGGACATGCTCGTGCGCTGGTTCGAATCGCACGAGCGCCTGAACGTGGCCGACCTGCGCGGAATGACGGGCGCGAGCCGCAAGTACGCCGTGCCGCTGCTGGAATTTGCCGACCGCACGGGGTGGACCGTGCGGGTGGGGGACGAACGCCGCCGTGGAGCCCGGCTGCCGGCCGCGGTAGGGTAGGGGTCCGGATCCGGCATAGGTCCGGACGCTTCGGTCACGGCCGCGCGCGCGGTCCAACGGGGTGCACGAAAGGAGCCGCTCATGAGCGGTGTTGAGACGCGGGTATCGCCCACGACGAGTGCGAACGGCGCGCGCGCCGACGTGCACCACGTGCTGGACAGCGTGCGCCGGCGGAATCCCGCCGAACCCGAGTTCCATCAGGCGGTGGAGGAGGTGTTCGAGTCGCTCGTGCCGGCGCTCGACCGCCATCCCGAGTACCGCGACGCGCGCATCCTCGAGCGCATCGTCGAACCCGAGCGCGTGGTGATGTTCCGCGTGCCGTGGACCGACGACAAGGGCCGCGTGCACGTCAACCGCGGGTTCCGGATCGAGATGAACAGCGCGATCGGTCCCTACAAGGGCGGGCTGCGCTTCCACCCCTCGGTCAACCTCGGGATCCTCAAGTTCCTCGCGTTCGAGCAGGTGTTCAAGAATTCGCTCACCACGCTGCCGATGGGCGGCGGCAAGGGCGGCTCGGATTTCGATCCCAAGGGCCGCACCGATGCCGAGGTGATGCGCTTCTGCCAGAGCTTCATGACCGAACTGGCGCGCCACATCGGTCCCGACACCGACGTGCCCGCCGGCGACATCGGGGTGGGCGGCCGCGAGATCGGCTACCTGTTCGGCCAGTACAAGCGCATGCGCAACGAATTCACCGGCGTGCTGACCGGCAAGGGCGTGACCTGGGGCGGCTCGCTGATCCGGCCCGAGGCCACCGGCTACGGCTGCGTGTACTTTGCCGCCGAGATGCTGAAGACGAAGGGTCAGTCGCTGGAGGGCCGCACGTGCCTCGTGTCCGGCAGCGGCAACGTGGCGCAGTACACGGTCGAGAAGCTGCTCGATCTCGGCGCCACGCCCGTGACGCTGTCCGATTCGGACGGCGTGATCCACGATTCGACCGGCATCACGCGCGAGAAGCTCGCCTACGTGATGGAGCTCAAGAACGTTCGCCGCGGTCGCATCCGCGAATACGCGGACAAGTTCCGCGGCGCGCGGTTCATTCCCGCCACCGCCGGCGCCGATCACCATCCGCTGTGGGACATCCCCGCGCAGGCCGCGTTCCCGAGCGCCACGCAGAACGAGATCGGCGCCCGCGACGCCGGCAACCTGGTGCGCAACGGCGTCACGCTGGTGAGCGAGGGCGCCAACATGCCGAGCACGCTGGAGGCGACGCGCATCTTCCTCGACGCCGGCGTGCTGTACGGCCCCGCCAAGGCGGCGAACGCCGGCGGCGTGGCCACCTCGGGGCTCGAGATGGCGCAGAACAGCATGCGCATGGCGTGGACGCGGGAGGAGGTGGACGCGCGCCTGCACCAGATCATGGTCGCCATCCACCGCAACTGCCACGACACCGCCGAGGCCTACGGCACGCCCGGCAATCTCGTGAACGGCGCCAACATCGCCGGCTTCCTCAAGGTCGCCGAGGCCATGCTGGCGCAGGGTTTGGTGTAGGCGACCGTTCGCTCCGCTCCACGCACTGCCCGTCCGCTTGACAATAGTTCGATGATTAGCTAATCATTGAACAATGAACCAGGTGTTCAGGGCGCTGGCGGATCCGACGCGGCGGCGGGTGCTGCAGCTGCTGCGCGAGCGGCCGCGCACGGCGGGGGAGCTGGCGGCGGCGTTCCCGGTGTCCAAGCCGACGATGTCGGCGCACTTCTCGGTGCTGCAGGAGGCCGGGCTGATCGCCGCGGAACGGAACGGCCGCACCATCCTGTATCGGCTGCGCATGTCGGTGCTCGAGGAGGCATTGATGGGATTCGTGCATTCGCTGGAAGGACCGAAGCGCGCGGTGGCGCGCCGCCGGCGCGGGGACGTGAAGCGACGCGCGTGGGAGGGAGCATGATGACGCGATCGACGTCGAAGGTGCTGGCGCCCGCGCTGCTGGCCACGGGCGCGTTGCTGCTCGGCGCCGATGCCGTGCTGCGGCCGGGGCACGCGGGCGCGTGGGCGGCGGCGGCAGGTGTGCTCGCGGTGATGGCGTTCATGTTGTGGCGCACCCCCGATCGCGCTGCCGGAGGCTGGGCGCATCGCAATGTGCGGGACGGGGTGGCGCTGGCGGCCGCGATCGTGGACGTCGCGCTCGGCCTGCGGCTCGCGGACGCGTTCGGCATGCATCCGCAGGGGTCGCTCGCGCTGCGGGTGACGATGCTCGCGACGGCGGCGTTCCTCGTGTTCACCGGCAACGAGCTGCCGAAGGTGCTGGTGCCCGCCGGCCGCCATGCCGATCTGGCGCGCGTCGAAGCGTGCCGGCGCGTGGCGGGCTGGACCGGCGTGCTCACCGGGATCGTGCTGGCGATCGTGTGGGTTGCGCTGCCGATCGACGCGGCGATGGTCGCGAGCCTGGTGACGTTCGGGGTCGCCGCCATCGTGCTGGTGTGGCAGCTCGGCATCGCGCGCCGCCGGGGGCAGGCCGCGTGATCGCGCGCTCATGGGACTGAAGACGATCGCGCCACACGCGCTGCGAAAGTGTCTCGACGCGGGTTCGGCGGTGGCGATCGACGTCAACGCGCGGGCCGACGCGTCGCGCATGTGTGTGCCCACCGCGCGTTGCCTCGATCACGCCACGTTCGCGGCGGACGATCTTCCGGCCGATCGCGACATCACGCTGGTGTTCTACTGCTCGAATCCGATGTGCTCCAGGGCCCCGCGCGCCGCGCGCCGCGCCCTACGCATGGGCTACCGCGACGTGCGCGTGATGTCGGCCGGCATCTCCGGCTGGATCGCGGCCGGCCTTCCGACGGTGGCAGGCGAGCCGCAACGCGCCTGACGCCGCGCGAACTCGCGCTAGCGCGAGTTCACGTGACAACCCCTGAAAAACACAGCACGAGCCCGCCAGCACGTGCGGTGTTCGCAGCTCATGACGCCGGCTCCTGCGGGCGCACCATCACGGTCTTCTCGCGCTCGCACACCACGGTGCCGGCGGGCGCCTTGCGCGGCTTGCGCACGTACTTCTTGCGCGTGACGATCACCGGCACCTTGCCGGCGGTGCGGGCCTGCGAGTAGAACGCCGCCCAGGCGGCGACCTCCTCGATCGTCTGCTTCGATGGCTCGTTCCTGCCCTTGCCGCGCCGCAGCACGACGTGGCTGCCGGACGCGCCGTGCACGTGGAACCAGTAGTCCTCGGGTCGCGCGAGGTGGAGCGTGAGGTAATCGTTGCCGTCGTTGTTGCGGCCGATCAGCACGTCCCAACCTTCGCGCGTCTTCAGGCGCCGGGGCTGGAGGCGCGCGCTCGGAGCGCGCGGCTCGGGCGCCGCGGCCGCCTCCGCCGCGCCGGTCGCGGCGCCCGACCCACCGGCGGTCGTGCGCGCCGCAGTGCGCGGAGGCCTGGGCGCGCCGACCGCCCGACGCACGGTCTCCGGCAAGGCGGCGACGGCAGCTTCCAGCTCGGCGTCGATCGCGGGCACCGCCTCGCCCTCGGAGGCGGCATCGAGCGCGGCGGCGCGCGCCAGCAACGCACGCAGGCCGCGCAGCTCGGTCTGGAGCTTCGCCAGCCGCGGTGGGATCTCCTGCTGCCCGCGCTCGCCTTTCGCGGCGCGGCGGAAGTAGCGCGCGGCGTTGACCTGCGGCGTCACGTCGGCATCGAGCGGGATCTCGATGCGGGCATCGGGGTCGGCGGGATCGGGCAATTTCACGCGCTCGGCGCGGGCCGGCACCTGGCGCAGGTAGGCGAGCAGCGTCTCGCCCCAGCGCCGATATTCGGGGGCGCGCCTGGACTCCGCCAGGTCGCCGTGCACGGCCTCGAGCTTGCGCTCGAGACGGCGGCGGTGCTTCTCGAGCGCGCGCACGAGCGCATCACGGCGGTTCTCGTCCGGGATGGCGTTCACGGGCGCACGCTATCATGCGGCCGAACGCCACGCGCGTTTCGTGCCGCGGGCCGCCATCGTGCACCGGTGGCGGCCCGCAGCCCGGACCGTGCCGCGGCTTGACGCCGCGCCGTGTGGCGCCCACGCTCGGGCGGTGAAGCTGCAATGCCATCGCTGCGGCGCCGCGCTCGAGCTGGCGGAGCCGATCGGGCGCGAGCGCACGTGCGATGCGTGCGGCGCCGATGTGCGCTGCTGCATCAACTGCCGCCACTACGATCCGCGCTACTCCAACGCGTGCACCGAGACGATGGCCGACCCGGTGCTCGACAAGGCGCGCCGCAACTTCTGCGAGTACTTCTACTACTCGCGCGCGCCGTTCGCGGCGCGGGCCGCGGCGCCCGCGCGCGCCGACGAGGCGCGCGCGAAGCTGGAATCGCTGTTCGGCGCCAAGCCGGCGGGTCCCGCCCGGGCGCCGGCCGACGACGCGCGCGCGAAGCTCGACCAGCTGTTCCGCAAGCCCGAGCCGCCGAAGGAGTCGTGAGCGCCGGCGTTGCGCGCTTGTCCCCACGGATCGGTGGACAACCGGTGGAACGACGCGCGCACGCCGGCGCGTGTTAACCGCGCTCTCGCTTTGACTTCGGCCCGAGCGCTGGCCTACGCTGCGAGGCCACGTGCGAGGGTGCGCTTGGGCGCCCGCGCGGCCCCGCCGACGTACCCGCAGGGAGACCCCGATGATCCGCAGCATGACCGGATTCGGCTCGGCCGACCTCGAGCGCGATGGCCAGCGCATGACCGCCGAGATCCGGTCCGTCAACCACCGCTTCTGCGAGGTGACGCTGCGCGCCCCCAAGGTGGTGTGCCTGTTCGAGGACCAGCTCCGGCAGCTGGTCCAGGAGCGCTTCTCGCGCGGCAAGTTCAACCTGTCCATCACCTGGGCCGGGGTGGGCGAGACGGGCGAGGAGCTGCGGCTGAACGAGAACGTGGTGGACCGCTACATGGCGCTGCTGAACCGGCTGCGCGAGCGCTACGGCATCGATGGGGGCGTGGACCTGAAGACGGTGGCCGCGCTGCCCGACGTGTTCACCTGGGAGCACGACACGCTGTCGGACGAGGACACCTGGCACCTGGTGCGCGAGGTGGTGTCCAGGGCGTGCGACAACATGAACCTGATGAAGGCGCGCGAGGGCGAGGCGCTGGCGCGCGACCTGCAGAAGCGGCTCGAGCTCGTGCGCGAGCAGCTCGACGTGGTGGTGGAGCGCGCCCCGCTGCGCCCGCAGGAGGCGCGCGACAAGCTGCACGGCCGCATCCAGGCGCTGCTCGGCGATCTCGAGGTGGATCCGGTGCGGATCGCGCAGGAGGTGGCGTTCATGGTGGACCGCCTCGACTGCACCGAGGAGTGCGTGCGGCTGTCGGCGCACCTCGACCAGTTCAAGTCGCTGATCGAGGGCCACGAGCTGGCCGGCCGCAAGCTCAACTTCCTGCTGCAGGAAATGAACCGCGAGGTGAACACCATCGGCTCCAAGGCCAACGACGTGAGCACCCAGCGCGCGGTGATCGTGATGAAGGAGGAGATCGAGCGCGTGCGGGAGCAGGTGCAGAATGTCGAGTGAGCCGGTGACGCAACCGGCGCCCGGAGAGCTGGCGACGGCGAAGTTCGAGCCGGGCGGGTTCCTGTTGGTGCTGTCGGGCCCGAGCGGCGCGGGCAAGGGCACGCTGGTCGAGCGGCTGGTGGCCGAGCGGCGCGAGTGCGTGTTCTCGATCTCCGCCACCACGCGGCCGCGGCGCGACGGCGAATCGGACGGCGTGCAGTACGAGTTCGTGGCGCGCGAGGAATTCGAGCGGCGCCGCGGCGCGGGGCTGTTCCTCGAATGGGCCGAGGTGCACGGTCACCTGTACGCGACGCCGGCGCGGTTCGTGGACGAGCAGGTGCGCGCGGGCCGCGTGGTGGTGCTCGACGTCGACGTGCAGGGCGGCGCCTCGGTGCGCCGCGCGCGCGCCGACGCGATATCGGCGTTCATCTGGCCGCCGTCGCTGGATGCCCTGCGGCGCCGGCTGCTGGCGCGCGCCACCGACACGGCCGAGGTGGTGGAGCGCAGGCTGGCCAACGCGCCGCGGGAGTTGGCGCAGTTCGTGGATTACGATTACCTGGTCGTCAACGACGTGCTCGACCTGGCCGTGCAGCGGCTGGTCGCCATCGTGGACGCCGAGCGCGCGCGCGTGAAACGGTTGCGCGTCACCCCCTGATCGGAAGGAGCACCGCATGACGAAGCTGGCAGCGCTGGTTCCCCCACCCGGCACCAACAAGTACGAGCTCGCCATCGTGGCCGCACGCGAGGCGCGGCGCCTGAACGACTGGTCGCGCCGCACCGGCGAGACGATCCTCGGCAAGGTGACCGCGGCGGCGCTGGAGCGCACGATCCGCGGCGAGGTGCCGTACCAGTACGAGGACGTGCCTTCGCCGTTGACGTCGTAACCTCGCCATGATGCTTCGCGGCCGCACCGTCGTCGTCGGTGTCTCGGGCGGCATCGCCGCCTACAAGGCGTGCGAGCTCGTGCGCGCGCTGCGCGCGCAGGGCGCGGGCGTGGTGGTGGTGATGACGCCGGCCGCGCGCGAATTCGTGACCCCGCTCACGTTCCAGGCGCTGTCCGGCAACCCGGCCCTCACCGAGGCGTGGGGCGACCAGCATCCGCGCTTCGAGCTGCCGCCCGCCTCGCTGGCGCGCATGCGCGGCGCGGTGCTGCACGTGGACCTGGCCGAGGCGGCCGACGTGATCGTGCTCGCGCCCGCCACCGCCGACCTGATCGCGCGGCTGGCGCACGGCGAGACCCCCGACCTCGTCACCGACGTGGTGCTGGCGGCCCGGCGGCCGATCGTGGTGTGCCCGGCGATGGATCTCGAGATGTGGCGCGCGCGCGCGACCCAGGACAACGTCGCCACGTTGCGCGCGCGCGGCTTCATCGTCGTCGGCCCGGACGCGGGGCCGCTCGCCTCGGGGCTGACGGGTCCGGGCCGGCTGGCGTCGCTCGACGCGATGATGGCGGCGATCGTGCGCGCGGAGGCGCGGCCGCGCTCGCTGGCCGGCGCGCGCGTGCTGATCGGCGCCGGGCGCACCGAGGAGCCGCTCGATCCGGTGCGCGTGCTCACCAACCGCTCGAGTGGCCGCATGGGGTTCGCGCTGGCCGAAGCCGCGCGCGACCGCGGCGCCGACGTGACGCTCGTGCACGGACCGGCCAGCGTGCCGCCGCCCGAGGGCGTGCGACGCGTGCCGGTGACGACCGCCGCCCAGATGGCCAAGGCGCTGGGCGCCGGGGCCGCGCGCGCGCACGTGGTGGTGATGGCGGCCGCGGTGGCCGATTACCGTCCCGCGCGGATCGCGCGCGAGAAGCTCAAGCGCGTTCCCGGTCCGATCACGCTGGAGCTGCACCCCAATCCCGACATCCTCGCGGGGCTGGCGGCGCATCGCAGGAGGGGACAGCAGTTCGTGGGGTTCGCGCTCGAGACCTCGCGCGGGTTGAGCCGCGCGCGCGCCAAGCTCGCGGCCAAGGGGCTCGATCTGATCGTGCTGAACGCGCCCGAGGCCGGGATCGGAGGCGACACCAACGTGGTGACGTTGATCGACCGCCGTGACGTCCGGCGCCTGCCGGAGATGACGAAGCGCGACGTGGCGGAGGTCATCATCGACCGCGTGATCGAGATGCGTGCAGCCGCGGGTCGCATGACGCGCGGGCGGAAGGCCGCCGCGCGCGCTTCGGCGCCGCGGCGGCTGCCGGCGGCACGCCGCGCGACGCGGAGGTCGCGATGAGCGACGTGACGGCCCGCGCCGAGCTGGCGGCGATCGCGCGCGGCGCGCGCCGGCTGCTGGA
>DASSIN010000261.1:0-3528 GCA_035691845.1 Candidatus Eiseniibacteriota bacterium | reverse complement strand
AGCGGATCGCCGGCGTCGGCAACATCTACGCGAGCGAGATCCTGCACCGCGCGGGCGTCGATCCGCGCCGTCCGGCGCGCGCGCTCTCGCCCGAAGCGTGGGCGCGCGTGGCGGCCCAGACCACGCAGGTGCTGGACGAGGCGATCGCGCGCGCGGGCACCACGTTCAGCATGTACCGCACGGTGTGGGGCGAGCCCGGGTCGTTCGGCGGCCTGCTGCGCGTCTACGATCGCGCCGGGGAGCCATGCCCCAACTGCGGCGCCCCGATCCGGCGCATCGTCCAGGGCCAGCGCTCGACGTACTTCTGCCCCAGCTGCCAGGGCCGCGCCGCGAGGGCCGGTGGCGGCCGACCTGCCAGCCGTCCGGGCCTTCGCTCCGCCCGGGCACGGCCCGCAGGTGCGAAACGCGCGGCGCCGGCAAAACGCCCGGCCCGTGGCCGCCCAGGGGCCTGATCCGGGCCGGAAGCCCCGGCCGGAACCGCCTGCCGGAGGCCCCGTTTTCGACCCGGTCCCACGCTCGGGTCGGCAGCGGACGCGCCTGTGATTTTCTCACCTTAGCCGTTGCCCGGCAGGCGTCTGGCCCCTACCCTGTGCCCCGGACCGCGCATCGTAATGGCGATGGCCTGGATCAGCACCCCAGACGCGGCCCTGCGCCCGATCGAGACGGATTCCACCCCTGGAGGATTCGTGACCTTTGCATCGCTGGGCCTTCCCAACGCCATTCTGAAGGGCATCCGCGCGGCCGGCCTGACCGAGCCCACCGCGATCCAGAGCAAGGCGATCCCCACCATCCTGCAGGGGAACGACCTCATCGGGCAGGCCCAGAGCGGCTCGGGCAAGACCGGCGCGTACCTGATCCCGATCCTCGCGCGGCTGCTCGAGGCCTCGACGCGGCTGCGCGCCCTGATCCTCGTGCCCACCAAGGAGCTGGCCCAGTACGTCGAGACGCGCGCGCGCGACTACGCGCGCTTCACCGACATCAAGATCGGCGTCGTGTTCACGGGCGCCCCGCTGGCGCAGAACGAGCGCTTGCTGCGCGAGCAGCCGGTGGACGTGCTGGTGGCGACCACGGGGCGGCTGCTCGAGCTGGCCGAGCGCAAGGCGGTGAACTTCGAGCACATCGAGGTGCTGGTGCTCGAGGAGGCCGACAAGATGGTGGCCGCGGGGCTCGGTCCCGAGGTGCGCCGGCTGCTCAAGCTGCTGCCCGAGACCCGGCAGACGCTGATGTTCACGATGACGCTGCCCCCCGAGCTCAACCGGCTCGCCAAGGAGGCGCTGATCGAGCCCGTGCGCGTGGACCTGGCGCCCGGCTCGCGCACGGCGCCGACCACGGTGCAGCTCGTCTACCCGGTGCCGCGCGACCTCAAGTACGACCTGCTGCACGAGATCCTGGCGCACAAGGCGACGCGCAACACGGTGCTGTTCACGCACTCGCGCTTCAACGCCGAGCGGCTGGCGCGCATGCTGCAGCGCCGCGGCCACGTGGTGGCGGTGCTGGACGAGCAGCCGATCCTGTCGGCGCGCGAGCAGGCGCTCGAAGACCTGCGCCGCGGTCGCGTGCAGATCCTGGTGGCGAGCGACGCCGCCGGCCGCACGCTCGATCTGGCCGGCGTCGCGCACGTTGTCAACTTCGACGTGCCGCAGACGCCCGAGGACTACGCGCACCGCCTGGGCCGCCCCGGCCGTCCCGACGGCCCGGGCCAGGTGTTCTCGCTGATGAGCCCCGAGGAGCAGAAGGACGTGGGCTCGATCGAGCGGCTGCTGGGCCGCGTGCTCGACCGCACGTTCCAGCCCGACTTCGACTACGGCATGCGCCCGAGCGAGATCAAGCAGGCGCTGTCGTGGGAGGACGAGTCGCCGCGGCCCAAGCGCCCGGCCTCGGGCGTGCAGAGCGCCGCAGCCAAGATCGCGGCGGTGCCGCGGCCGGCTGCGGGTCCGGCACCGAAGGGTGGCGCGGGCGCCGCCCCCGCGACGCAGCCCGCCGAGCGCACCGGCACGGCCGGCTCGCGCGCCACCGCGACGGGCACGGCGAGCGCCACCGCTAGCCCCGCGCGCCCCGTCCGCAAGAATGCGCGCCCGCGCACCACGACCACCGCGCGCCGCAACGGCGCCCGCCCGGCGACGCGCAAGCGCTGATCGACTAGCGTGGCGTGAGCGGCTCCCAGCCGGCGAGGCCGGGGTTGTCGACCTCGCTCCAGCGCTGCTGCGCCATGTCGTAGACGTGCAGTCGCGCGGACGGTAGCTGGCCGGGGGCGTAGAGCAGCAGCAGCGCTCCGCCCGGGCTCTGCGCCACGTCCGCGTTGCCCACCACCGGCGTGTCGATCGGCCGCAGCGTGTGGGCGTCCAGGTCCACGCGCGCGAGCGAGGCGGGCCGGCCGCGCGCGCCGGCGAGCGCGAACAGCGCGCCGCCCGGCGCGCGGAAGAGCGCGACCGGATCGAGACCGCCGAGCGCCACCGACTGGCCCTGCGCCGCCGCCACGTCCCACACCAGCAGTGAATCGGCCACCACGCCCACCACCGCGCCGTCGCGGCTCGCGAACGCGGCGTGGATCGTCCCCGGCGGCCGCGCCAGCGCGTGCGCCGCGCCCGCCTCCTCGCCGCGCGCGAACAGCCCGCGCTCCGACACCCACAGCACCTCGCGCCGCGCGGGATCGACGCCGAGCCACAGCGCCCGCCCGCCCACATCCGCCACCACGCGCGCGCGCGGGTCGTCGGCGCGCACCGCGCGCAGCCGGCCGCCCGACACGAACCACGCCGTGACGTCGCTGGCCGCGCGGCGCGCGTCGGGATCGAAGTCGCTGGCCGCGTACACGCGCCAGCGGTGCGGCAGCGGATAGAGCAGCTCGCTCCGCAGCTCGGCGCGCCCGCCCCGCGCCGGCGCCGGGCCCGACGGCATCGGCGTCACCTGCTCGCCCAGCGCCTCGTCCGCCGCCGTCGGCGGCGCCTGGCCGCGCGCCACGATCGCGCGCACCAGGTAGAACGGCGCGGGATCGAGCGGCTCGATCGCGGCCGCGAGCGTGCCGCTCACCGCGAACGCGCTGCCGTCGGTCGCCACCGCCGACAGGCCGGACGCGTGCGCGAGCACGATCGCGCGGCTGTCGGGCGTCCACGCGAACGCGAACGCGTCGAGCCCGCGGTCCCGCACGCCGGGCTGCACCAGCCGCCCGCCACGGATGTCGGGATCCTGCGTGCCCGGCACCGGCGCCTCGTAGTGGAGCACGCCGTAGAGCCCGGGCCGGAGCGGCAGGTAGCGCGCCAGCGGGCGCGCCGCCGACGAATCGCCCGCCATCCACAGCGTCGTGCTGTCGCGGCCCTCGATCCGCGACAGCCACGCCACCTGCCGTCCGTCTGGGCTCACGCGCACGCGCACCAGTCTCTCGCCGCCCGGCGGCGTCCACAGCGTCTCGCGCGTGGCGAGATCGAACGGCGCGCGCACGAGCGCGCCCTCGGCGGTGAAGAACACAGTGGCGGCGGAGTCGCCGGCGCACGCGTCGCTCCAGCTCGCGGCGCGCGCGGGCGCGGCCAGCAG
>DASSIN010000260.1:0-6028 GCA_035691845.1 Candidatus Eiseniibacteriota bacterium | reverse complement strand
CGCTGCCCGCGCCACGCGCCGCGTGGCGCGCGATCGCCCCGGGGGCGCGCCCGCCCGCGCGGGGCGACTCGCTGCAGCCGGTCGTGCCGCAGGCGCTGCGCGGCAGCTCCGACGCCGAGCGCTCCGGCACGCACGATGCCGCCAACATCCGCACCGTGTTCTACAACTTCGGCATGGTGGGCGACTACCCGCCCGATCCCGGCAACGTGGACCTGTCGGTGTTCCACTCGGTCGAGGTGCCGAAGGGCAGCGGCATGGACTACTGCGACGGCATCACGCCGTTCGTGCTCGCCAAGGTGAAGCAGACCGACAGCAGCGACGCGTACATCATGGAGACCGGGTTCCGCGAGCGGCAGGCGTTGAGCCCGTTCTACAACCGCGTGATGCGATTCGAGCCGCGGCCCGGCTGGTTCCAGGCGGATCCCACCATCAACCGCGGGCGCTCGCCGGCGTTGAGCAACGATCCGCGCACGTGGCCCGACACCTGGCCCGACAAGGTGAACGATCCCGACGATCCGGGCTGGCACAACAGCTGGGACGGCTACTTCGGCAAACGTCCGGCCGCCGACCAGGAGAGCTTCACGGTCATGGACGACGACTACTACGACGCGTTCGCGTTCCACCCGGACGCGCGCGATCCGAGCCGCCACGGCCTCGGGCTGCGCGTCGAGGTGCGCGGATTCCAGTGGTCGAACCCGCAGGCGCAGAACGTGATCTTCTGGCATTACGACATCACCAACGAGGGCACCACCGACTACGACGACAACATCATCTTCGGCCTGTACATGGACGCGGGCGTCGGCGGCTCGGCGCTGTCGTGCGACGGCATCTACGAATCCGACGACGACAACGCGTTCTTCGACAAGTCTTCGGGGCTGAACCTGGTGTACACGTGGGACCGCTACGGCCACGGCGCGGACCTGATCAGCAACTGCGACAAGACCGGCTATCTGGGCTACGCCTACCTGGAGACGCCCGGCAACGCCTTCAACGGCGTGGACGACGACGGCGACGGCATCATCGACGAGAGCCGCTCCAGCGGCCCGGGCCAGCTGATCGTGGGTCAGGACGCGATCCGCGCGTACGTGAACGCGCACTACGACATGACCAAGTTCCAGGCCACCTACGGGCCGCTCGAGAACCGGCCCGCGTTCAAGGCCGGCCGGTGGTGGACGGGGGACGAGGACATGGACTGGGTCGCCGCCTACGACGACGTCGGCGCCGACGGCGTGCCCGGCACGCACGACACCGGCGAGGGCGACGGCATTCCCACCGACGGTGAGCCCAACTTCGACCGCACCGATCTGCACGAGTCGGATCAGATCGGGCTCACCGGCTTCAAGATGAACCGCATCAAGGCCGGCGTCGGCAATCCCAATCCCCAGGTGGACGGGATCGTGTTCTACACCGACAGCAACGACTGGCCGCAGCGCCTGTACGACAAGTTCAGCAACCCGTACGCGCCGGCGCGATTCGACTCGGCGCTGGCCGCCAACTACAACATCGGATTCCTGTTCGCCTCCGGCCCGTTCCAGCTGCACGCCGGACAGCACGAGCGGTTCAGCCTGGCGCTGGCGTACGGCGCCGACCTCACCGAGCTGCGCAACACCGTGAAGGTGGTGCAGCAGATCTACAACGCCAACTACCAGTTCGCCACGCCGCCGCCGCTGCCCACCGTGCACGCCGAGGTGGGCGACCGCCGCGTGCGGCTGACGTGGGACGACAAGGCCGAGCACTCGGTGGACCCGGTCACGTTCGAGAACGATTTCGAGGGCTACCGCATCTACCGCTCGACCGATCCGTCGTTCGTGGATCCCAAGCTCGTCACCACCGCGCGCGGCACCGGCACGATCGGCAACGGCGTGCCGATCGCGCAGTTCGATCTGGCCGACGGCCGCACCGGCTATTCCAAGCAGTCGGTGGAGGGCGTCAGCTACTGGCTGGGCGACGACAGCGGCATCACCCACACGTGGACCGACAGCACCGTCACCGATGGCCAGCAGTACTACTACGCCGTCACCGCCTACGACTACGGCTCCGATTCGCTGGATTTCTATCCGTCGGAGAACGCGATCGCGGTGTCGCGCACCGCGCGGGGCGGCACGATCCTGCCGAAGAACGTGGTGTCGGTGCGGCCCGAGCCGCGCGTGCTCGGCTGGCAGCCGGCCGGCGCGACCGCGCCGACCGGGCGGGCGGGCGAGGGCATCGGCACGGCGGACGTCCGCGTGGTGGATTCCGACCAGGTGCCCGCCGGCCACACGTTCGAGCTGATCTTCCACGCGCCGGCGCCCGACAGCATCCGCGCCACCACCTACGCGCTGGTGGACAGCACGACGGGCGACACGCTGTTCCAGACCGGCGCCGATTTCAGCGGGCTCGGAATCGGGCCGGTGGCGGACGGGCTGCTGCCGGTGGTGACCACGCCGCTCACCGTGCAGGTGGACGCGGCGCGCACGGGCTTTTCCCCGACCGGTCCCACGAACGACAGCCTGGACGTGCTGTACGAGCCGGTGCTGCCGGAGAACCAGCGTCGCGTGGGATTCCCCGATTCGCTGTCGATCGTGTTCTCGAACACCGTGGTGGACACCGCGATGGCGCTGGGCGTCGGCTTCCAGGCGCGGCCCGCGAAGTTCCACGTGATCGCGCACACGGCGACCGGGGATCAGCGGCTCCGGTTCCGGTTCCGCGATCTCGATTTCGACGGCACGCTGTCGCGTGCGGGAGAGTTCATCGATGCCATCACCTATCCCGCCGATTCCAGCGCGCCGGCGGTGACGTGGCGGTTCCAGGTCGACACGTTGGGCCAGGGCCGGCGCGGCCCGCTGGTGGCGCCGAGCCTGGGCGACACCTTCCATCTGGCGGTGCTGCGGCCGTACGGCGAGGGCGACATGCTCACGTTCCGGACGCAGGGGTCCACCGTGACCACCGCCACCGTGACGCGCGAGCAGTTCCAGCCGTACGTGGTGCCCAATCCCTACGTCGGCTACGCCAGCTTCGAGCCGGCGCGGTTCGCGGTGTCGGGGCGCGGCGACCGCCGCATCGAGTTCCGCGGACTGCCGCAGACGTGCACGATCCGCATCTACGACGTGCGCGGCGAGCTGGTGCAGACGCTGCACCTGGACGGCGGCACGGCGGGCATGGTGCCGTGGGACCTGCGCACCAAGGACAACCTGGACGTCGCACCCGGGCTGTACATCTTCCACGTCGAGGCGCCCGGCCTGCCCGCGCGCACCGGCAAGTTCGCGGTGATCAAGTGATGCGGCGCGCGTGGGCGGTGGCGCTGATCGCGCTCGCGCTGGCCGCGGGCGCCGGGCGCGCGCACGCGCAGAGCAAGACCGGCACGGCGCTGGGCGAGTTCACGCTGATCGAGCCCAGCGCGCGCATCACCGGGCTCGGCAACGCCGGCGTCACGTTCGACGACGAGATCGAGGCCGCGTTCTACAACGCCGCCGCGATCGGGCGGTTCAAGGGCGCCGGCGTGGCGTTCACGCACGCGCTGTGGTTCTCGGGCATCAGCTACGACTACGCCGCGGGCGCGATTCCGCTCGGAGGCTGGGGCAACGGCTACGCCAGCGTCACGGCGTTGCACTCGGGCGACATCATGGTGCGGACCGTGGACCAGCCCGATGGCACGGGCGAGACGTTCTCCGTTTCCGACGTCGCGCTCGGGCTCGGCTACGGGCGCGCGATCACGACGCGGTTCACGATGGGGCTGCAGCTCAACTACCTGCAGGAGACGATCTGGCACTCGACCGCGAGCACGGTGACACTCAACGTCGGCACGCTGTACCGGGCCACGGCCAGCGGCCTCGAGCTGGGCTCGAGCCTCACCAACTTCGGCACCCGCGCCCGGTTCGACGGCCGCGACCTGAGCATCTTCTTCAACCAGAACCCGACCCTGAACGGCGACAACAACGCGCTGCCGGGCGAGACCACCACCGACCGCTTCGAGGTGCCGCTGCTGTTCCGGGTGGGGCTCGGGATGCCGTATCGTCTTCCCGGCGGCCAGGTGCTGCGCTGGGCGGTGGACGCGTTCCATCCCAGCGACAACTCCGAGAGCGTGAGCTTCGGCGCCGAGTGGCAGCCGGCCGAGGCGCTGGCGCTGCGCGCGGGCTGGCAGAACCTGTTCCAGAAGGACAACGAGCTGGGACTGACGCTGGGCGCGGGATTCCAGACGCGCGTCCGCGACCAGCGCCTGCGCCTCGACTACGGATGGGCCGCGCACCGGAGCTTAGGCTCCACCCACCGCTTCTCATTGGGGTACCAGTTCTGATGCGCGCGCTCCGCCACCTCGTCGTCACGTCGTCGCTCGTCCTCGCCGCGCTCGCCACCGTGCACTCCGAGGCGCGCGCCATCACCGATGCCGCGCTGCTCGACAGCCTGCAGGCGTCGGGGTTCCGCTACTTCTGGTACCAGGCCAACCCCGCCAACGGCCTGATCCGCGACCGCAGCACCAGCGGCTCCGCGTGCAGCATCGCCGCGGTCGGGTTCGGGCTGTCGGCGATCGCGATCGGCATCGATCACGGCTGGATCACGCGCGCCGACGGCCGCGACCGCGTGCTCACCACGCTGCAGACGTTCTGGAACGGCCCGCAGGGCACCGCCGCCAGCGGCACGATCGGCTACAAGGGGTTCTTCTACCACTTCCTCGACATGAACACCGCCACGCGTGCGGGCAGCGACGTCGAGCTGTCCACGATCGACACGGCGCTGCTGTTCGCCGGCATCCTGGACGCGCAGCAGTACTTCGACGGCGCCGACACGGGCGAGGTGCAGATCCGCGCGCTGGCCGACTCGATCACGCGCCGCGCCGACTGGAACTTCATGCGCAATTTCAACCCGGGCGTGCTGATGGGGTGGAAGCCGGGCACCGGGTTCGGCGGGTTCGGGCAGTGGATCGGCTACGACGAGGCGATGATCCTGTATCTCGAGGCGCTGGGCTCGCCCACGCACGGCGTGCCGACCAGCGCGTGGCAGGAGTGGACCAGCGGCTACCAGCTGCAGACGCTGTACGGGCAGACGTTCATCACCTGCCCGCCGCTGTTCACGCACCAGTACTCGCACTGCTGGGTGGACTTCCGGAGGATCATGGATGCCTACACGCTGAACGCCGGGTTCACCTATTTCCAGAACTCGCAGTACGCCACGCTGGCCCAGCGTTCGTACTGCATCGCCAACCCGGGCGGGTTCACCGGCTACTCCGCGTCGTTGTGGGGGCTCACGGCCTCGGACGACCCGTTCGGCTACACCGCGCACGGCGCGCCGCCGGCGCAGAACGACGACGGCACCATCACGCCCACGGCCGCGATCTCGTCGATCCCGTTCGAGCCGGAGACGTGCCTGGTGGTGGCGCGCACGCTGTGGAACAGCTACCACGCGCAGCTGTGGGGGCCATACGGGTTCCGCGACGCCTTCAATCTCACCGACAACTGGTGGGACTCGGACGTGCTCGGCATCGACCAGGGCCCGATCGTGCTGATGATCGAGAACTACCTGACCGGCCGCGTATGGGACCGCATCCGGCTGAATCCGCAGATCCAGACCGGGCTGTCGCGTGCCGGATTCGGAAACGCGCTCGCCGTGCCGCACGGGCCGGACGCGGCCGCCCTGGCGCTGTCGGCGTCACCCGCGCCAGCGCGCGCATCGGTCACGCTGCGCTGGATGCTGCCTGCCCCGGTCCGGGTGCGGCTCGAGCTGCTGGACGTGCAGGGACGGATCGTGCGGCAGCTGCTCGACGCACGGCAGGACGCCGGCGCGCACGCGCTGGTGGTGCCGCTCGCGGGCGCGCGCGCCGGCGTCTATCTGGCGCGCCTCGACGCCGGCGGCACGCGCACGCTCGCGCGCATCGTGCACGTGGAATAGCGGCGCCGGCTACCCGCGCGGCGGGGGCGTTGCCGCCAGCAGCGCCGGCAGCGCCAGCAGCAGCAGCGGCGCGCTCACCAGGAACCCGCCGATCACCGCCAGCGCGAGCGGCTTGAGCAGCGCGCTGCCCGAGCCGATCCCGAGCGCGAGCGGGAACAGGGCGGCG
>DASSIN010000259.1:0-4395 GCA_035691845.1 Candidatus Eiseniibacteriota bacterium | reverse complement strand
GGCGCGCGCTCGTGCTGGCGGGCGAGCCGGCGCCGCCGGCGCTGCACGCGTTCGCGCACGCCGCGAACCACGCGCTGGGCGCGCCCGTGCGGCTGATCGAGCCCGTGGACGCCGGGGCCGGCGCCACCGGGAACTCGCTGGCCGAGCTGGTGCGCGACATGCGCGCGGGGCAGGTGCGCACGCTGGTAATGCTGGGGGTGAACCCGGTCTACGACGCCCCCGCCGATCTGGCGTTCGCGACCGCGCTGACGCGCGTTCCGCACGTGTTCCACGGCGGGCTCGAAACCGACGAAACCGCGGCCCGCGCGCACGCGCACGCTCCGCTCGCGCACGAGCTCGAGACGTGGGGCGACGCGCGCGCGTTCGACGGCACGGTCACGATCCAGCAGCCCACGATCGAGCCGCTGTTCGGCGGCCGGTCCGCGCTGGAGCTGCTGGCCGCGCTGGCGGGCGAGCCCGACGCCGCGCCGCGCGAGCTGGTACGGCGTACGTGGCGGGAGCGCGGGCTCGGCGACGAGCCGCGCTGGCGCGACGCACTGCGCTCGGGCGTGGTGCCGGGCACGGCCGCCGCCCCGGTGCGCGCCGTGCCGTCGCCGCCACCGCTGTCGGTCGCGTCCGCGCCGGCGATCGGGCCCGGCGCCGCTCCGCCGGCGATCGAGCTGCACTTCCGTCCCGATCCCAGCGCGTGGGACGGACGCCACGCGGCCAACCCCTGGCTGCAGGAGCTGCCGCGTCCGTTCACGCGCGTCACGTGGGACAACGCGCTGCTGCTGTCGCCCGGGACGGCGGCGGGGCTGGGCGTCGGCGACGGCGACCGCGTGCGCGTCACCACCGCGGCGGGTGCGCAGCTCGCGCCCGTGCTCGTGCTCGCCGGCGTGGCCCCCGGGGTCGCGGTCGCGCCGCTCGGCGGCGGACGCACGCACGCGGGACCGGTGGGCACCGGCGTCGGATTCGACGCCAACCGCCTGCGTCAGGACGCCGCGCCGTGGGTCGCGCCCGCGGCGCTGGCGCGGGCGGGAGGGACGCACGCGTTTGCGCGCGCGCAGGTCGAGCTCGACGACCACGGGCGCGGCCTCGCGCGCGTGGTCCGCGCCGGCGCGGCGCTGGCGCGCGAGCCCGAGCATCGCCCGCAGCTGTTCCCGGACCGCAGCGCCACGCCGGACGGGATCGCGTGGGGGATGAGCATCGACCTCGACCTGTGCACCGGATGCCAGGCGTGCGTGGTGGCGTGCCAGGCCGAGAACAACATCCCGCCCGTGGGGCGCGAGCAGGTGGCGCGCGGCCGCGCCATGCACTGGATCCGCGTGGACGAGGACGTGCGCTCGGCCTCGCCGATGCGCGTGCACCAGCCGGTGCCGTGCATGCACTGCGAGAACGCGCCGTGCGAGCTGGTGTGCCCGGTGGGGGCGACGGTGCACAGCCCCGAGGGGTTGAACGAGATGGTCTACAACCGCTGCATCGGCACGCGCTACTGCTCCAACAACTGCCCGTACAAGGTGCGGCGCTTCAATTTCCTGCGCTTCGCCGAGACCGACGCGCCGGTGCTGGCGCTGCTCAAGAACCCGGACGTGTCGGTGCGCGACCGCGGCGTGATGGAGAAGTGCAGCTACTGCGTGCAGCGCATCCAGGAGGCGCGGATCGGCGCGCAGGTGGCAGGCCGCGCACTGAAGGACGGCGACGTCACCCCGGCGTGCGCGCAGGCGTGCCCGGCGCAGGCGATCGTGTTCGGCAACCTGGCCGAGCCCGGCAGCCGCGTGGCGCGCGCGCGCGCGGACGCGCGCGGCTACGCCATGCTGGCCGAGCTCGGCACGCGCCCGCGCACCACCTACCTGGCGCGCACGTGGAATCCCTCGCCGGCGCTGGGCGCCGGGGCGCCTTCGACATGAGCGCGCCCGTCACCGCCCACGTCGCCGGGTTCGCGCTCACGCGCCCGTTCACGCGCGGCTGGCTGATGGCGTTCGCCGCCACGTTCGCGCTGGTGATGGTGCTGGCGTGGGCGATCGCGGTGCTGTTCGCGCGCGGCGTGGGCGTGTGGGGCGTGCAGATCCCGGTGGCGTGGGGATTCGCGATCACCAACTTCGTGTGGTGGATCGGGATCGGGCACGCCGGCACCCTGATCTCGGCGATCCTGGTGCTGGCGCGCCAGCGCTGGCGGACCTCGGTGAGCCGACTGGCCGAGACCATGACGCTGTTCGCGGTGGCGTGCGCGGCGCTGTTCCCGGTGCTGCACCTGGGCCGCCCGCAGTACTTCTACTGGCTTTTTCCCTACCCCAGCACGATGGGCGTGTGGCCGCAGTTCAGGAGCCCGCTGGTGTGGGACTTCTTCGCGGTCTCGACCTACGCCATCGTGTCGCTGCTGTTCTGGTACACGAGCCTGCTGCCCGATCTCGCCACGCTGCGCGACCGCGCCCCCACGCGACCGCAGCGCGTGCTGTACGGGCTGCTCGCGCTCGGCTGGCACGGCTCGGCGGCCGCCTGGCGCCGGTTCGAGGACGCCTCGCTGCTGCTGGCGGCGCTGGCCACGCCCTTGGTGGTGTCGGTGCACAGCGTGGTCAGCCTCGACTTCGCGGTCGGCATCGTGCCGGGCTGGCACTCCACGATCTTTCCGCCCTACTTCGTGGCCGGCGCGCTGTTCTCGGGGTTCGCGATGGTGCTGACGCTGGTGATCCCGTTGCGCCGGGTGTTCGCGCTGCAGCCGTGGATCACCGATCGGCATCTCGACATCATGAGCCAGCTGATGCTCGCCTCCGGGCTGATCGTGGCATACGGCTACGCCATGGAAGGCTTCCTCGGCTGGCTCGGCGGCGACCCATTCGAGCGCGGAATGCTGTTCGACCGGCTGCACGGCGCCTATGCCGTGGCCACGATCGTGACGCTGCTGTGCAACGTCGCGCTGCCGCAGCTGCTGTGGTGGCCGCGGGTGCGGCGCTCGGTCCCGGCGCTGTTCGCGCTCGGGCTGGCCGTCAACCTCGGCATGTGGCTCGAGCGGTTCGTGATCGTGGTGCAGAGCCTGTCGCACGGGTTCGTGCCGTCCGCGTGGCGGCGGTTCACGCCCACGGTGTGGGACTGGGCGACGCTGGCGGGATCGCTCGGGTTGTTCGTGTTCCTGATGGTCGTGTTCGTGCGCGTGCTGCCGATGCTGTCCATGCACGAACTGCGCGCGCAGCGTGACGCCGGGGCGCCGGCGTGAGCGCGCCCCTGCACGGCGTGGTGGCCGAGTACGGCGACGCCGGCGCGCTGCGGGCGGCGGCGCAGCGCGCGCGGGAGGACGGCTGGCGCGCGCTCGACGCCTACGCGCCCGAGCGCGTGCCCGGCCTGGCCGAGGCGGTCGGCGTGCGCGGCACGCGCGTGCCGCTCGCCGGCCTGATCGGCGGCATCGCCGGCGGCGTTGCGGGCTACCTCGTGCAGTGGTGGACCGCGGTGCGCACCATGCCGCTCGACGTGGCCGGACGCCCCGACCACAGCTGGCCGGCGTTCGTGCCGGTGACGTTCGAGACCACGGTGCTGGGCGCCGCGCTCGCCACGTGGTTCGGCATGCTGGCGATGAACGGGCTGCCCGCGCTGCACCACCCGCTGTTCGACGTGCCGGGCTTCGAGCGCGCCAGCCAGGACCGGTTCTTCCTGTGCATCGCGGCGCGCGATCCGGCGTTCGATCCCGCCGCGGCGCGGCGATGTCTCGAACGCACGGGCGCGATCGCCGTGCGCGAGGTGCCGGCGTGAGCGCGCGCCGCGTGCGCGTGGTCGCGGGTGCGCTCGCGCCGCTGCTGCTGGGCGGATGCGACAACATGCGGCATCAGGCGCGCATCCATCCCGAGTCGCCGCCCGCACGCGTGGCCGGCGTCACGGCCGCGCGCGTGCCGCCGGCCGGCACGGTGCCGGCCGGGCCGGCGCAGGACCCGGCGTTCACGACCGGGGCGTCGAACGGCGCGCCGGTCGCGCGCCTGCCGACGCCGGTGACGGCGGCGCTGCTCGCCCGCGGTCGCGAGCGCTTCGACATCACCTGCGCGCCGTGTCACGGGCGCGTGGGCGATGGCCTGGGGGCGGTCGTGCAACGCGGTTTCCCGCGCCCTCCGAGCCTGCTCGCGCCGCCGGTGCTGGGGCAGAGCGCGGGGATGGTGTTCGACCACATCACCCACGGCTTCGGCATCATGCCGCGCTTCGGCCCCATGGTGCCGCCGGCAGACCGCTGGGCGATCGTCGCATACGTGCGCGCGCTGCAGCTCGCGGCCGCGGTGCCGGTGGCGCGACTCGACAGCTCCGATCGCGCGCGGCTCGCGGGGGCGCGATGACCGGACGCGCGCGTGCGGCGGGCGCGGTGTGGGCGGCCGCGGCCGGGGCGTGGGTGGCGGGCGTGTGCGCGCGTCGCGTGACGGCGGAATCCGCGTGGCTGCTGGC
>DASSIN010000258.1:0-12415 GCA_035691845.1 Candidatus Eiseniibacteriota bacterium | reverse complement strand
GCACGCGCCGCGCCTGCGCGTGCGCGGACCACGCGCGTCGCCGCCGTTCCGGCGCGGAAACGCGTGCAGTTGACCGTGGTCGCGCGCACTCCCTAGACTTGCCGGTCTTTGCCGTGCGCGCGCCGCATCGAATGCGGTGCGTAAGCGGTTTTCCCTGGTCCCCGGGAGGCCCATGCCCGAGCTTCGCAAGGATCCGGTCGTCGGACGCTGGGTCATCATCTCGACGGAGCGCAGTCGCCGCCCCACCAATTTCACGCCGGTCAACACCGAGCGCTCGTCCGGCTACTGCCCGTTCTGCCCCGGGCAGGAGGACAAGACGCCGCCCGAGGTGTACGCGGCGCGTCCCGGAGGCGGCGGTCCGAACTCGGCCGGCTGGACCGTGCGCGTGGTGCCGAACAAGTTTCCGGCGCTGCAGATCGAAGGTGCGCTCGACCGACGCGGCGAGGGCCTGTACGACAAGATGAACGGCGTCGGGGCCCACGAGGTGGTGATCGAAGGCCCGGTGCACGACCAGGACCTGGCCGACTACCCGGTCGAGCACATCGTCGAGGTGCTGACCGCGTACCGCGAACGCATGGTGGACCTGCACCGCGATCGGCGCTTCAAGTACGTGCTGATCTTCAAGAATCACGGCGCGGGCGCGGGCGCCACGCTGGAGCACACGCACACGCAGCTGATCGCGACGCCGATCATCCCGAAGATGGTGCAGGAGGAGCTGGACGGCGCGCGGCGCCACTTCGAGCTGAAGGAGCGCTGCGTGTTCTGCGACATCATCCAGCAGGAGACTTCGGACCCGGCCACGCGCCGCATGGTGGTGTCCAACGACCGGTTCATCGCGCTCGAGCCGTTCGCGCCCCGGTTCCCGTTCGAGACCTGGATCCTGCCGCGCCGCCACGATCCGTCGTACCTGGAGGCCTCGTCCGACGAGGACCTGCGTGATTTCGCGGCGATCCTGAAGGACACTCTGCAGCGCCTGAATCGCGCGCTCGACCGGCCGCCGTACAACTTCGTGATCCACACCGCGCCGGTGAGCGACGGGGATCTCGACTTCTTCCACTGGCACCTCGAGATCATGCCCAAGCTGACGCGCGTGGCGGGCTTCGAGATCGGGTCGGGGTTCTACATCAATCCCACCCCGCCCGAGGATGCGGCGCAGTTCCTGCGGGAGATCGCGGTCGAGGCATAGCGGGCGGTGAATGCGAGCGTGAGGCGGCCGGGAACGTGGGAGTCGCGCGGGGTGACGGGGGCGGGGCCCACGGCCGCAGTCATGTGGATCGGCGTCCCGCGCCGGCCGGACGCCGCCGCGCCGGCACGGCTCCGGGTCGCGGCGCCATGAGGGTGGCGCACCTGGCGAGCGAGATGGCGCCCCTCGCCAAGGTGGGCGGATTGGGCGACGTGGTGGGCGCGCTGTCCGCCGAGCAGGTGCGGCGCGGGCACGAGGTGGTGGTGGTGCTGCCCGCCTATCGCAGCGTTCGCATTCCCGAGGGCTGGTCGCGCGAGCCGCAGGAACCGGCCGACGTGCCATGGGGCATGGCCGCCGAGCGCGCGCACTTCGAGCTGGCGCGCTCGCCCGAAGGGCTCGAGGTGCTGCTGGTGGACCACGCCGGCGAGCGGCGGTTCTTCGATCGCGACGGCCTCTACGATCCGCCCGGCACGGGCCAGGGCTGGACCGACAACCCCGAGCGGTTCCTGTTCTTCTCGCGCGCGGCGATGATCGCGCTCGCGCGGTTGCGCCCGCTGGACATCCTGCACGCCCACGACCAGCAGGCGGCATGGGCGCCGTGTTTCGCGCGCACGCACGATGCGCACGTGCCCGCGTTCCGGCGCGCCGCCACGGTGTTCACGATCCACAACCTCGGCTACCAGGGGATCGTGGACCCGTGGATCCTGGGGCTGGCCGGGTTCGCGCGCGACGTGTTCACGCCCACCGGGCCGTTCGAGTTCTGGGGACGCGTCAACTTCATGAAGGTGGGGCTCGCGTTCGCCGACATGATCTCGACCGTGAGCCCGCGCTACGCCGAGGAGATCCAATCGGGCGACGAGTTCGGGTTCGGGCTCGAGGGCGTGCTGCGCCGCCGCCGCGCGGATCTGCGCGGGATCCTGAACGGTCTGGACGAGCGCGTGTGGGATCCCGCCACCGACCCGCTGCTGCCCGCGCACTACGACCGCGACCACCTGGGGGGCAAGGACGCGGTGCGCGATGCGCTGGCGGCGGCATGCGGGTTCCCGGCCGAGCCCGACGTGCCGATCGTGGGCATGGTGTCGCGGCTCGTCGAGCAGAAGGGATTCGACCTGCTCGAGCAGGCCGCCGACGAGCTGCTGCGGCTGCCGGCGCGGTTCGTGGTGCTGGGAGCGGGGCAGCCGCGGTTCGTGGAATGGCTCGAGCGGCTGTCGCGCGCCCACCCGCAGCGCGTGTTGTTCCGGGTCGGACACGACGAGCGCTTCGCCCACTGGATCGAAGGCGGCGCCGATCTGTACCTGATGCCGTCGCGCTACGAGCCATGTGGGCTGAACCAGATGTACAGCATGCGCTACGGCACCGTGCCGGTGGTGCGCGCGACCGGCGGGCTCGCCGACACGGTGGAGGAGTTCGATCCGGCGACCGGCGCCGGCACCGGGTTCCGGTTCGACGACTACGACGCCGGCGAGCTGCTGGCCGCGCTGCGCCGCGGGCTCGCCGTGCGGCGCAACACCGCCGCGTGGCGCGCGCTGCAGCGGAACGGCATGGCGCGCGACTTCAGCTGGCGCGCCAGCGCCGACGGCTACGACGCGCTGTACGCCGAAGCCCGCGCCCGGGTCGCCGGCGGCGCGCCGACGCTGGAGAGCGTGCGCGCGGCGATCTGATGCGCGGCGCGGGCGGGCGGCGCGCTGCGGGCGGGCTCGGGCGATGGGCGTCCGCGCTGGCCGTGCTCGGCGCGTGCGGGCTCGTGCTCGCGCTGCCGGGGCAGGGCCCGTTCGCGCGCTGGCGGTTCGCGCTCGGGATCCTGGAGACGCTGCGCGCGCCCGGGCCCAGGAGCTGGCTCGACCAGCACACGCCCGCGCCCACGCGCACCACCACCGTGCTGCGCGCGGACGGACGCCGGCTCGTGGCCGACGTCTATCGCCCGGGCGGCGCGGCGTCGCCCTATCCCGTGCTGTTCGTGCCCGGCATGGTGGAGGGCGGCAAGGACGATCCGCGCGTGCGGCCGTTCGCGGAGCTGCTGGCGCGCGCGGGGTGGGTCACCGTGGTGCCCGACCTGCCGTCGTTCCGCGCGCTGCAGGTGAGCGCGGACAACGTGCGCGACATGGACCACGCGCTCGACGCGCTGCTGGCGCGCCGCGATCTCGCGCCGCGCGGCCAGGCGGGGGTGTTCGCGGTGTCGTACGCCGGCGGCATCGCGCTGCTGTCGGCGCTCGAGCCGCGGCGCGCGCCCGCCGTCCGCTTCATGACGCTGGTCGGCGCATACTCCGATCTCGACAGCACGCTCGTCTATCTCGCCACCGGACGCGTGTTCGAGCACGGCCGCTCGCGCATGTCGCCGCGCTCGCCCTACGGGCAGCTCGTGTTCGTGCGCACGTTCGAGGCGTTCGTTCCGCGCGCGCGCGACCGCGCGCTGCTGGAGGCGATGGTGGCGCGGCGGATGAAGAACTTCCACGCGCCGGTCGCCGACCTCGCGCGGCGGCTGCATCCCGACGCGCGCCTGATCTACGACCTGTTCGAGGGCGCGCCGCGCGACAGCGTCCCCGCGCTGGCGGCGCGGCTGCCGAAGCCGCTGCGCGCGCGCATGGCCGCGCTGTCGCCCGACCGCCACGATTTCTCGCCGCTGCACGCGCGCATGTACCTCGCGCACGCGCACGACGACGGCACGTTCCCCACCTCGCAGGCCGAGCAGCTCGCCGCGCTCGCCCGCCCGCACGTCCCGGTGCGGCTGGTCGTGCTCACCGCCCTCGATCACGTCGAACCCGAACCCTGGCACCACGGCCTCGGCAAGTTCCTCACCCGCGACGTCCCCGAAGCGATGCGCCTCACGATGTGGTGGGCCGAGCTGCTGAAGGAGCGCTAGCCGGGGCGATGCCGCCGAGCGCGGCCATTGGCGGCACGGACGCGGCTTGGCCCCATCACGCCGGCCGCCCGCGCGGGTTGCGCCATGCCGCCGCTCTCGACGCCGCCCGCGGGCCGGTTCTAGACTGCCCTCACATTCCGCCACATGTCTCGAATTCGCCCGGAGGATCCCGTGTTCCGATCCGCCTTGCTCGCCGTGCTGCTGTTGCTGCCGTGGGCCGCGTTCGCCGACGCGCCCAAGCCGCCCGTCACCCTGAACGATCGCATGGCGGGGATGCAGTTCCGCTGCATCGGCCCGTACCGCGGCGGCCGCGTCACCGCGGTCACCGGCGTGCGCCATCAGCCGCTCACGTTCTACATGGGCGCGACCGGCGGGGGCGTGTGGAAGACGACCGACGGCGGCTCGAACTGGGAGGTGCTGTCGGACAAGGATTTCGGCACCGGCTCGATCGGCGCGATCGCGGTGGCCGAGTCCGATCCCAACGTCGTGTACGTGGGCACCGGCGAGGCGCCGATCCGCGGCAACCTGTCCGCCGGCGACGGCGTGTATCGCACCGTGGACGGCGGGCGCAACTGGAAAAACGTGGGGCTCAAGGACGCCGGGCAGATCTCGCGCATCCGCGTCGACCCGCACGACCCCGACGTCGCCTACGTCGCGGTGCAGGGCCACGCGTGGGCGCCGAATGCCACGCGCGGCGTCTACCGCACGACCGACGGCGGCAAGACCTGGAAGCGCGTGCTGTTCGTCGACGACCACACCGGCGCCTCCGATCTGTCCATGGATCCCAACAATCCGCGCATCCTGTACGCCGCGTTCTGGCAGGTGATCCGGCGGCCGTGGGAGCTGGTGAGCGGCGGCACGGCGGGCGGGCTGTGGCGCAGCTTCGACGGCGGCGACACGTGGACGAAGATGAAGGAGGGCCTGCCCGACAGCCTGGTGGGCAAGTGCGGCATCGCCGCCTCCGGCGCCAAGCCCGGGCGCGTGTACGCGTTCGTCGAGGCCGCGCGCGGCGGCGTGTTCCGCAGCGAGGACTACGGCAACACCTGGGCGTGGGTGAACGATTCGCACGGCGTGCGCGAGCGCGCGTGGTACTACGCCTGGCTGTACCCCGATCCCAAGGATCCCGACCTGCTGTACATCCCGAGCGTGGACATGTGGCGATCGAGCGACGGCGGCCGCAGCTTCGGCCAGATGCAGGTGCCGCACGGCGACAACCACGACTGGTGGATCGATCCCGACGATCCCAACCGCATGATCCTCGGCAACGACGGCGGCGCCACCATCACCTACAACGGCGGCCGCACCTGGTCCACGCAGGGGAACCAGCCGACGGCGCAGTTCTATCGCGTGATCACCGACCAGCGCGACCCCTACTGGGTGTACGGCGCGCAGCAGGACAACTCCACCGTGGCGATCCCGAGCGCGACGTCGGGCGGCGGGATCGGCGCCGGCGACTGGCGCGAAACGGGGGGCGGCGAGAGCGGCTGGATCGCGCCATACCCGCACGTTGGCGACATCGCGTTCGCGGGCGGCTACGGCGGTTACATCGGCCGCTACAACGCGCGCACGCGCGAGGAGCGCGACGTCACGCCGTGGCCGCAGCTGGCCTCGGGGCGCGCCACGAGCGAGCTCAAGTACCGGTTCCAGTGGAACGCGCCGATCGTGATGTCGATGCACGACTCGACCACGCTGTGGTTCGCATCGCAGGTGCTGCACGAATCGCACGACGAGGGCCAGACGTGGAAGGTGATCAGCCCCGACCTGACGCGCAACGACAAGGCCAAGCAGGGATTTTCGGGTGGCCCGATCACCCGCGACATCACCGGCGTCGAGGTGTACGGCACGATCTTCGCGCTGGCCGAATCGCCGGTGAAGCCGGGCGTGCTGTGGGCCGGCTCGGACGACGGCCTGGTGCACGTCACGAAGGACGGCGGCGCGCACTGGGACAACGTCACGCCCAGGGGCCTGCCGACCTGGATCCAGATCAACGCCATCGACGCGTCCGCACACGACCCCGCCACCGCGTACGTGGCCGCGACGATGTACAAGTTCGACGACGACCGCCCGTACCTGTACCGCACGCACGACTACGGCCGGAGCTGGACCCGCATCGTGGACGGACTGCCGGCCGACGAGTTCACGCGCGTGGTGCGCGAGGATCCCGCGCGCAAGGGCCTGCTGTACGCCGGCACCGAGCGCGGGCTGTACGTTTCGCTCGACGACGGCGCGCACTGGACCAAATTCCAGCGCAACCTGCCGCACGTGCCGGTCGCCGACCTGTGCGTTCACGGCTCCGATCTGGTGGTCGCGACGCAGGGCCGCTCGTTCTGGATCCTGGACGACCTGACGCCGCTGCGCGGGTGGGACGAGCCGCTGGCGCGCACGGACGTCAAGCTGTTCGAGCCGCGCGTGGCCGAGCGCCGCGAGGGGGGCCAGCGCTTCGGGCGCGAGATCCGCAACGAGGGCCAGAACGCGCCCAACGGCGTGATCGTCAACTACTGGCTGCGCGAAGCCCCCGGCCCGCACGACACCGTCACGGTCGAGTTCCTGGACGGCGACCGCCTGCTGCGGCGCTACAGCAGCGCCAAGCCGCCGCGGCCCGCCGACCTGAAGGAGCAGGCGATGCAGGAGGAGCGCGGCCGCAACCGCGACAAGCCGCTCGAGGTCAAGGCCGGCATGAACCGGCTGGTGTGGGACATGCGCATCCTGCGCCCCACGCTGGTGCCGAAGGCCGTGTTCAACGACGGCCTCACGATCCCGCCCAAGGTCGGCGCGGGCGACTACACCGTGCGGCTGCGCGTGGGGGGCCACGCGTACACCACCACCGCGCACGTGGCGCCGCGCCCCGGCAGCATGGCCACCGCGCAGGATCTGCGCGAGCAGTTCGAGCTGCTGGCCAAGCTGCGCGACGACCTGTCGCAGTGCCACACCGACGTGCTCCGCATCCGCGACCTGAAGCAGCAGATCATGGACACCGCCGGCCGCGCCGAGCGCCTGGGCCACGACGGCGGCGTGCCCGCCCGCGCCAAGGCGCTGACCGTCAAACTGGACGCGCTCGAACACGAGCTGACCAACCCCGACATCCAGGCCGACGAGGACGACTTGAACTACCCGCCGCGCCTCGACCACGAGATCGCGCAGCTCACCGCCGTGGTGGCGAGCGCCGACGCCCGGCCCACCGCGCCGTCGGTCGAGTACTACGCGATCGTCAAGAAGCAGCTCGAGGAGGTGGAGTCCCGCATCAAGTCACTCGAAACCGGCGAGATCGCCGAGTTCAACAAGACCCTGGACACGGAGGGCATCCCGAGAATCGCCGCGGCGCCGAAGATCGAAGAGTAGGGAGCAGGAGGTTGCGCGGAGGCTTCAACTCGCGCTGGCGCGAGCACTCCTGACGACTCTCGAGCCTGGACGTCCCGCGGTTGCTCGCGGGACGTTCACCCGCGCTGTTTCTCCACCAGCGCGGCGATCGCCTTCACGGTTTCGAAGTGCTCCGGCAGCACCTGGTCGTCGGGGATCGTGACGCCGAACTGCTCCTCCACGAACGTGACGGTCTTGAGAATGGCGAGCGAATCGAGCAGGCCGCGGTCGAGCAGCGAGTCGTCGACCGTGAGGTCGCGCAGGTCGCGGTCATAAAAGACATCACTGACGAGGAACTCGCGGATTGCGGACTCGGTGTTCGTCATCTCGGGCATGACGGGCTCCGGGCAGGGGGGTGCCGAGCGCGCCGGCGCGCGCAACGACGTTCGAGTCAGGACTCTACGCTGGCGAGCGCGCGGCGGTCCACCTTGCCGCTGCTGGTGCGCGGCAGCGCGTCGCGGAAGCTGATGCGTTCGGGGACCATGTAACGGGGCAGGGATTCGGCGCAGTGCTGTTTGAGCGCGGCCTCGGTCGCGTCGGCGCCGCGGCGCGTCACCACGATGGCGACGATGCGGTTCGTGATCTCGTCGTCTGGGATCGCCACCACCACGGCCTCGTCCACCGCCGGGTGCCGGTGCAGCGCGACCTCGATCTCGCCCAGCTCCACGCGGTAGCCGCGCGTCTTCACCTGGTGATCGCGGCGCCCGAGGAATTCGAGCGCGCCGTCGGCCCGCCGGCGCACGAGATCGCCGGTCGCGTACGCGCGCGCGCCGCCCGCGGCATCCAGCGGGCGCAGCGACTTCACGGTGCGCTCGGGGTCGCCCCAGTAGCCCCGCATCACGGTGGGGCCCGCGATCCACAGCTCGCCGGGCGCGCCGTCTGGAACCACGCCGAGGGATTCGTCCAGCACGAACGCCTGGTCGCCGCAGCACGGAACGCCGATCGGCAGCGGCGCGTCGCCTGCGGGAACGCGCGTCACGTCGAGCCACGTGCACACGTTGGTCTCGGTCGGGCCGTAGAGATTGGCGAACCGCGCCCGCGGCGCCAGCGCCATCAGCTCGCGCAGGTACTTGACCGGGAACACCTCGCCGGCGAACAGCAGCACGCGCAGCGCGGACAGGTCGAGCGCGGCCAGGTTGCCGCGCGTCAGCATCAGCGTGAGGCTGCTCGGCGTCGCGTACCAGATGGTGAGCCGCTGCTCGCTCCAGCTCTTCGCCACCGCGGCCGGGAACGAGAAGATGCGCGCGGACACCGGGTACACCGCGGCCCCGGCCCAGGCGGCGGCGAACAGGTCGAACGTGGATAGATCGAAGTGGAACGGAGCATGGTTCGCGAGCCGATCCTCGGACCCCACCGCGAACGTGCGCGCCGCCCAGTCCACGAACGCCATGGCACTCGCGTGCGTGTGCGCGACGCCTTTGGGTTCGCCGGTCGAACCGGACGTGTACAGGATGTAGGACAGGTCATCGGGCTCGACGTGAAGCCGTGCCTCCGCGGGCGCGGACAGGACCTCGCGCCACGATGCCACCGGCACGCCACCACGCTGGGCTCGGGCCTCGTCATCGGTGACGATATCGGTGACGACGATCGACCGCACGGGCAACGTGCCCTCGAACGCCTGCGCGATCTGGGCCAGCCGGTCGGTGCGCGTCACCAGCGCGACGGCGCCGGCGTGCCTCACGATCCACGCCATGCGCGCGGGCGGAGAGCCGGGGTCGACCGGCACGTACGCTGCGCCCGCCAGCATCGCGCCGTACAGCGCAGCGATCGCCTCGGGCGATTTCGGCAGCCACAGCGCCACGGGGTCGCCGCGCTGGACGCCGTGCGCGCGCAGCGTGGCGGCGACGCGCGCGGCCAGGTCGTGCAGCTCGGCGTAGCTCACCTGGCGCCCGTCCATCACCACCGCGGGGCGCCCGCCATGCGCGCGCGCGGCGCGCGTCAGCAGTGCGGGCAGCGTCGCCGGCGTGACGCTCACAGGCCGAGGCAGCGGGCGATGATCCGGCGCTGCATCTCGGACGTGCCGGAGTAGATCGTGCCCGACAACGCGTCGCGCAGCTCGCGCTCCACCGGGTATTCCTTGGAGTAGCCGTAGCCGCCGAAGATCTGCAGCGCGGCGCGCGCGGCCTGCACGTGCATCTCGCTCACGAACAGTTTGGCGATCGCAGCCTCCATCACCGCGCTCTTGCCCTGCTGCTTGAGCCAGCCGACGCGGAACAGCAGGAACCGCCCGGCGTCGATCGCCACCTTCATGTCGGCGATGGCGTTGCCCACCGATTCGAACTTGGCGATCGGCTGTCCGAACTGCCGGCGCTGGCGCGCGTAGGCGATGCAGTCCTCCATCGTGCGCTGCATCGCGCCCAGGTGCGCGGCGAAGATGCAGGCGCGCTCCCACTCCATGGCCGAGTTGAAGATCGCCATGCCCGCCCCTTCGGGACCGAGGCGCGCGCCTTCGGGCAGGAAGCAGTCATCGAACACCACTTCGCCCATCGGGGAGGTGCGCAGTCCCATCTTGGGGATCGGCTTCGAGAACGTGACGCCGTGGGTGCCGCGCGGCACGAGGAACGCGGTCAGCGCGCGCGGCGCGCCCTCGCGTTCGATCCACGCGAACGCGAGCGCGACGTCGGCGACGGGCGCGTTGGTCGAGAACGTCTTCTGGCCGTTGATCACGTAGCCGCATTGTCCGCCGCGCTCCGCCTTCGTCGCGCGCGAGACCAGCGCGAACACGTCGGAGCCGGCGCCGGGCTCGGTGATGGCGTGCGCGCCGATCGCCTCGCCCGACACGAGCTTCGGCAGCCACGCGCGCTTCTGCACCTCGCTGCCGTAGTGCAGGATCGGCATCTGGCACGCCCACATCTGGGCGTTGAGCGAGAACACCAGCCCGGAGTCGCGGCAGCCGTGGCCGAGCGCCTCCATCGCGGCGGTGGTGGTCATCAGGTCCTGGCCCTGGCCGCCGTACTCGGGCGGGATCGGCAGGCCGAGGATGCCGAAGCCCGCACATGCGTTCCACAGCGCGCGCGGGAACTCGCCGGCTTCGTCGCGCGCCGCCAGGCCGTCGTTCAACTGCGCGCGCGCGAAGCCGCGGATCGCGTCCGCCAGCTCGCGCTGCTCGGGCGTCAGCGCGAAGTCCACACCGGCTCCCCGGGAAGGTTGTGGGTGGTCGTGGGCGCGGCGGTGGTCGGAACGCCGGGGGGATGGAGCTGCGCGATCCAGGCGGTCACGCGCTCCAGCACCTCGCGTTGGCGCGCCACGTCGAGGAAGCTGTGCACCGCGCCCGGCCACACCTCGATCGTCATGCGCGCGCGCACCGCGGGACCGAGGCGCGCGAACGTGGTGCGCTCGGCCACGCGCAGCGACGCCGTCTCGGCGTCGTCGGCGCCGTACAGCAGCAGCGCGCGCGCATGCGCCCCGGCGAACGCGCGCAGGTGGCGTTCGAAGCTCGGCGACAGCGGCGGATCGCCGGCCGGGCGGCCGAGCGAGCGACCGGCGATGCGGGTGACGACGCGGGCCATGTGCCTCCAGCGCCCGGGATCGCCGAGCGTCCGCCAGTTTTCGGCATTCCCGAGCGCGTTCCACAGGTGCTTCCAGTCCTTGCGCTCGGTGTGGGCATCGGTGAGCGAGTCCAGCTCCATCAGCGGCGCGGCCATGAACACGATGCCCTCGATCGCGTCCGCCTCGCCGTCGAACGCCGAGAACGCCGTGCGCGCGTCGAAGCACGATCCGACGAGCATGAACCGCCGCACCCCGTGGCGCTCGCGCAGCACGCGCAGCACCGCCAGCGTGTCGTCGCGATAGGGCTGCCCCGGGTTCAGGAACCCGCTCGCGCCGCTGGAATCGCCGCAACCGTGGTAGTCGAACCGGAACGCCGCCAGCCCGCGCGCGGCCAGCCGGCGCGCCAGCTCCACGAACATGCGGTTGCGGTGGGAGCGCGGCCGCGTGAACATCACCACGCACGGCGCCCCCGGCTCGGTCGCGGGCGTCAGGATCCCGAACAGCCGTCCCCCCGGCGAATCCACCAGCACCGGGCGCTCGTCGCGCGCGCGCGCCGCCTCGGCGGCCGACTCACGCCACGCCACGCAGCCACTCCATCGTGCCCGCGATCAGCGGCGCGGACTCCCACGCGGGGTTCGAGATGAACTGCCAGCCCGGCTCCTCGTTCACGAACGCCGTCGCCGCGCGCGCGCCGCGGGTCTCGAGCGTCTTCATCAGCGCCGCGTGCGCGGGGGAGAGCCGCGGGCGCGCCTGCACCTGCGCCAGCAGCGTGGGCCCGCTCCACGCCGCCAGCTCCCGTTCCAGCGTCACGTCGCGCGCGCTGTCCACGATCGCGCGGTGCAGCAGATAGCCGAGCACGTCCACGGCGCCCACCGCCGCCACGCGCTCCAGCAGCTGGTCCACGGTGGCGTCCGGCTTCCGGCCGTGCGCGACCGCCGAGTACAGCATCCCGCGCAGCACGCCGCGGAAGTGGTCGCTCGCGCGCTGCACCGGCTCCCACAGCACGAGCCCGGCCGCGCGCGCCGGATCGCGCGCCAGCGCGCGCGCCGCCGGCAGCGCCCCGAACCGGTCCGCCCACCACACCACGCGCGTGGCGCCGGTGCGATCGCGCGCGATCGCGGCCGCCGCGGCCGCGTCATCGGCCAGCGTGTCGAGCGTGACGTCGGCATAGTCGCCGCCCGAATCGCCGTGCCCGCGCGCGTGCCAGCGCAGCGCCGGGATCCCGGTGGCCGCGGCCGCGCGCGCCAGGTTCACGGCGTTGCGGTAGTTGGTGAGTTGCTCGACGCCCAGGCTGTGGACGTGGACGAGCACCGTGTCGCGCGGCGCGGCCGCGCCGTGCAGCACCGCGTACAGCGGCGTCGCGCCGACGCGGAAGAAGAACGGCTGCTCGCGATCGAGCAGGATGTCGGGCTCGGATCGCACGAGCGGCGCGGGGGAAGGCGCCACCACGGACTCCTCGAGGGAAGGGGCGGATCGACGGGTCGGCGAGGGGAGCAACGGGCGAAAATCGTAGGTCCCGCGCGCGG
>DASSIN010000257.1:0-7460 GCA_035691845.1 Candidatus Eiseniibacteriota bacterium | reverse complement strand
TGCAACATCCAGACCGACACCTCGGGCAACGTGAAGCCCGGCGCGCGTCAGACCGGCATGCAGGGCGCGATCGTGGTGCCGATGCTGCGCGCGGGCGCGGTGGTGGGGACGTTCGGCGTCGGCTGTCGCGCCGAGCGCACGTTCACGCCGCAGGAGACCGCGTGGCTCCAGGCGCACGCCAACACGCTGGCGGAGGCGATGGGATTGGAGCCGTGAGGCTCGCGCGGCCGTTCGGCGTCGGGGTTGCGATGTCGCCGAGGGATCTCGTCATCGCGATGAGGAATGGGACCAGATGTGCTGGCCGGCAGCGCCTAACGGCTTCTCAAACGGCCAGCACGCCCGCGAGCCCGGATTCCTCGAGGCTCGCCACCACGTCGAGGTCTTCGCCGGCGCGCTCGCCGCGGGCCAACATCCACGTGCCGACCAGCGCGATCATGGCGGCGTTGTCGGCGCACAGCCGCGGCGAAGGGATGCGCAACGTCACGCCGCGCGTCTCGCACTCGCGCGCCAGCGCGGCGCGCAGCGCGCGGTTGCATGCCACGCCGCCGCCCAGGTTCAAGGCGCGCGCGCCGCACGCGTCCACGGCGCGCATCGTCTTGCCGACCAGCGTCTCCACCATCGCGGCCTGGAACGACGCGGCCACGTCGGCGACCAGCGCATCCGGATAGGGCGGCGCGCCGTGGGGTTTCAGCGCCAGCGACACCGCGGTCTTGAGCCCCGAGAACGAGAACTCGCAGTCATCTCGGTCGAGCATGGGGCGCGGGAAGCCGAACGCGTCCGCGCGGCCCTGGGCGGCGAGGTTGTCCACGATCGGGCCGCCCGGAAATCCCAGGCCCAGCAGCTTCGCCACCTTGTCGTAGGCCTCGCCCGCGGCGTCGTCGCGCGTGCTGCCGAGCCAGCGGTAGTCGCCGAACCCGCGCACCTCGACCAGCTCGGTGTGGCCGCCCGACACCACCAGCGCCACCGCCGGCCACGGCGAGTCGCCGTGCTCGAGCGTGGCCGAGTGCAGGTGCGCCTCGATGTGGTTGACGCCCGCGAGCGGCAGATCGTGCGCGTACGCGAACGCCTTGGCGAACGCGACCCCGACCACGAGCGAGCCCACGAGCCCGGGCGCGCGCGTCACGGCCACGCCGGTGAGCTCCTGCGGCGACAGCCCGGCGTCGGCCAGCGCGCGCGTCACCATCGGCGGCAGCAGCTCGAGGTGCGCGCGCGAGGCCAGCTCGGGCACCACGCCGCCGTACAGCTTGTGCACGTCCTGCGCCGCGGTCAGGTGGGCGCGCAGCGTGCGGCCGTCCTCGAGCACGGCGACCGAGGTGTCGTCGCACGAGGTCTCGATCGCGAGCACGCGCTGCATCAGTCGCCGCCGCGGCCCGGCCCGGGCTCGGCCGCGGCGCCGGGCGACAGCGCGTCCTCGAGCCACGCCAGGTACTTGGGCGCGCCGGCGGCGACGCGCACCGCGACCAGCTCCGGCACCTGGTAGGGATGGAGCTCGTGCAGCCGCGACAGCAGCGCGGCCCAGTCCTGCTTGCGCGTCTTCATCACCACGAACACCTCGGCCGCGTCCTCGACGCCATCGTTCCAGCGGTAGATCGAGCGCGCGCCGGGCAGCAGGTTGCCGCACGCGATCAGCCGCTCGTCCACGAGCGCGCGCACCACGCGCGCGGCGTCGTCCTCGCGCGCGAACGTGGTGAACGCGATCAGGTATTCGGTCATGCGAAAGCTCCTCGCGGGGGAGGGCGTGCTCGGCGTCGGCCGGCGGGTCAGTGTAGCATCCGGCGATGCGCTCCTCGCTCCGCAGCCTGCGCCCGCTCGCTCTGTTCGTGCTGGCGCTCGCGCTCGTGACCGCGGTCGCGGGCGTGGCGGCGACGGCGAAGCACCGCACGCATCATCGCGGCGCGCACCGTCGGCGGCGCCCGCGCCCGCAGCCGAGCGACATCCCGCCACCCGAACCCGCGCCACCGCCGCCCGCGCTGCCGCGCGTGGACTTCCCCGTCGTGTTCGTGTCACGCGCGGCCGTGCCCGGCGATCCCACCGCGGTGCCGGGGTTGGGACCGCACCATCGCGCCGCGATCACCGGCGGCCGACTGATGGTGCGCGACGTGGACGGCCGCACGCGCGAGCTGCTGCCGCCAGGATCGATGTTCGACGTCAGCGATCCGGCGGTGGCGTTCGACGGCGCGCGCATCGCGTTCGCGGGCGTGCGCGGGCCGGGCGAGCGCTGGCGCATCTGGCTCGTGCGCGCCGACGGCAGCGCGCTGCAGCCGGTCACCCAGGCGCTGCCTGGGAACGGCGACGACCTGGACCCGTGCTGGATCGCCGACCACTGGCTCGCGTTCGCCAGCACCCGCGACGCGCTCACGGCCGAGTACGGCGACGTGCCCGCCACCAATCTGTGGCTCGTGCGCGAGGACGGAACGCTCGCGCGCCGCGTCACCGCCGAGCGCAACGGCGCCGAGGAGCCGGCGCTCGATCCCTTGACTGGCCGGCTGCTGTACGCGCGCTGGTGGACCAACCGCCACCGGCCTTCGAACGTGGATCCGGGCGGGCTCACCACGGTGGGATCGCGCGCGCTCGGCGACAGCATCAACCTGTGGCAGGTGGTGTCGGTGACGCCGGATTCCAGCGACGTCCAGCTCGCGGCCGGCGATCCACGCTCGCCGCGCGGCGAAGCCGCGTACCAGCCGTGCGTGCTCGCCAACGGCGCGGTGGCGGCGGTCAACGCGGTCCATCTCGCGATGTCGCCGCGCCCGGGCGGGCTCGCGCTCGAGGTGTTCGGGCTCGCGCCGGACGCCGGGTTCGGCGGGCTGCCGCGCGCGATCGGCGAGGGACTTCGCGTGGCCGGCGCGGTGGCCGGCGCCAGCGAGTCCGATCCCTACCACGAGGCGCGCGGGCTGTCGGCGCCGGCCGCGTGCGCGCCTGCGGCGCTGCCGGGCGGCGGCATGGTGTTCGCGTACGACCCCGGCGCGCGCGGCGACTTCGGATTGTGGATCGCCAGCGACGACGGCCGCATGACGGCGCCGCTCGTCGATCTGCCGGGCACGCTCGAGCTCGATCCCGCGCCGCTGGTCGCGCGTCATCCGCACCTGGTGGTGACCGACAGCATGCTGGACGCTCTGCCCGCGCGCGATCCCGCCCCGCCCGCCGTGGACGATCGCGCGCTCGCGCGCGCCTCCGATCCCGGCTTCACGTTCCACGACCTCGACGTGTTCGCGAGTGCGCCGCTCGACACGCCGCTGCCGCCCCCGCCGCCGCCCACGCCACATCTCACCGTGCGGTTCTTCGCCGCGCTCGCGCGGCCCGGCACGGCGCTCGGCGACACGGCCGTGCTGGTGCGCGAGGCGCCGGTGCTCGCGGGCGGCGAGGTGCGCGTCGATCACCTGCCGGCGGGCGTGCCGCTGTTCGAGCAGGTGGTGGACTCGCTCGGACACGTGCTGATGAGCGCGCACGGCCCCGCGCACGTGCCCGGCTTCAATCCCGGCGGCGCGGGCGAGCGCCGCTGCATCGGTTGCCACGCCGGCCACTCGGCGATCCCGGTGCCCGGGGACGCGGACGAGGCGGCGTGGTTCGACGCCGCACCGTCGGCGGCCGTGAACGCCACCGGCACCGCCGCCGGCTACGATCCCGCGCACCTCGTGGACCGCCGCACGCGCGGCGCGGCGCAGGCGATCGGGTGGAGCGCCGAGGGCGCCGACGCCGTCGTCACGCTGCGGTTCCCGACCCCGCTCGTGGTGCGCGAGGTCGCGCTCTACGGGCTGCCGGGTGGATCGCCCACCCTGGCCACGATCGCGCTCGTCAAGGACGGCGTCGCGCTCGCGCGCGCGTCGCTCACCGCGCCCGCCGACCCTGCCGGCACGCACACCGCCGGCTCTGACCACGTCGCCGACGGCGTGCAGATCGAGCTGCATGCCGCCGGCCGCAGCGCCCGCCGCGCCGCCGCGCTGGCCGAGATCGAAGTCATCGCGCGCATGCCGTAGCCGTCGGGCGCGGCGGCTGTTCGCCCGGCGTCGCGACCGCCCCCTCCCGCGCACGCGGGCGGCAACGCCGTTTTCACCGCGGGCACATCGAATGGTGATGATCGGGTCCAGCTCGACCGCTGCGCGCGACGCCCAGGCCGGGCGCGCGCGTTCGCAGCCGACGTGGCGCGAGTCGCTGGAGCGGACCGGCATCCGCCGGCTCGGCTCGCCGCGCGCGGGATTCCGCTGGCGCGCCGCCCGCGGCCGGCGGCTCACGTCGGACGATTACGCGCGGCTCGCCGAGCTGCGCATCCCGCCCGCGTGGACCGACGTGTGGGTGAGCGCCGATCCGGACGCCCGTGTGCAGGCGATGGGCCGTGACCGCGCCGGACGCGACCAGTACCTCTATCACCCGCGCCAGGCCGAGCGGCGCGAGCGGCACAAGTTCGACCGCGTGCGCCGGTTCGCGGCGGCGCTGCCGCGCCTGCGGCGCGCGGTGGCGCGCGACCTCGCGCGGCCCGGGCTGCCGCGCGAGAAGGTGCATGCCGCGATCGTGCGCATCCTGTCCACCTGCTTCCTGCGCCCGGGCAGCGCGGCGTACGCGGACGAGAACGGCAGCTACGGCATCGCCACGCTGCGGCGGCGCCACGTCGCGGTGCGCGGCCACACCGTGGTGTTCGACTTCCGCGGCAAATCGGGCAAGGACCAGCACGCCGAGGTGACGGACCGCCGCGTGGCGGGGATCGTGCGCGCGCTGCTGCGGCTGCCGGGCGCCGAGGTGTTCAAGTGGGTGAGCGACGACGGGCACGTGGCGGACGTGCGGCGCCGCACCATCAACGCCTACATCAAGGAGGTGATGGGCGGGAGCTTCTCGGCCAAGGACTTCCGCACCTGGGCCGGGACGCTGGTGTGCGCGTGCGCGCTCGCGCACCAGGGCGCGGACCCGGCCGAGTCACGCGCCGCGCGCCGGCGGAAGCTGGCCGAGGCGATCCGGGAGACGGCGGCGCTGCTCGGCAACACGCCGGCCGTGTGCCGGAGCGCGTACATCCAGCCGCGCGTGCTCGAGCGATTCGAGCACGGCCAGGTGCTGGCCGGCGGCCCGCACGCGATCGTCGGACTGCTCGCGCACCGCGGCGCGAGCCACCACCCGGCCGAGCGCGCGCTGCTGGCGCTGCTCGAGGGCAGGAGCGGACGGCACGCCCGCGCGCTCCGTCAGCGCGCGCGCTCCCACCACTCGCCGCGCGCGTCGCGCCGCAGCGGCCGGTAGTCGCGCGCCAGCAGCGCGCGCACCGGCGCGGCTGCCGCCGAGTCGTTCACCAGCGGCGCGAACTCGCTTTCGACCAGCACGTACACGGGCGGATCGGCGCGCAATTGACGGCCGAGCGAATCCCACTCCGCCGGGCGCATGAACGGATAGAACCGCACGCCGCGGAGCGCCGTCGCCGCCGCGCGGCCCGAGCGCAGGTAGTAGACGGGGTCGTCGATCACGAACAGCGACCCGGGCCTGGCGCCGGCCGAGTCGAGGAACGCGACCTCGGCGTCCACGCGCTGGTACAGCTCCGAAACGCGCTCCTGGTGGACGCGCGCGTGCGCCGGACCGAGCGCGAACCGGTCGCGCGCGAGCAGCGTCAGCTTCTCGAGTGCGAGCACGCCGGGCGCGAGGAACAGCATGGCGGCGAACACGCCGGCCAGCCGCCGCGCGCCGCGCGATTCCGGCAGCGCCCGCCACAGCGCGGAGGCGCCGAACGCCGCCAGCACGCCCAGCGGGGGGTCGAGCAGCAGCCAGTGGTACTGCCACCAGCTCGTGCGCTGCGCCAGCACCACGGCGGCCCCGGCCGCGATGCAGGCGATCAGGCACAGCCCCAGCCGATCGCGGGCGCGCCATGCCCCGGCCGCGCCCGCCGCGGCCAGCGCCAGCACCGGCGACCACCGCAGCGCGAACCAGCTGAGGCCGTCGAACAGCACGTTCACGCGCGTGCCGCGCACCTGCGACAGCAGGTAGCCGGGATAGGTGAACGTGGTCCAGCGCAGCGTCGGCAGCAGCCCGAGGCGCGCCTCGTGCGCGATCACGAGCGCGAGCGGCACGGCGAGCCCGACGAGCGCCGGCAGCACGAAGCCCACCGCGATGCGGCCGGCCGGCGCGCGCGCGCGCGTCGCGGCGTGCACGAGCGCCACGAGCCACACCAGCGCCACCACCGGCGCCAGCGCCAGCTTGAACAGCAGCACGACCGCGCCCGCGAGCCCCGCCAGCAGCGCGCGCCACGGCGAGCGCCCCTCGGCCGCGAGGCTCGCCCACGCGGTCGCGAGCCACAGCGGCAGCCCGACCAGTCCCTCGACCTGCGTCAGGTGCCACGGCCCCACCGCCGCCCAGTAGATCCCGACCGTGAGCAGCGGCGCGAGCCACGCCGCATGGGCGTCGCGCGCGCGCAGCGCCAGCGTCACCGCGCACGCCAGCGCCAGCATCCACAGCAGCTCGAGCGCATGCACGCCGGACTCGGAGAACCCGAACATGCGTCCGGCCGCGACGTAGAACGCGTAGATCGCCGGCTGCTTCACGTCCCACCAGTCGCGGTAGAGCGTGCCGCCGTGCGCCAGCACCCTGGCCCCCGTCAGGAACGTGGCCTGATCCCACTCGAACGGATACGGCAGGTGGAGCGCGCCCAGGAGCGCGACCGCGATCAGCGCGGCGACCTCGCGCGCGGCCGGGCGCGCGGCGGCGCGGGGCGCGGGCGTGGTCGCCTCGTGCGAGGCGGCGGCGGGGTTCTGGCTCAACCGGCGGCCGGGTGCCAGTTCAGGTGCTGGCCGCCGTCCAGCGCCAGCATCTGCCCGGTGAGCGAGGGGGTGGCCACGATGAACCGCACCGCGTTCGCGATCTCCTCCGGCGTGGCGCCGCGGCCGAGCGGGGTGCCGGCCTGCTGCCGCGCGAAGTGCTGCTCGCTCTCGCGTTCGGCGCGCAGCGTCGGTCCCGGGCCGATGCCGTTCACGCGGATGCGCGGCGCGAGCGCCAGCGCCAGCGTGCGCGTCAGCATCCACAGCCCCGCCTTGCTCACCGTGTACGACATGAAGAACGGCGTCGGATTCCACACGCGCTGATCGAGCAGGTTGACGACGTTGCCGCCGGCGCCGGCGGGGAGCTGCGCCGCGAACCGCTGGATCAGCACGAACGGCGCGCGCAGGTTGGTCTCCATGTGCCGGTCCCAGCTCGCGCGCGTGACGTCGTCCACGCGGTCCATCTCGAATTGGGCCGCGTTGTTGACGAGCAGCGTGAGCGGCCCCAGCGCCTCCACCGCGCGCGGCACGAGCGCATGCGCCTCCTCCTCGCGCGCGAGATCGGCGCGCACCACCGCCGTGCGCGCGCCGGCCGCGGCCAGCTCGGCCGCGGTGCGATCGGCGTCCGAGCCGGCGTCGCGATGATGGATCGCGACCGCCCAGCCGTCGCGCGCGAGCGCGAGCGCGATCGCGCGTCCGATGCGCCGCGCGCCGCCCGTGACGAGCGCGGCGCCGGGC
>DASSIN010000256.1:0-6045 GCA_035691845.1 Candidatus Eiseniibacteriota bacterium | reverse complement strand
GGCGGCGCGCGGCGCGGCGGCGCCACCGAGCCCGCCGCGGCCGCGGCCGAAGACGTGGCGCCGCGGCGGATGTAGCGCATCGCCGCGCGACGCGGAACCGGGTTGCGCGGCTAGCGCGAGCCGGCGAGTTCCGCCGCGGGCTGCAGCCCCGCGGTCGCCGGTGCGGTCACGACGGCCGGCACGCGCGGCTCGGTGACGAACATCACCGAGAACGCCAGCGGCGTGGGCACGAACGGGAACGGCGAGCGCCGGATCTCGCGGATCACGAAGTAGTGCCGGATCGTGTGCGCCAGCCAGCGCCAGTCGAAGCCGCGGTGACCGGTGCCGTGCGGCGGCAGCCGGTCGAGCTGATAGAGCCCGGCCCAGAACGTGTCGCGCCAGGAGTAGCTCTTGTGGCGGTTGTAGCCGGTGAGCCGCGAGCCCACGTTCTTGATCCAGATCGCGGGGCCGACCTCGACCGGCACCGACGCCACGAAACAGCGCGGCGCCAGCGCCGCGACGCGCTCGATGATGCGCACGTCCGCGCGCTCGGGGATGTGCTCGAGCGTCTCCATCGCCACCACCAGGTCCGGACGCTCGAGATCGCCCCACAGCGCCGGATCGGCGGCCGAGCCCTCGCGCAGCTCGAAGTTGTCGCGCCAGCCGTGGCGCTCGCGCGCCGTGCGGCAGAACGCCGGATCGAGCTCGATGCCGACGTAGCGGAGCTCGTAACGGCGATCCAGCTCCTCGAACAGCTTGCCGTGCGCGGTGCCGATCTCGAGCACGCGCAGCGGCTGCCCGGGGCGCTCGGCCACCAGGCGGTCGACGATCTGGTGGATGGAGCGGTAGCGGAATCCGTGCAGCCAGCGCGTGAGCGGATTGGCGCGCTGGTTCCGCTCGTAGGCGGTCTCGTGCATCGCTGGCGGAGACGGCATGCGAACTCTCCAATTGGCCGGCCTGGGGGAACTCATCCTAGCGCAAACCGTCGTCGCGCCGCCCGTGTTTCGACCAGCGAATTCGGCCGTTCCGGCGTGCAGTTCGCCGCGTCGCCCGGGCAGGATGCCCGCCGCGACGCGGCCGCTCGGACGAGTCCGCCGCCTCTAGCTCGCTGTACGCGAGCGTGCTAGCGCGACGTGGGCGGGATTCCCCCGCGGGGCACGGTTGCTGCTGACGCGCCCAGTCCCCCGCCTCCACCGCGAGAACTCCGACATGCGCCTGCCCCCGATCGCGCTCGCCTTGTCCATCGCCACCGGGCTGCTCGTCTCCACCGCCGCGCGCGCGACCACGTGGTACGTCGCGCCCGGCGGCAACGACACCCACCCCGGCAGCAGTCCGTCGGCGCCGTTCGCCACGATCGCCAAGGCGAACGCGGTGGCGATGCCGGGCGACGTGGTGTCGGTGGCCGACGGCAGCTATGCCGACTTCCCCGATCCCGCGCGCTCGGGCACGTCCAGCCAGCGCATCCGCTACGTCGGCAACCTCGCCGCTCCCGCGCGCGTCGTGGTCACCGCCTTCGGCACGCTCGATCGCACCGATGTGACGCTGGTCGGATTCGACTTCTCCGCCGCGTTCTCGCTGTCCGGCGTGCGCGATTCGGTGGCGTGGTGCCAGGCCGAGGGCCCGCGACCGCAGGTGGCCCTCGCCAGCGACTGCGTGCTCGCGCACTGCACGATCACGGCCGATCGCTTCTGGTTCATGGGCGGCGAGACCGACACCGCGACCAAGGCGCTGCGCGACACCCTCACCGACAACGTCATCACGCTGCACCCCCCAGGGCCGGGCAGCCACACGGTGCGGTTCCGCAACGTCGAGCGCTCGCTGATCCGCCGCTGCCGGTTCGTGATCTCCGTGCCCGCCGCGGCGTACGACGCCTCGATCACCAAGTTCTTCTTCGTCAAGCACTGCCGGATCGAGGACTGCTCGTGGGACGCCTCCAGCGCGTGCGTCACCGGCTGCGACGAGGCCGGCTGGTTCGTGCTGCGCGACGTGACGCAGGACATCTACTTCCTGCGCGACAGCATCACGCTGCGCGGCCCGGGACCCACGCAGTTCTTCGCGTCCGCCGCCGGCAGCTATCCGGGCTCGATCATGCACGACCACTACGACCACTGCGTGTTCCGGCAGGTGGGGCCGACCTCGTATGGCTCGGCCATGCACTACCAGGATCTGGCGCAGAACGACACGCTCACCGGGTGCGTGCTCGTCAGCAGCGAGGCGGCGTTGAGCTTCAACACCGGCATCGACCGCGTGCTGGTGGACCACTGCACGCTGGCCGGGTTCGATCCGTACCAGGGAGTGCTCGACCTGAACAACACCGCCGCCTGGTCGTCGCTCGCCGTGCGCAGCAGCATCATGTGGGCGGCGCCGAGCGAGCCGCGCACGCGCGAGTACGCCACCATCGTGGCGCAGCTCGCCTCGGCCAGCGGGCACTTGAGCTCCGACCACAATCTCGTGTACGGGCCGATGCCGCGCGATTCCGCGATCTACTGCTTCAACGTCGGTCCGAGCGCGCCCGGCTCGGGCAAGCCATGGTGCACGGGCGTTGGCGAGGACTGCAGCTCGGCGTTCGGCAACCCGTTGTTCCTGAACACCAGCTCCGTCGCCGGCTTCGACGCGCGGCTCGGTGCCGGCTCGGCGGCGCTCGGGCTCGGGTTCTCGGGCACGGACGCGGGCGCGTTCGGCTCGGGCAGCGTGCCGCCACTGGACGTGATCCCGCCCGCCGCGATCGGCAACCTCGGCTTCGGCGCCGGCGCCGCGCCGGCGTTCGGCGTGGCCGGCCCCGGCGGCGCCGGTCCGGCCTCGCGGGCGCGGAGCACACTCACGCGCGCGGCCCGGGAGCAGGCGACGCCGTAGCCGGCCGCCGTCACGCGCTGAAGAACACGACCTGGTTCTTCGGCGGGCGCTTGGCGATCAGCAGCGCGCGGTTGGCGGCGCGCCACAGCTCGGCGGCGGTGTCGCCGTGGTCGGGGTAGAGCGCGACCCCCATGCTGATCGTGACGCTCACCTCGTGCGCGTCGCGCTCCAGACCCTCGAGCGCCACGCCGGCATGCTCGACCATGGTGCGCAGTCGCTCGCAGATCGTGCGCACGTCGTCGGCCGACACCGGCGCGGTCAGCACGATCGCGAACTCCTCGCCTCCCCAGCGCGCCACGGTGTCGAACGGCCGCAGCGCGTGGCGCAGCCGCTCGGCCACCTGGACCAGCACCCGGTTGCCCGCCTCGTAGCCGTAGCGCGTGTTGAACGATTTGAAGTCGTCGATGTCGGCGATGGCGAGCGCCATGGACGATCCGTCGCGGCGCACGCGCGCCATCTCGTTCTCGAGCTGGCGGTCGAAATAGGCGCGGTTGTAGACCGAGGTGAGCGGATCCACGAACACGAGCTTCTCGATCCGCGCCGCGCGCTCGAGCGCCCCGCCGCACGCGTCGGCCAGCAGCGCCACCAGCGCCAGGTCCTCGGGGCGGAACGGATCGGGCGCGTTGGCGAGCACCTCGAGATGTCCGGCCGGCTCGGCGCCGCCGCCGGGCACGCCGGCCAGCACCGCGGCGCGGACGCCGCGCGCGGCCAGCGCCTCGAGCGCGCGCGAGCGGCGCACGTCCGGACAGTAGAGCAGCGCGTGCGCCTCGTGCCGGGCGCGCGCGGCGAGCGCCGGATCCACCGCCGGCTCGCCCCGCGCCACGAACCGCACCTCGCGCACGCCGAGCACCGCGCGCGCCGCCTCGGTGAGCTGCCCGAGCAGCGTCGTCCGCGCCTGGCCGCTGCCGGGATCGCCCACCAGCAGCGCGTCGTCCAGCCGCAGCAGGCGGCGGAGCTGATCGAGCGTGGTCGTGGCCTCGGCCGGCAGCGTGGCGCGCGGCACGGCGCGCACGCCGTCCTCCTCCAGCATCCCCGGCAGCTCGACGCTGATGACGTCGAGCGCGTCGCGGCGGCGGTAGCGCAGCGCGCCCGTGTCGGAGGGCAGGCGCTCGAGCGCGCCGCGCTGCTCCAGGCGCGAGAGCGCGAGCAGCGCCGCCTCCTCGAGGTCGGCCTGGGCGTTGCCCTTGAGCGCGGCCTGCACGCGGAAGCGATCCATCGCGGGCAGCTCGTGGAGCGGCAGAATGCGCTCGAGCAGCTCGCGGAAGTCGATGTGCTGCTGGCGGCTGACCGCCTCCGCATCCCTGTCGGGCGGCCGCCGGAAGTCGTCCGGTGAGGCCATCGGCGTACCCGTGGAGCGAGGTGCGGGCCAGAGCGGGGCCACCGGGAGCACCCCGGTGACCGGGTACGGAACACGACAAGTCTAGCACAGGCGCGCCCGCGTCGGCGCGGAGGCGAGCGTGATCTTCACCGCATGGGACGCGGGTGGAATCGCCCGCGCGCCCGCGCTGGATGCGGCCCGCGCGCGATTCGCGCGCGAGCGTGGCGCACGCGCACGAGCGCCGCGAATCGCAGCGACGTGCGCCGGCGCGCGTGCCGAGCTCGCGATCATGCCCGCGCGCGGCGCGCGGTCGATGACGCGCGAGCCTGGCCGCATGTCGCGCGCGCGAAGTCGAAAGCGCTTGACCGTCGTTCGCACGGTGGATAGGTTTCAAGTTCTTGGCCCACACTCCATTACTGAACCAGCGTCCATCGGGCGAACGGGGCTCCATGAGGCTGTCCGAGCTGCTGAATGCCAATGCCGTGTCGTTGCGGCTCAAGTCCCGCACCAAGCCCGAGGTGCTGGTCGAGCTGGTGGACCTGCTCGAGGCCGCCCACGGGTTCGAGAGCCACGGCGAGATCCTCGACCGGGTGATGCGGCGCGAGGCGATGATGTCCACCGGACTGTTCCCGGGCGCCGCCATCCCGCACGGCAAGGCCCGTTCGGTCGACCGCATGGCCGCCGCGTGCGGCGTGGCGCCCGAGGGCGTGGAGTTCGAGTCCGAGGACGGCAAGCCGACCTATCTGTTCGTGCTGCTGGTGTCGCCCGAGCAGGCCACCACGCCGCACGTCCGACTGCTCGCCAACATCTCGCGGCTGCTCAAGGAGGAGTCCGTTCGGAGCAGCCTGATCGGGGCCCCGGGCGCCGAGGCGTTCCTGAACATCATCCGCTCGGCGGAGTCGGTCCACATTCCAACTCCGTAGCCTGACCCTAGCGCCACGGCCGGCGCCCGCGGCGCGTCCCACGGTTGGAGGGCGCACCCGTGCACTTCCTCGACGCCTGGACCGCCGCGCCGCCGCTCGCGCTGCTGCGGATCGCCCTGCCCACCGCATGCGTGCTGGCCGCGCTCGCCGCGCCCGGCGCCCACCTCGCGCGCTGGGCGGCGTTCGCGGTGGCGCTGCTGGTGCCGGCACTGCCGCTCGGCGCGCCGCTCGGGCTCGTCGCCGGATGGGCCGCGCTGTGGCTGCTGGTGGCGGTGGAGGCCGGACGCTGGACCCCGCGCCAGGTGCGGGTGCGCGCCACGCGCATCGGCGGCATCGAATCGGGCGCGGTGGGGCTGCTGGTCGGGCTCGCGCTGCTGGTGCTGCTGCTGGCGGCGGTGGCGCAGCTCGACGTGGACGCCGACGGCACGCGCCGGGCCGCCACCGGCGCCGTGTGGGTGGTGGTCGGGCTGCTGCAGCTCATGCTGCGCCGCCACACGGCGCGGGCGGCGCTCGCGTTCGCGACGGCGGGGATCGGGATCCAGCTGCTGGCCACGGCGGCGCGCGACGCGCTGGTGCCGTTCGATCGGCCGCCGGCGTTGGCGCCGCTGCTCGCGAGCGCGACCGCGGTGGCGATCGCAGCGCGCGTCAGCGGCGCGCGGCTGCGCTCGACCGGCAGCGCGTGGGTGAGCGATGCGCACGATCTCCGCGACTGACCGCCGGCTGGGCCGGCACGTCGGCGCGCTGCTGTGCGTGGCCGCGCTGGCGCTGCTGGCGGCGCGCGCGCTGGTGTGGTCGGCGCTCGGTCTCGAGCTGCTGGCGGCCGCGTTCTGGTGGTGGGCGCGCGCCGCCTCCGACGCCGACCGTCAGCTCGCGCGCTGGGGCTGGCTGCGGCGGCCGCCCGGCGCGCTGTGGCTCGCGACCGCGATCGTGGCGGCCGTGCCGGCCGGCATGCACGGCGCGGGCCTGTGGCGG
>DASSIN010000255.1:0-39587 GCA_035691845.1 Candidatus Eiseniibacteriota bacterium | reverse complement strand
ATCATCGGGATGGCAACGTGTCGCCGGATCGGTCGCGCAGGAGGAACGGTAGGCTGGAGTCACCTGCCTCAACCATGGTCCAGAGGGATCACCGCACGTTCATCCTGTGGGGCTGCTGCAGGCGCCGTGCGTCCGGTAAGGGGCCGCCAAACGAACACATAGGGCGAAGGACCCCTGGGGCCGCTCCTCGCGAGCACGACAATGTCACGTATTGGTGATCAACAAAATGAATTTGACACTTGACTTTCTTAACTACAACACCAATAATGCTAGCCATGAGCAAGGACTGGCAGGTTCTAAGCAAGCTCGGCGCGGGCGGCACTGTCGAGATCCTGCGCGCGCGGCTGGTCGAGCAGGATGTCGTGGTCGAGGGGCCGTTCGAGCTTCCCCCGCTCGCCCGCCTGTCGAGCGAGGACCAGACGTTCGTCGCCGCCTTCGTGCGCTGCCACGGATCCATCAAGCAGATGGAGCAGCTGTTCGGCGTGAGCTATCCGACGATCAAGAACCGCCTGAATCGGATCGGCGCGCTGCTCCCGTTCGGCGAAGTCGCGCCGACGCCGGCCCCTACCCCCACGAGCGAACTGCTCACGCGCCTCGAACGAGGCGAGCTGAGCGTCGCCGAAGTTCTCGACCAGTTGCGTCGCAAGGAGTCGTCATGAGCGAGGAGACCCGCCGGGTGCTGGACATGCTGGCACAGGGCAAGATCACGGTGGACGAAGCCAACCAGCTGCTGGCGGCGATGGGGTCCGCCCCCGCCGGGACCGCGACCGCTGCCGCAGGGACCGCGGACAAAGGATCCGCGGCCGCCGGGGCGCCGTCCCCCAAGTACCTGCGCATCACCGTCACCAAGACCCGGAGCTGGCCGGGCGATGACGCGGAGGGTTCGCGTCGCGCACGGATGTGGCCCGGCCTGGTGCTGGGCCGCAACGGCGAGGTCACGATCCGCGTTCCGGTCGCGCTGGTCCGCAACGGCATGCGTCTCGGGGCCATGATCCCGGGGCTCGCCGGAGGGCGGGTGCAAGCGCACCTGCGCGAGCGCGGCGTGGACGTGGATCTCTCCAAGATCGACGCCGAGACGATCGACCAGCTGGTGCGCGAGTTCGGCGAGATGAACATCGACATCGACTCGGGCCGCGGTGGTAGGGCCCAGGTCCGCATCACGTGCGAATGATGATCCCCCACGTGCCGGCGGCCCATGCGCCGGGGCTCGCCGATCATGCGTTGATCGTGCTCATGGCGCTGCTGGCGCTGGCCGAGGCGTGGTGGTACTGGCCACGCATCATGCGCGCGCTCGCGGATCGCGTTCCCGGCACGCGCACGCGCGTGTACCGCAACATCATCGTCCTGGAATGGGCGTTCGCGGCCGCGGTGGTCGCGCAATGGGTCGCGCAGCATCGCGCGTGGGCCGCGCTGCACGTTGGGCCGGGTCGACCGGTTGCCACGGCCGTGGGCGCCGTGTTCGTCGCCGGCTACCTCGCGCTCGCGCTGGTCCAGATCCGCGCGGTCGTCGCGGATCCCGAGCGGCTCGTGCGGTTCGCGGCGCGGCAGGCGAAAACGGATCCGCTGGCGCCGCGCACGGCGGACGATCAGAGGCTGTTCGTGGTGCTCTCGCTCACCGCGGGACTGTGCGAGGAGTTCTTCTACCGTGGCTTCGCGCTGTGGTACTTCACGCAGCTGGCTGGAGCCGTGGCCGGCTTCGCGCTGGCGGCGGTGCTGTTCGGCCTCGTCCACCTGTACCTGGGCCGCATGCACGCGGTGCGGGCCGCGATCGTCGGAGTCGTGTTCGGGCTGCTCGTGATCGGCACGGGTTCGCTGTGGCCGGCGATCGTGCTGCACGCGGCCATGGACCTGCTCGGCGGAGCGTTCGGCGCCCGCGCATTCCGCGCCGCCGAGCAGCACGCCACCGCCGCGGCGTCGTGAACGGCGTGCCGGATCAATCCCGCGAGTCACCGACAGAGCGAATCCCGTAGATCACCCAGTAGAGCCACATGACCGTGATGACCACGGCAATGGCCAGCGGCAGCCAGACCGCCACAATGGCGCACGTGGCGTAGAAGGCGATGGCGAAGTGCGCATTCCTCGCGCTCTTGCGCACCCGCGCAGCGGCGCGTTCGTTCCGGGTGAGCGGCTCGGGCTCGAGCGCCGCCCGACTCACCAGGGCCCAACCCACCGCCATGATCGCACCGGCCAGGCTGTAGAGAACGACGGCCGGTGACGCATGGCGGGTCAGCAGGTTCTCGCCCAGCAGCGCGGTGGGGAATGGAACGAACACGACGCCCAGCATCAGGAACCCGTTGGCGTAGATGAACGGTTGCGAAGACTTTTCGACCAGCCGCATGGCCTCGTGATGATTCACCCAGTTGATGAAGATGATGCCGAAGCTCAGGACGAAGGCGAACATCGACGGCAGGAGATGTTTGAGCGCCAGCCACAGGTCGGCAGTAGTCCCGATCGCGGTCGTCACCGGGATCCTGACGTCGATGATGAGCAGCGTGATCGCGATGGCAAACACCCCGTCACAGAAGGTCTCGAGCCGTTGATTGGGGTGGGTCGTCGTCACGTCAGCCGATGCTCCACGGATTCCCGACGGTGTCCGGGGCCAGTTGGCAAAGGCCCGGGGAGCCCATTAAGCACAGCCCCTGTGTGGAAACAAGAACAGAACACGCGGAAATCGCCCCCGCGAAGCCGATTCGCCCCAGGCCGGATGAATCCGGCGCAACGGAGCACGATCCACGAGATCGCATGGCACGCGTGGTCGCGTTGGCGCAAGTTGAACCCGCCATCCATCGTGCGATAATTTCAGCGGCGAAATGTGGCGGCGGCGGAGCGACGAGACTTTCACGGGAGTGCGTGCTTGAGCCCCATTGTCAGCGGCATGCGCCTGGAAGGCATCTCCGCGCACGTGCCGGACCAGGTGTGGAGCAACGCGCGGGTTGCCGCGCGCCTGCGCCTCGAGCGGATCCGGATGCGTTCCCAGCGCGGGGGCCCGCTCAGCCCCGAACAGGCCAAGCTGTTCGAGACCAGCGACCGCTGGGTACGAAGGTTCATCGGCTTCACCCAGCGGCACTTCTGCGGCGAAGGCGAGGGCACGGTCGATCTCGCGGCCTGCGCCGCCCGCCAGCTGTTCGAGCGCTCCGGCGTGACCGCGGGCGAAATCGATGCGATCGTGGTCGCCACCGTCACCCCCTCCTACCTCTACAGCCCGCCCGACGCCGCGCTGCTCCAGCACGAACTGGGGATTCCGGTGTGGCAGGGGCCCGCGCCGCGCGAAATGATGGGCGCCGACATCTCGCTCGCGTGCAGCAGCTGGGTCGCCTCGCTGATGTTCTGCTACGCCCTGATCCGCGCCGGGCTCGCGCGCCGCATCGTGCTGATCGGCGCCGACCGCATGAGCGCCACGATCAACTGGCGCGACCGCAGCTTCGCCACCGTCCTCGGCGACGCCGGCACGGCCACGCTGTGCACAGCCGTCCCGGAGGAGGAGGACTGGTTCTCGCCCGCGCAATTCTGGAGCTGGCTCGACGGCAGCCAGGCGGAAATCATCCGCACGCCCGCCGGAGGATCGCGGCGGCCCACGCCGACCCCGGACGAAATTGCAGCCGGGGAGAACCGGCTGGCGATGAATGGCCGCGCGGTCCGGGAGATCCTCGTTCCCTTCGTGGGCGGTCCCGCCATCGACGCCGCGCTGACCAAGGCCGGATGGCGCATGGAGGACCTGGACCTGGTCACCCTGCACGAGGCCAATCTCGTGCTCAACAAATCGATCGTGAAGGCCTGGCGCGAGCGTGGGCTGCGCGGGCGCGTGCTCAACGCCCTGGGCCGATTCGGCAACACCACGAGCGCGTCGATCCCATTGGCGCTGGCGCTGAACCCCAAGGACCTCACGATCGGCCGGAAGTTCGGTTTGTTCGCGTTCGGCGGGGGCCTGTCGGCGTGCTTCGCCTTCGGCACCATCCGACATCCGCTCCCGGTGTGGAGCAACGCGGGGTGAATGGGGCGGCGCCCGCCGGCCACCTGCCGGGTGAGCCGAATTCGCGCTCCACGTCCGGAATGCGCGGTTTCACTGGAGAATCCGCGCGCGAGCCGGGCGCGGACGCCACGCGGCGATTCCACTTGTGTTCCCACGCTGTTTGACCGATACTCCAGTTGTCTTCGGTCGCCTGTGGGTGTGCTGCCAGCGTTCAGATCCCGCCAGAGGCTCAGGCGGGTTTTTTGTTGGCCAGCCGTGCGCAATCGATCGAAGCATCGGTCATCACGACCGAACGCCGGCCGCGGCGTGACTCGCGGCAAGTGGGTCCCAGGACCCGGATCAAGGGAGTTCAAGTGGCTAGTGGCACCGTGAAGTGGTTCAACGAGGCGAAGGGCTTTGGTTTCATCACGCAGGCGGACGGCGGTGAGGACGTGTTCGTCCACTTTTCGGCCATCTCCGGAGAGGGGTTCAAGACCCTGGCCGAGGGTGAGTCGCTCGAGTTCGACGTGACGCGCGGCCCCAAGGGGCTGCAGGCGGCCAACGTTCGCAAGGCCTGAGACGCTCGAGGTACCGCTTCGCGCCATGGGCGGCGTCCGCAAGGACGCCGCCCTCGCGTTTTCAGCGCGGACGTCGCGAGCCCTGGTGGCCAATCAGGTGCGGGGCCGCTGCTGGAAATGCGGCGTTTTGCCGGCCTAGTATGCGCGCGTCCGTTTCGGGCCCACCCCCCACCCTGGAGTCCAACGATGCGCTGGAGCCGCTTCGCCGCTGCGTTGGTGATGCTCGCCGCGACCGCGTTCGCTGTCTCGCCGGCCCATGCCGCGCTCGGCGGGCCGGTGAATCCGTCGTTGTTCCAGGAGCTGCGGTGGCGGTTGGTGGGGCCGTTTCGCGGGGGGCGCGTGCTGGCGGTGTCGGGGGTTCCGGGCGAGCCCCGGCACTTCTACTTCGGCGCGGTGAACGGCGGCGTGTGGGAGACCACGAACGCCGGGCGCACGTGGAAGCCGATCTTCGATGGCGTGGGCATCGGCTCGATCGGCGCGCTCGCGGTGGCGCCGTCGAACGGACGCATCCTCTACGTCGGCACGGGCGAAGCGGACATGCGCTCGGACATCGCGCAGGGCAACGGCGTGTTCAAGTCCTTGGACGGCGGGAAGACGTGGCGGTTCGTCGGCCTCGGCGACACGCAGCAGATCGGCCGCATCGTGGTGGATCCGCGCAACGCGGACGTGGTCTACGTCGCCGCGCTCGGGCATCCGTACGGTCCCAACGCCGAGCGCGGCGTGTTCAAGTCGCGCGACGGCGGCGCGCACTGGAGCCGGGTGCTCGGCCCCGACGCCAACACGGGCGCGATCGACCTGGCGCTCGAGCCCGGCCATCCCGACGTGATCTACGCCGCGCTGTGGCAGACGCGGCGCACGCCGTGGAACATCTATCCGCCTTCCAATGGCCCGGGCTCGGGGCTCTATCGCTCGAACGACGGCGGCGCCCGCTGGACGCACCTGACGGGCAGCGGCTTCCCGGCGGCGCCGGCGCGCATCGGCATCGCGGTGGCGCCGAGCGCGCCCGCGCGCGTCTACGCGCTGGTGGATGCCGAGGACGGCGGCCTCTATCGCTCCGACGACCGCGGCGCGCATTGGGCGCGCGCCAGCTCCGACACGCGCATCTGGCAGCGCGGCTGGTATTTCGCGGGCGTGACGGTGGAGCCGAAGGACGCCGACGTGGTGTACGTGTGCAATACCAACCTGTTTCGTTCCGGCGATGGCGGCAGGTCGTTCGCGCCGATCGAGGGCGATGCCACGGGCGACGACTTCCACACGCTGTGGATCGACCCCCGGGACCCCGAGCGTCGCATCCTCGGCACCGATCAGGGCACGATCGTGAGCACGGACGGCGGGCGGAGCTGGAGCTCGTGGTACAACCAGCCGACGGCGCAGATCTATCACGTCTCGACCGACGATCGGTTCCCCTACTGGGTCTACGGTCCGCAGCAGGACGCGGGCGCGGTGGGGATGCCGAGCCGGACGAACACGTTCGACGGCATCACGCTGGAGCAGTTCCGGGAGGTCACGGTCGGCGGCGAGTCGCACAACATGCTGCCCGACCCGCTCGATCCGCAGGTGATCTACGGCGGCACGGTGGACAAGCTCGACCTGCGCACCGAGCAGACGCGCGCGGTGGATCCCACGGCCGCCTACCCGGACCAGTGGCGCGGCACGTGGACCCTGCCGCTGGCGTTCTCGCACCGCGATCCGCACGTGCTGTACTTCGCGCGCCAGAAGGTGTTCCGCACCGCGGACGGCGGCGAGCACTGGACCACGATCAGCCCCGATCTCACGCGCGAAGCGCCGGGCGTGCCCGCCACGCTCGATCCCGCCAGCGCCTCGCACGACCTGGGCCTCGGGCCGCGGCGCGGCGTCGTGTACGCGCTCGCGCCTTCGTACCTGGCCGCGCGCGAGCTGTGGGCGGCGACCGACGACGGTCTGGTGTGGCGCACGCGCGACGAGGGCGCGCACTGGCAGAACGTGACGCCGGCCGCGCTCACGCCGTGGTCCAAGGTCGGCATCGTCGAGCCTTCGCATTTCGACGGGCAGACGGCCTACATCGCGGTGGACCGCCATCGGCTGGACGACCGCCGACCCTACATCTATCGCACGCACGACGGCGGCCGGAGCTGGCAGCTCGTCACCGCCGGCATTCCGGCGGACCAGTTCGTCAACGCGGTGCGCGAGGATCCCAAACGCCGCGGCCTGCTGTACGCGGCCACCGAGCAGGGCGTCCAGGTCTCGTTCGACGACGGCGACCACTGGCAGTCGCTGCAGCTCGGGCTGCCGGTCACCTCGGTGCGCGATCTGGTGGTGAAGGGTGACGATCTGGTGATCGCCACCCACGGGCGGGGCATCTGGATCCTCGACGACGTCACGCCGCTGCGCCAGCTCGACCGCGAGGTGGCGGACGCGCCCGCGTGGCTGTTCCAGCCGGCGAAAGGGTATCGCGTGCGGCCGGCGGGCTTCACCGGCACGCCGATGCCCAAGGACGAGCCGATGGCGCCCAATCCGCCCGCCGGCGCCGCGATCGACTACGCGCTCGCGGCCGCCGCGCGGCAGCCGGTCACGCTCGAGATCCGTGACGCCGCGGGGCAGCTGGTGCGGCGCTACTCGAGCGCCGATTCGATCGCGGTGCAGGATCCGGCGCACATGCGCACCGCGCCGCAGTGGATCGTGCCCGAGCCACACCTCGCGGCCACGCCGGGCATGCACCGGTTCGTGTGGTCGCTCCAATACGCCCCGGTCGAGGTCACGCCCGGCGGCCGCCCGCGCCGTGGCGGCGATGGAGCGTGGGCCCCGCCCGGCGACTACGCCGTGACGCTCACCGTGAACGGCACGGCGCTCCATCGCACGCTGTCGCTGGCGCCCGATCCGCGCGTCAAGCTCGACGCGGCCGACTACCGGGCGGAGTTCGAGCTGGCGCGGCGCGTGGAGACGATCTCGGCGCGGCTGGCGAAGGCGTCGACCGCTGCGGGCGCGATGCGCAAGGCGTTGACCGATCGCAGCCGCCACGCGAGCGGAGCGCTGGTGGATGCGCTCGACCAATTCTCGGCGCGGCTCACCGAGCTCTCCGGCGACACGCCGGTGGCCAATCCTGCCAACGCGTTCGCGTTCCCGCCCAAGCACATCGAGAGCCTGCGCTGGCTGACGGACGCGCTCGGCAACCTGCACCAGATGGTGGATGGCGCCGACGCCGCTCCATCGCCCGACACGCGCGTGGCATGTGACAAGCTGCAGGCGATGACCGACGCCTCGCTCGTGTCGTGGCAGCGCTTCGCGACCCGCGATCTCGACGCGCTGAACCGGCGGCTGCAGGACGGAGGGCTCGCGCCGATCGCGCCGGGCCCGTGACGGTCGACGCATGTACGCGCTCGATCCGCGCGGACGCCAGACGTGGGCTAGACTCGCGCGCGTGACCGTCCGCGACTGGCTGCTCGACTCCGACCCCGCGATCCGCTGGCAGGTGCTGCACGATCTCGTGCATGCGCCGGCCGAAGCCGTGGCGGCCGAACGCGCGCGCGTGGCCGTCGAGGGCTGGGGCGCGCGGCTGCTGGCGCTGCAGGGCGCGGACGGTCAGTGGGCGGGCGGCGCGTGCTTCCCGGCCGAGGGCTGGCGGCGGCGCGAGGAGGGCCAGCCCTGGACCAGCACGCTGCCCACGCTCCAGCTGCTGCACGATTTCGGCATCGATCCGCGCGCGGAGCGCGTGCGGCGGGCGGTGGCGATGGTCAGGGACCACTGCCGGTGGGAGCACGCGGGCCAGCCGTTCTTCAGCGGCGAAGTCGAGCCGTGCATCAACGGCCGGACGGTCACGCTGGGCGTCTACTTCGGGCAGGACGTGGAGAGCGTGGTCGCCCGCCTGCTGGGCGAGCAGCTCCCGGACGGCGGATGGAACTGCGAGGCCGAGAACGGCTCGGTGCGTTCGTCATTCGCGACCACGATCAACGTGCTGGAAGGACTGCTGGCGCACGAGCGCGCCACGGGCGGCTCGGCGCAATCGATCGCGGCCCGGCGCCGGGGCGAGCAGTACCTGCTCGAACGCAGGCTGATGCGGCGCATGAGCACGGGCGGGATCGTCGATCAGGCCTGGCTCGCGTTCTCGTTTCCGACGCGCTGGCACTACGACGTGCTGCGCGCGCTCGACTATTTCCGCGCCGCCGGGGACGCGCCCGATCCGCGGCTCGGGGAAGGGATCGAGCTGCTGCGATCCAAGCGGCAGCCGGACGGCGTGTGGCTGCTCGAGAACACGCATCCGGGCAGGGTCCACTTCGCGCTCGAGGACGGCGACGGCCGGCCCAGCCGCTGGAACACGCTGCGCGCGCTGCGGGTGCTCGACTGGCACGCGCGCTCGACGACGTGAGCCGCGGCCCCGCTGCGCGCGACGCCGCGACGCCCATCACTCCTTCCCGCTCACCCCGAGGAATCGCGCGGCCTGGGCCAGGCCCTGATCGAGCGTCAGGCTTCGGCCGTCGGCCGTGGCCTGCCCGGCGGCGGCCGGCCCCAGCGCCTCCGCGATGCGCCGCGCCATGGCGTCGGCGTCGTCGCGCTCGTGCGGCATGTAGGGTAGGCCGATCGCCAGGCGCGCCGCGCTGACGACGCCCAGCATGCGCGCGGCTTCGGCCATCTGGCCGCGGGCCACCATCAGCTCGGCTGCGGCATCGAGGGCGTACGCGCTCTCGCGCGGGGCCTCCAGGCTCTCGAGCAGCCGCAGGCACTCGCGCAGTCGCCCGGTCGCCGCGTCGAGCTGGCCCAGGCGGATCAGCGATTGGGCGAGGGCGCCCAGGCACAGCGCCTCGGTGACCGCGTCACCCACCTGCCGCAGCAGCGCGAGCGCCGCCTCGAACCGCGGCCGCCCGTAGTCGTTGCGACCCAGCAGGCATTCGATCGTGCCGATGTTGTGGACCGTCATCCCCACGCCACGCGGCTGGCCGTTGTGCTCGTAGGCCGCCCGGCACTCCTCGTTCAACTTCAGCGCGTCCTCATAGCGTCCTTCGGCCATCGCGACCACGCCCAGGCCCGCGAGCACGGCCGGCATGCCGCGGGTCTCGCCCATGGCACGGAACACACGCAGGCTCTCTTCCAGCGCCCGGCCCGCGGCCGGGAAGTCTCCCATCGTGGTCATGAAACCCGACAGCCGGACCAGCGCCCAGCCGCGCTCCTGCGACGGCTCGCGCCCGGCATCGCGGGCCAGCGCCTGTTCCAGCAGACGCCGGCCCAGCACGAGGCGGCCGCGAATCGACCAGTAGCGATGGATCGCCACCAGCAGCTGCAGCGCGCGGCGTGCGCCATCCGGGGCGTGATCGCACCACGCGAGCGCGGCCAGGACGTTCTCCTCCTCCTGCGCCAGCTCGGCGATCGCCGCCAGCAGCTTCTCGTTGGATAGATCGGCCTGCATGCGCTTCGCCAGCGCGAGGTAGCAGGCCAGGTGGCGTTCGCGCACCGCGTCGCGCTCGGGATCGGCGGCCAGCATCTCCTGCGCGAACCGCCACACGCTCTCCAGGAAGCGATAGCGCGCGTCGCCGTGGGCGTCGCGCTCGACCACCACCAGCGAGCGCTCCACCAGCCGCGTCAGCAGGTCGAGCACGTCGAACTCGTCGGCGTGCTCGGCGATCACGCCGGTCGCGCGCTCGAGCGTCCAGCCGCCCGAGAACACGGCGAGCCGGCGCATCAGCGCCTGTTCCGGCGGGAGCAGCTGGTCCCAGCTCCACTGGATCACCGCGCGCACGGTGCGCTGCCGGCCGGAGTCGGTGCCGGCGCCGGCCCCGCGCTGCAACAGGCGGAAACGGTCGTCCAGCCGGCTGCGGATCTGCTCCACGCCCAGCAGCCGCACGCGCGCCGCCGCCAGCTCGAGCGCGAGCGGGATGCCGTCCAGCCGCCGGCAGATCTCGGCCACCGCGCCGGCGTTGCCGTCGTCGATCGTGAAACCCGGCAGCACGGCCCGCGCGCGCTCGGCGAACAGCAGCGCGGATTCGGTCGCGCCCACGTCGGCCGCGGTCAAGCGACCGGGCGCCGGCACGGCGAGGCTCGGAACCGCGAACGTGGTCTCGGCCTCGAGGCCCATGGGTTCGCGCGAGGTGACCAGCAGCTTGAGCTCGGGGCATGCGCCGAGCAGCCGGCCCGCCAGCGCGGCGCACGCGGCGAGGTGCGTCTCGGCATTGTCGAGGATCACGAGCGCGCGCCGGCCGGCGAGCGCGCGCGCGATGCCTTCGAGCAGCGTCCTCCCCGGCTCGTCGGGAACCTCGAGCGCCTCGGCCAGCGCCTCGTCCAGGCGGGCGGCGTCGGCGAGCGGCGCCACGTCCACGAACCACACGCCCTCGGGAAATGCATCGAGCCGCGTCTCCGCCAGCCGCAGCGCGAGCCGCGTCTTGCCCGATCCGCCCAGCCCGAGCAGCGTCAGCAGCCGGGTGTGCCCCAGGGCGGCGCCGCATGCGCTCAGGGTTCCCTCCCGGCCGATGAAGCTGGTGGTGGGCGCCGGCAGGTTGTGCGCCACGAAGGCGGCGCCGGTCTCGCGCAGCGCCGAGGCGCGCCGGATGCCGAGCGCGTGCTCGATCTCGAGGCGGATCGTGCGCATGCTCTCGGGGCGCCCCGCGGGAGATTTCGCCAGACACTGCGCCAGCAGCGTTCGCACGCGCTCCGGCAGACGCGCGGGCAGCGCCGACAGGTCGGGCTCGGCCTCGAGCGTGGCGCGCATGGCCTGCTCGGCCGTCGTTCCGCCGAACGCGCGCCGGCCGGTGAGGCACTCGTACAGCACGCAGCCGAGCGAGAACTCGTCGGTGCGCCCGTCCACTTCGCCGGCGAGGATCTGTTCCGGGCTCATGTATCCGGGCGTGCCGACGGTCGACCCGCTCGTCGACTCCGCGCCGTCGAACGAGCCCGCGGCGAGCGTGTCCCCATCCTCGGTCGCCGGGCCGCCGGGCCACGCGGCTGGATCCGGCCCGGCGCCGGCGCGACGGGCGAGGCCGAAGTCCAGCACCTTCACCAGCCCACGCGGGCCGATCATCACGTTGCCGGGCTTGATGTCGCGGTGGACGATGCCGTGCTCGTGCGCCACCTCGAGCGCCTGCGCCACCTGGGCACAGATCTGGAGCGCGTCCTCGAGCGGCAACGGCGACCCCGACAGCCGCTCGGCCAGGGTGACGCCCTCGATGCGCTCGAGCACGAGCACGAGGCTGCCGTCCAAGGACTCCTCGAAGCCGTGGACGGTGGCGAGATTGGGGTGATTGAGCGAGGCGAGCGCCAGCGCCTCGCGCCGGAACCGGGCGATCGACTCGGCGTCGTGGCTCAGGCGCGAGGGCAGCACCTTCAGCGCAACGTCGCGGTCGAGCCGCGTGTCGCGCCCCAGGTACACCTCGCCCATGCCGCCAGCGCCGAGCGGCCCGACGACCTCGTATGAGCCCAGACGGGCTCCGGGAGCGAAACGCACATCTGCGTGGCGGTTCATGGGGAGCGGGCCGGCGTACCGGCCCATGGGATGGTTTCAACCGCACGTGCGCGGGTCAAGCGGATTGCGCGGGCTGCGCGAATGCGCTGACGACTCGCCGGCGCCGGGACGGCATCCACCGACTCGCCGCCGCCGTTCGCCGAATCGTGCTCGCCCGCGGATCGCGCGCTGGCGATGCTCGCGTGCGTCACGTCACCTTCACCCGCCGCCGGAGGGCTCATGCCGACTACCCCCGATGTCATCGTCGCCCTGCTGTTCGCGATCGGCTTTCCGATCTGGGACTACGCATGGGACTGGCCACGCATGATGCGCATCATCCGGTCGGGGCGGCCCGACGCCCGCGTGCCGGTCTATCGGCAGATCATGGGCGAGGAGTGGCTGATGGCGGCGATCGTCGCGGCGCTGTGGGTGCGCGCGGGCCGGCCGTGGTCGGCGCTCGGTCTGACGCCGGCTACCGGCTGGCGGCTCGGCGTGGCGATCGCGCTCCTCGCCACCCTGCTGCTGCTGATGGTCGCGCAGATGCGGGCGGTGGCGCGCGTGGCCCCCGAGCGGCTGGCACGCACGCGCGCGCGCAATGCCCACGTGGCGTCGATCGTCCCGCGCACGCGCGCCGAATTCGCCTGGTTTCAGCCGCTCGCGGTCACGGCCGGAGTGTGCGAGGAGCTGATCTGGCGCGGGTTCCTGGTGTGGGCGTTCCGGCCGTGGCTCGGGCTGTGGGGCGCGGCGCTGGCGAGCGCCGTCAGCTTCGGATTCGCGCACTCGTATCAGGGGCGCCGGGGTGTGATCAACACCGGAGTGATCGGGGCGCTGTTCGGGCTGCTCGTCATCACCACGCGCTCGATCCTGCCCGGAATCGTGCTGCACGCGCTGGTGGACGTGATGGGAGGCATGACCTCCTACGCGGTCTTCCGTGGCGCGGTGGATGGGCCGACGGCGGGCGCTGTACTCGAGCCACAGGCGGCGGAGTGAGCCGACCACGAACCCGTGCGGGCGGCTGCATGGCAGGGCGTGCGGTTGTAGGATCAGCGTGGCCATCACGCTTCTCGATCCCACACCCCGCCCCGAGGACCGCCCATGACCGCTGCCGCGCGATCACCCCTGCTGCGCCACTCCCCGCTCGCTCCCCTGCTCTTCCTCCTGCTGGCGGGCGCCGCGCATGCGGCGACATCCCCACCCGCGCGGCCGGCGCCTGGGTTCGCCTCGCTGCTCGCGCCCGACGTCGCGCGGCGCTTCGCGCACGACATGTCGCCGATGGGCGCGCGCGCGGCGGGGTTCGGCGGGTTCGCCGACCCCGATCGCGTGGCGACCCTCGCTCCGCTTCGCCTCGGCCCGACCGGGATCGAGGTGATCGGCGGGGCCGACATCGATGTCAACGGATCGAGCGCGGCGGGCACGCAGAGCGAGACCTCGATCGCCGCCAACGCGACGGGATCGATCCTGATCGTGGGCTTCAACGACTCGCGCGGGTTTCCGGATCCCACCAACCCCGATCAGAGCACGTTGAGCCTGTCGGGCCTCGCGCGCTCGGCGGACGGCGGCGCGAGCTGGCAGGCGGTGCCGGTCGGCCCGGGTGGCGCCAGCACGCTGCCGACCGTGACCCATGGCTCGGTGTACGGCGATCCCGACGTCAAGTACGACCCGACGCGCGACCAGTTCTTCTACTCCTCGATCTACGTGCGGCCCAGCGACGGCCTGCAGGGCATCTGCATCGCGGCCTCCAACTCCGGCGTGAACGCGGGCACGAGCTGGTCGAGCCCGATCCAGGTCACACCGTCGTTCGTCACCGGCAACGCTGCCGACAAGCCGTTCATCGACGTCAACACGGTCACGGGCCGGATCATGGTGACGTGGACCAATTTCTCGTCGACGAGCTCGAGTATCCGCCGCGCGTTCTCGGACGACGGCGGCACCACCTGGTCGACCGTGACCGCGATCGCAACGGGCAGCGTCACCACCGGGCTCCAGGCTTCGGTCCCGCGGTTCCTGCCGGGCGCCACCAACGCCGCCTCCACCGTGTACGTGGCGTGGTCGGTGTCCACCTCCACCACCCGCAACATCGGCATGTCGCGCTCCACGGACGGCGGCGCCACGTGGAGCCCGCCGGTCAACATCGATGCCACGAGCTTCCCCGTCGAGGACCAGATCCTCGGGGTCGATCGCGTCAACAGCTCCCCCTCGCTGGCGGTCGACCGCTCCACCGGTCAGGTGTACGTGGTGTACCAGCGCAACAGCTCCCAGGGCACGGGCGACATCGCGCTGCGCACGTTCGCGGGCGCGCCCGCGGCGGGGACGGCGGTGCTGATCGGCAGCAATCCACTGAACGACCGGCCGCAGTTCCTGTCGTGGGTGACGGTCGACCAGGGCACCGGCCGCGTGCACGCGCTGTGGTACGACCAGGACCACGACGCCTCGGGCGACGTGACGGAGCTGATGCACACCTACTCCGACAACCACGGCGCGAGCTGGAGTCGGCCCACGCCGCTGTTCGATCGCCCGTTCCACGCGGGCTACGGGAACGACACCAGCCAGCCGAATCTCGGCGACTATCTGGAGGCGGTCGCGTTGAATGGCCAGCTCCACAGTGCGGCCGCGGCGACGAGCGCCCTGTCCCAGTTCAACGAAGGATTGCCCGGTCTGTCGCTGTTCTCTCCCGACGTCTACTACGACCGGCTCGCGGATGCGACACAGGTCGCATCGCTCCGGCTCGTTGGCACACAGATGAGCGAGCTGTGCGCCTCGGGCGCGAACGGCGCGCTCGAGCCGGGCGAGACAGGCGCGTTCACGTTCACGCTCGAGAACTACGTGGGCAACGCGACCGCCGGTGCGGTCACGCTGTCCAGCATCTCGGGTACGCTCACCACCCCCTCGCCCGGGGTCACGATCACGCAGGCCACGCAGAGCTTCCCCACGCTCGCGCCGCTGGCGACCGGGGCGAACGCGACGGCGTTCCTCGTCAAGCTCGACCCGAGCTTCGTGCCGGGCACCTACGTCAGCCTGGTGCTGGCGGTGCAGACCGACCACGGCGCGATCGAGATTCCCTACCTGCTGGCGACGGGCGCGCCCGGGACCGCATCCACGCTGATCAACGAGAACTTCGAGAGCGCGACGCCACCCGCGCTGCCGACCGGGTGGAACTCGGTGGTCGGCTTGGGCACGGCGCCGCCGGCGTGGGTCACGTCGAGCACGGGGCCGAACGGCGCCGTCCCCGGCAAGGCCGCGTTCCACACCGAGACGGGGTCGGGCTCCAACTGGGTGCGACTGTTCTCGCCCATCGTCACCGTGCCGATTCCGGGCGGGCCGAACGTGCCGTACCTGACGCTCGACTTCGACGTGGCGTACGACACCGAGGACGATCCCGCCAAGCTGGTGCAGGCGTTCGACGGCATGTTCGTGCGCATCACCGATCTCACCGGCGGCACCGCGATCCGCTCGGTGCTGGCGGAGGCGATCGCGGAGCGGTTCACGACCGGCTCGAACAATGACTATCCGAAGCACTTTCCGGTCAGCAACGACGCCAACTACTTCGAGGACATGGCCGCGTGGGCGGGGTTCTCGAACGGTTACGTGCACGTGTCCATGAAGTTCCCAGGCGCGGGCTTCGTGGGCCGCAGCATCCAGCTGCGGTTCGAATGGACGCAGGACGGCAGCGGCGACTGCACCGCCGCCGGGCACGCCACCCCATGCGGCGTGGCGATCGACAACGTGGTGCTGAGCCTCGTGCCCACCACCGGCACGTTCGCGCTGCAGTCGAGCGCGACGACGCTGACCACGAGCCCCAACCCCGCCACGCAGGGCTCACCCGTCCAGCTCACCGCGCACCTGACGCCGCCCGGCGCGGGCGGCACGGTCGAGTTCTTCGACGGCGCCACCTCGCTGGGCACGGCGGGCGTGTCGTCGGACACGGCGGGGATCAGCGTGTCGGGCCTCACCGTGGGCACGCACTCGCTGACCGCACACTATTCGGGAGATGCGTGTGACGACTCGTCCACCTGCGCGCCGGTTTCGCAGCAGATCAACAGCGGCGCGGGCGTGACGGACCCGTCGATCGTCGCGTTCGCGCTCACCGAGGTGAGCCCCAACCCGGTGCGCTCGGGCGCGCGCATCGGCTTCGCGCTGCCGCGCGAGGCGGCGGTGGACCTGCGCGTGCTCGATCTGCAGGGCCGCGTGGCGACGGTGATCGCGCACGGCACGTTGCCGGCCGGCCGCCACGTCGTGAGCTGGAACGGCCGCGCGGGCGGAAGCGACGCCGGCGCGGGCATGTACTTCGTCCAGCTGCGCGCCGGAGGCCACACGTTCGTGCGCAGGATCGTCGTGGCGCGCTGATCCGCGGCGAAGCTGCAGCGCGACGGATCCGGCGGCCACCCTTCGGGGTGGCCGCCCGTGCTTGCGGCGCCCGGCGTGCGGTCCGCGTCCCGGGCGCTCCGCGATGCCGCGCAGTTGCGTCGCGACCGCGCGAACGGCAAGGTCGGAACGTCGGCGGCATGGCGAAACGGCCGGCGCGCGCCGGCGCGCGGGCGTTGACGGGGAGGACGGGGCGATGCAATTTCCGATGGCGCGCGCAATGCGCACGGGGTGGGCGCTGCTGCTTGCGATCGGCGCGCTCGCGGGCGCGAGCCGCGGCGCGATCGCCGCGGACGCGCGCTGGACGGCGATCCGCCGCGTGTTCGGACAGCAGGGCGAAGTGGACGGGCGCTGCTTCCGCATCGATCTTCCCCGCAGCGATCTGCACGTGCGAATCGGCGCCGACGCGCTCGATCCGGAGTTCGAGTTCACGAGCTACGTCGGGTTCATCCCGATGCGCGGCAGGAACGTGATGGCGATGGGCGAGGTCGTGCTGCGCGACGACGAGGTCGCGAACGTGCTGGCCGAGGCGCACCGCCGCAACGTGCGCGTCACGGCGCTGCACAACCATCTGCTGGGCGAGACGCCGCGCATCGTGTACGTGCACGTGATGGCGGAGGGCGGCGCGGAACAGGTGGCGCTCGCGCTGCGCGCGGTGTACGCGGCCAGCGCCACCCCGCTCGTCGCGCCGCATGCGGAGCGCCCGATTGGCGGCTGGGGCGCGATCGACGAGGTGCTGGGCCCGCACGCCGAAGCCCACGGGCGCGTGGCCGAGTACGAGTTCCCGCGGAACGAGAAGCTGTCCGTCCACGGCATGGCGGTGCAGTCGCGCGGCGTGATCGAATCGGCCTCGGAGGCCGTGTTCCAGCAGCTTCCCGGGCATCGCGTGGCGAGCACGGGCGAGCTGTTCGTGCTGCCCTCCGAGGTGGATCCGGTGGTGCGCGCGCTGGACCGGCACGGGCTGCACGTGACGGCGGTCCACAACCACATGGTGGACGGGACCCCGCCCATGTACTGGATCCACTGGTACGCGACCGGCGCCGCGCCGGCGCTGGCGCGCGGGGTCGCGGCGGCGCTGGCGTGCACGCACGGCGCCCGCCGGTCCGAGGCGGGGCACTAGGATCGCCAGGGCATGACGTTCGGCGCGATGTTCGGCGTGCTGTCGGCTGCGGCCGCGCTGGTCGCGGGCGCGATTGCCGCGGTGGCGGGATTCGGCATCGGCAGCGTGCTGACGCCGGTGCTGGGGCTGAAAGTGGATACCCGGCTGGCGGTGGCCGCGATCGCGATCCCGCACGTCGTCGGCACCGCCCAGCGCTGGTGGATGCTGCGGCGCCACGTGGACCGTCGCGTGCTGGTGGGGTTCGGCATCACCAGCGCGGCCGGCGGGCTGGCGGGCGCGCTGCTGCACGCGCGCATCACGAGCCGCGCGCTCGCGCTGGTGTTCGGGCTGCTGCTGATCCTGGCCGGGCTGTCCGAGCTGACGGGCTGGATCCGGCGCGTGCGCTGGGGGCGGCGCGCGGCGTGGGTCTCGGGCGCGCTGTCGGGGTTGCTCGGCGGGCTGGTGGGCAACCAGGGCGGCATCCGCACCGCGGCGATGCTCGGCTTCGACGTGCCGAAGGAGTCGTTCGTCGCCACCGCCACCGCGATCGCGCTGTTCGTGGACGCGGCGCGCATGCCGGTGTACTTCGCGACCCAGGGCCGCGCCGTGCTCGGGCTGTGGCGCTGGCTGCTGGTCGCCACGGCCGGCGTCGTGGTCGGCACGCTGCTCGGCAGGCGCGTGTTGACCCGCCTGCCGCAGGCGGCGTTCCGGCGCGTGATCGCGGCGCTGCTGCTGGCGCTCGGGGCCTGGATGCTGGCGGTCGGCGGGCGCTGAGCCGGCAAGTTTCTGGGGCGGCGGCGGCGAGAACGTGAGCGGCGCCGCCGGGCGATCGTCCGCCCGCTCCCCGCGGGCGGCGTCCCGGGCCGGCGCGGGCGGGCATTGCAGTCGCGCACGGGGCTTGCGCTTGCCCCGATATCAGCGCGTCCTGCACGAACCTCCGTCCCGCGCGCGCCGCACGCCCGCCGGGCGCCGCGCGCGAAGGCCCGCGTCTTGCAAGCCGGCCGTGGCCGCCAGACGTGCGCTCCCGAGTCGAGTCCCGGTTCCGCCGCTCCGCGCCGAAGCGCGGAACGGGATCCCGGGGCTCACCCGGAAGCGCCAACCCCGAAATGCGTGTGCGTCCAGCGGGCGCCACGCAGCCGCCGCCACCTGCCAAGGAGCGAACCATGTCACCCATTCTCCGAAACCTGTTCGGCCCCGGCTCCACCGATCGCGAGCCCACCGAGGAAATGCGTGCGCTCCTCGACGAGATGAAGCAGGAACGCGCGCGGTTCGAGCAGCTCCTCGCCCAGTCCCAGAACGCGGGCGAGCGCCTGCGCGAGCTGGACGCGCCGCTCACCAAGGCCGCCAGCGACGTCGGTGACGTGACCGCCCGGCTGGGCGAGATCGGGCCGCGCCTAGAGGCGATCGCGAAGCTGGCGATGTCGATCGAGTCGATCGAGGAGCGCACCTCGGCGCTGGCGCAGGCCCAGGAGCAGGCGCAGGCGCAGGCCGCGACCGTGCTGGCGGAAACGCAGTCGGTGCGCGAGCGGCTCGATTCCATCGGCGGCAAGCTCGACAACGCCGCGGAGCTGGAGCGCCGGCTGGAGGGGTTCCTCGAGATCGAGAAGCCGTTCGCCGCGCTGCGTGACGAGGCCAACCAGGTGCGCGCGCAGGTCGAGAGCACCAACGAGCACCTGGCCCGGCTGCGCGAGCAGAACGACCGGCTGGTCGACTCCCACAAGCTCGCCACCTCCAAGATGGAGGCGATGGACCGCCGCCGCGAGGAGTTGAGCCGCGACCTGCAGGACAAGGAGCGGCGCGTCACCGGCGTGGACCAGGCGGTGCGCGGCATGGACGGCGTGCGGCAGAGCGTCGAGGACGTCAAGCGCGAGCTGGGATCCCTCAAGGCGCTGGGCGATTCGCTGGCGCAGAAGACCTCCGCGCTCGAGGCGCAGCGCGAGGCGGTGGACCGCGCGCTGGCCCAGGCCGACGCGCTCGAGCGCGCGATGCGGCAGCTGGACGGCGGCCTCAGGCAGCAGCTCGAGAACGAGAAGAGCCTGACCGGCGTGAGCGAGGCGATCGCGATGCTGCGCGCGCAGCACGACGCGGTCATCGAGCGCACCAGCGAGATGCGCCAGCTGCAGCTGCAGACGGACGAGCAGGCGGGCATCATCCGGCAGGAGCTGTCCGCCGCCGAGGGCCGCATGAAGAGCGCGGTCGAGCGGTTCGACTTCGAGGCGATGGGGCTCGAGTCGGTGAGCCAGCGCACGGCCGATCTGCGCGGCCAGCTGGCCGACTTCGAGAAGCGCTACGAGGGCCTGGTGCAGCACAGCCAGACCGTGACCGAGCTGGCCGGCCAGACGCGCGCGATCGGCACGCAGCTCGAGAGCCTGCGCGCCGAGGTGGACGCGATCGCCCCCGCCGCGGCCGAGGCCTACACGCTGCGCCGCGAGCTGAACGAGGTGACGACCACCGCGCGGTCGCTGGCCGAGCGCGTGGTCGAGGTCGAGCGCGCGCGTCCCGCCCTGGACGCGGTGGCGCGCGACATCGAGGCGCTGGCCGCGACGCGCGAAGGCGTGCGCGACGCGCTGGAGCAGTCGCAGTACGCCCGCGAGGAGATCGCGCGGGCGCTGCAGGAGGCCCGCCAGGCGCGCGAGTGGCTGGCGGTCGCCAACGGCGACATCGCCGAGCTGCGCTCCCGCGTCGAGACGGTGCAGGCCACCGCGCCGGCGCTGGAACAGCTCGAGGAGCGCACGCACCGGCTGTCCGAGGCGATCGCCGCGGTCGAAGCGCGCGCCCACCACGTCGAGGACCTGCAGAAGCAGCTGGCCGACGTCGGCGCCCTGGGCGCCGCGCTGGACAACCGCACGCGCCAGCTCGAGTCGCGCATGAGCGGCGCCGAGGAGCGGTTCGTGACGCTGGCCGACCGCGCCGGCGAGGCCGAGCAGGTGTCGGCCGCGATCGCGCGCGTGACGGCCGGCGTGGCCGACGCCACCCAGCGCACGCGCCAGATCACCGAATCCGTCGCGGCGGCCTACTCACGCTGCGAGTCGGTCGAGGAGATCGCCGAGCGGGCGCGGGCGCTCAAGTCCGAGCTCGATCAGCGCCAGCAGGCGCTGGAGGACACGGCGAAGCAGCTCTCCCACGCCTCGGCGCTGCGCCAGGAGGCGGCCGCGGCGGCGCAGAAGCTGGGCAAGCTCACCGACAAGCTGACCGAGACCATCGTCACCAGCGAGAGCCACGCGCAGCGCGTGGACGAGATGGCCTCCGCGCTCGAGGCGCGCGTGGCCAAGCTCGGCGGGTTGAACGAGCGGTTCGTGCGGTTCGAGAGCAGCGTGGCGCGGTTCGACGCGCTGGACGACGCCCTGTCCCGCGCGCTCGAGGCGATCGCGGCGCGGCAGATCACCGTGCAGGCGCTGCAGGCCGAGCTGGATCGCATGTTCACCACATGCGACCGCACCGCCGCGGACGTGCGCGCCATCACGGCCGCGCGCCGCGAGATCGCCGACAGCCGCGAGCTGCTGGACGAGGTGGCCGGGCGACTGGAGCAGATCCGTGGCGCTTCGCAGGACCTGGAGACGCGCGAGCGGCAGATGACCAAGGCCGAGGAGCGGCTGGCCCGCGCCGAGGGCCTGCTGGCCGACGTGCGCGCCAGCGTGGACGCGCTGCAGGCGAACAAGACCATCGTGGAGCAGGCGGTCGACAAGGCGGGCGCGCTGCGCTCGCTGATGCGGCAGGCCGAGGCCACGATCGACAACCTGCGCGACGAGCGCAGCATGTCGGCACAGGTGCGCGAGGTGTTCAGCATCGTGCGCGACGAGTCGGATGAGGACGGCAACGTGGTGACGCCGGACGAATACCGCGCGGCGTAGCCGGCGCGAGGGAGCAAACACGGCGGCCGACCGGGAGCATCCGGTCGGCCGCCGATCGTTTCGGGCGTCAGCGGTACAGCAGCTTCAACCGCCCCCACGTCTCCTTGAGCGCCGGGTTGACGATGCCGCAGTAGGTCACGCTACCCAGCGTGATCGAGTATGGGTTCAGCGGCTGCACGATCGGGCTGCCGGTCCACGCGGTCACGACGCCGGCCGCGCCGGGCCCGTCCGGCGCCCGCTGCGGGAAATTGCCGGGAACCCAGATCGGGTTCGATCCCGACAGCGGATAGATGCCGTCGTACGACACGGCCACGTAGTATGTGCCCGGGCTCAACACGGCCGTCACCAGCTTGCAGCCGCCGGAGCACGTGCTGTTGGCCGCCACGCCCTTGCCGGTGGCGTCGAAGATCCACAGGTCTGGCCCCTGGATCAGCACGCACTGCAGGCACACGTACGCTCCCGGCTCGGCGCTGATGCAGTACATGTCCACGTCGGTCGGCGAGGCGAGATTGCCGTTGATCTGGGTGAGCTGGCCGGTGCCGATCGTGGTCTGCGCGGTGGCCGGCAGATCGCCGGCATCACCCACCTCGTTCCAGGTCTGGGCGCGCGCGGCGGAGGCGGCGGCGAGGGCGAACAGCGACAACGTGAGGGCGAGGCACAATGGGGCGAGGGCGGACTTGGCGCGGGGCGCGGCCATGGGGGATCTCCGGTTGGGGTGGCAGGATGCGGCGTCCGGCGGAGAGCCTAGCAGCGACGCTCCCCCGCCACCACGGAAAACCCGCGCGACGACCCGCGCGCGGCGTCTCGCGCCGATGGGAACGCCGCCGACGTCACGCGGTGCCGAAGCGCTGCGCCGAGCGGGCGCGCGCCTTGGCGGCTTCGACCTCGCGATCCCTGGCCGGCGCGCCCGTCGTCAGCCCGTCCAGCAGCCGGCGCGCGGCATGGGCCACTTCGTCCACCGCGCGGTCGAACGCGGCCCGATTGGCCTGCGAGGGCTTGGTGAACCCGCTGATCTTGCGCACGAACTGGAGCGAGGCGGCGCGCACCTCGTCGTCCGTGGCCGCCGGGGCGAAGTTGAACAGGGGCCGGATGTTTCTGCACATGATGACCTCGGGGCTCGCGGCTACGCGCCGGCCAGGCGCATCAGCCGCTGGAACTGGGCGTCCGTGAATGGGATGACCGACAGCCGCGGCAGCCGCGCCAGATCGTTGGCCTTGAGCACGGCGTCGGCCTTGACCTGAGCCAGCGTCACCGGCTTGGGTAGCGCCTTGCCGACGGCGAGATCCACCACCATCCGCCTGGGATCGCCGAGCTTGGGATCGGGGTAGGCGTCCGACGCCGCGGTCGCGAGCCCGACCGCCTGCTTCTCGTCGCCGGTGTGATAGACGACCACCGTATCCCCCTTGCGGATCGCGGCCAGGTGCTTGAGCGCGACCGGATTCGACACCCCGTCCCACACCGTGCGCTTGTCGCGCTTCAGATCGTCGAACGAGTAGCTCGACGGCTCGGTCTTGACCAGGAACTGCGCCATGCCGGAAGCATAGGCGCGCCCGCGCACGCCGGCAACGTCACGCGGGGTCGGCGGCCGTGGTCGCGGGAGCGACCACGCCCGCGTCCGCCTCGCGCGCCAGCTCCAGGTAGCGGCAGAACGCGTTGGCGAGCCGGATCTGCTTCGGCGTCTGGCAGTCGGGCTCGAACAGGCGGGGGCTGCCGACCACGATGCACGCGCAGCGCGCGCGCGAGGTGGCGACGTTGAAGCGGTTGGGGCTGTACAGGAACTCCATCCCGCGCGGCGCGTCCTCCGGCGTGGACGAGGTCATGGAATAGATCACGACCGGCGCCTCCTGCCCCTGGAAGCGATCCACGGTGCCGACCCGCGCGCCGCGCGGAAGGCGCGCGATCAGGTCCGCGCACTGGGCGTTGTATGGCGCGATCACGAGCACGTCCGCGAGCGTCACCGGATGTTCCTTGCCTTCGATGTCGCGCCAGCGCACACCGTCGCGCGTGAGCGACTCGACCAGCGCGGCCACCACGTGGACCTCCTCGCGACTCGCGCTCTGGTTGGCCTCGTGCGCCACGGGCACGAACCACAGGCCGGCGCCGGCGAACGGCGTGTGGCCGAGCAGCGCCTGGCGCGCGAGCTCCGCGCGCGCGGCGAGCCGTCCCTCGTAGAACAGCTCCGATGTGAATGCGCAGATCGCGGGCGCCAGCCGCCACGTCTGCTCCAGGAACAGCCCGCGGTCGGGCGGGATCGTGGCGTGGCCGGCCAGCACGTGCTCCAGCGCCGACACGGCCGTGCCGTCCGGATGCGCGCCCTGGATCGGCTGCTCCAGCTGCTGCGGATCGCCCAGCAGCACGATGCTTCCGGCGCTGGGAGCGATCGCGAGCACGTTGGCGAGCGACATCTGCCCCGCCTCGTCGACGAACAGCACGTCCACCGCGTGCTCGAACTCCGGACGCGCCCACATCCAGCCGGTGCCGCCCGCGACGTGCGCGCGGCGGTGGCGCAGCGCGTCGCGTACGTCGGCGTTATCGGTGGACTCCGGGATCGTGGCGTCGTCGCTCTTCACCGTCACCTTCTGCAGGCAGGCGACCGCGATCCGCTCGTCCTCCGCCGCCCCGACCACCGCGTCCAGCAGATTGCGCACCACCTTGTGGCTCACCGCGCACACGCCCACGCGCTTCCCTGCCGCGACCAGGTCGAGGATCATGCGCGCGCCGGTGTAGGTCTTGCCCGACCCGGGCGGGCCCTGGATCGCGAGCGTGCCGCGATCGAGCGCGAGCGCCAGCCGCCGGGCGGCGTCGATCCCCGACTCCCCCGCCCGTCGCAGGTCACCGCCCGCGTGGCCGGCGAGGCGCGGACCCAGGCCGAGCAGCAGATCGCGCGCCGCGCGATGCGGGCCGTCGCCTTCCACGCCGTGCTCCGCCACCCACGCGCCGAACCGCATCAGCGACTCGGCCAGCTCCTTCGCCCCCACCGTGTCGTGCGCGAACAGGCTGGCGGGGTGCAGCTCCGCGCACGCGCCGCGCTTCTTCACGTCCACGATGCGCTGCGCCAGGTCGATCGCGAGCACGTCGCCGAACTCGCGCCCGTCCGGGCCCGGCACGTGCAGCTTGTCCCCCGCCCGGATGCGCGTTTCCTGCGCCGAGAACGTGTAGCGGTGCACCGGCGTCCTGCCCGGGCCGGGCACCGCCGCCACGAACTCGAGCCCGGAGAGCGCCGCCACCTCGTCCAGCAGCTCGTCGTCCGGCAGCTCGCGCAGCCGGTAGTACTCCCACCACGGCGCCTTCTGTTCCCGGCGGTGCCAGTCGAGCATGTGGGCGAGCAGCCAGCGCGCGTGCTGCTCGCGCGTGCGCGCGGCGGGCGCGTCGGGCACACCGGCCAGCAGGCGGGTGGCCAGCGCCCGGGCGCGCGCCTCGCGCTCGCCGATCTCCTCGGTGGGATCGCCCGCCTCCCACGCCGGTCGCGGCACCGCCTCGCCGCCCGCTTCGACCTCGCGGCGCAGGCGCTCCAGCCAGTCGCGCAGCGCGAGCGCCGACAGACAGTCGTCGCGGTTGTATGCCACCACGGCGGCGGCGTTGGCGTCCGTGGTCGGGACCTCGCCGCCCAGCTCGAGGCTGCGCGCGAGCACGCGCAGCGCGGCGCCCGCGGCGGCCAGGTCCTGCGCGCGCGCGAACGCGTACAACGGCTCGAGCTGCTTGATGGAATAGCCTTCGACGCTGGCTCGCAGCGACTGTTTCACCACCGCGTGCAGGTTCACGAATCGGCCGGCGCGCAGCAGGCGGTCCATCTCCGCCTCGCGCGTGGCGTGGCGGCCCATCAGCCGCTTGAGCGCGCCGGGCTCGTATGCGCCGTAGTGGTAGACGTGCATGTCCGGATCCGCGCTCCAGCGCGCGAGGATCGTGTCCATCACCGCCTCGAACGCGCGCTGCTCGGCCCCACGGTCGAGCGCCCACGCGTGCGTGTAGGCGGGCGCGCCCGCCGGCAGCGGCAGCATCCCGGGCGGCGGGAGCTCGGCCGCCACCCAGCCGAACAGGTATTCGAGCCCGCCCTCGTCCACGTAGGGGTCGGCCTCGAGGTCGAGGAACACATCGCCCGGCGATGGCGCGGGCAACGCGGCCAGCCCGTTGCCGGGCTCGATCGGCCGCAGCAGCTCGTGCAGAAAGCGTCCCTGCTCCCGGCCTTCGAGCTGGATGCGCGCCTGCTCGCGCACGCGCGCGTAACCGTCGCGCGAGCCGCGATCCGGCTTCCATCCCAGCGGCAGCGGCTCGACCGCGAGCCGGGCGAGCGTCGCGATGTCGCGCGACTGCAGCTCGCGCGTCTGCACGCGCGAGATGCCGGCGACCAGGCTCAAGTGGTCGTCGGCGCGGCGGCGGCGATCGCACAGCGACCACCACCGGCAGATCTCGCAGTGCGGCACGGGCTCGGGATAGGTGCCATCGGCGGCGCCGTCCACCGCCGCGGCCAGCCGGCGCTGCACGAACCGGTGGTACGCCAGGTGCTCGGCCAGGCGGTAGCTCTCGCGCGGGAATCCCGGGCGCGGCGGCACGACGTGCATCCACTCGGGGCTCAACCCCTGCAGCCCGCCCAGCAGCTCGGAATACAGGCACAGCTGCAGGATCGCGCCCGCCTTGGTCTCGCGCGCGAGCTTGGTGTCGAGCGCCTCGTACGACCAGTCGCCGAGATCGCTCGGGCGCGGCACGCGCATCAGCACGTCGGCGCGGCCGAGCCAGCGGCCGGCGGACAGCGTGGCCTGCACGATCACATCGGCGCCGGCGCGCATCGCGGCCAGCGTCTGCTCGAGCCCGCGGCGGGCGCTCGCGTCGGGCTCGAGCCGCGTGATGACGCGCCCCTCGCCCGCCAGATGCTCGAGGTACGCGCGCTCGTGCTCGAGCCCGCGCTCGCGCAGGATGTCGGCGTCGGCCAACTGGAACAGCGGCGGCTTCAGGCGGCCCTCGGCGGCCAGGCGATCGAGCACGGTCAGGTGCCGGCACGCGAGGTGATTCGCGAGGTCGGTGGCGGACAGCCGGATGTCATTCGCCTCGAGCTTCACCGCGACCTCCCGCACCTACGCGCGACAGTACTCCATCAGCTTCAGCGCCAGCTTGGGCCCGATGCCCTGCTCCTCGTGCTTGAGGAACACGTACGCCTGTCGCCACGGCTGCTGGCGGATGCGCTCGGCCCACTGCGCCAGCTCGGCGTCGGTGAAGTTCTCGCGCCGCAGCCGCAGGTAGCCCCAGTCGGTGGTGGCGACGAGCGGCGCCGCCGGTTCCTCGCCGGTGTCGGCAACGCACAGCGCCGCGCCGTGCGCGCGCAGCGCGTCCCATGTTTCCTCGGTGAACCACGAGGCGTTGCGGAACTCGACCGCGGCGCGCGCGGATTTCGGCAGCTCGTCCAGGAACGCCGACAGCCTCGGGACGTCCTGCTTGAAGTTGGGCGGCAGCTGGAACAGCAGCGGGCCGAGCTTCTCGCCCAGCACCGACACCGTGTTCAAGAGGTAGGCGAGCAGCTCGCCGCACTCCTTGAGCCTGCGATCGTGCGTGATCCGCTTCGACGCCTTGATCACGAACGTGAACGAATCCGGCACCTGCGCCGCCCAGCCGCGCATCAGCGCCTCGTTCGGCATGCGGTAGAACGTGTTGTTGATCTCCACCGTCGGGAACCGCTCGGCGTAGAAGCGCAGCATGTCCTTCCCCGCCATCTTCTCGGGATAGAACGTGCCCTTCCACTCCGGGTACGAGTACCCGCTGGTGCCGATCAGGACGTCCACGCTCACGCCAGCGCCTCGATCCACGCGCCTGCGGCTTCGGCCAGCTCGTCCAGCACCTGCTCGTCGGTGCGGCCGCTCCTGTTGAGCACGTGGAAGGCGTGATCGGCGTGCTCGATCACCCTCAGCGTGGCGCGCTCCCCGAGCCGCTCGACGATCGGCGCCAGCAGCGCCAGATCGGCGAGCGCGTCGCGCGTGCCCTGCAGGAACAGCATCGGCGCGTGCACGCGCGCCAGGTGCTCGGCGCGCGAAACGCCGGGCCGGCCCGCCGGGTGCAGCGGAAAGCCGAGGAATACGAGGCCCAGGATTCCCTCCAGCGCCGCCGCCGCATCCGCGCGCGAGGTCATGCGCCCGCCCATCGACTTGCCGCCCGCCACGAGCGGCAGTCCGCCCGCCAGCTCGCGGCCGGATTGGACCGCGGCCCGCACGGTGTCGAGCAGCAGCGGCTCGGGATCGATGCGGCGCAGGCCCTCCTCCACGTACGGGAACTGGTAGCGCAGCGTGGCGATCCCGCGCGCCGCCAGCCGCCGCGCGATCGCCTCCATGAACGGATGCCGCATGCCGGCGCCCGCGCCGTGCGCGAGCACGTACCACGCGCGCGGGCGCTCGGGCGCCAGCGCGAGCCCCGACACCTGGACCGCGCCCGACACGCGGATGCGCCGACCGGTGGCCACCGCGGAGGCGACGTCGCTCACTTGCCGTGCTTCCTGCGCAGCATGTAGTCCTCGATCGCGGCCACGGCGGCCGCGATGTCCACGCCCTCGCCCAGCACGCCCGCGAGCGGATCCTCCATGCGCTCGAACCGCTCCGGCAGCGTGCGGATCGTGAACCGTTTCGGGTCCAGCTTGCCGTTCACCTCGCTCCATTTCAACGGGCACGATGCCGGGGCGCCCGGCAGCGGGCGCAGCGAGTACGGCGCCACGATGGTGATGCCGTGCCCGTTCTGGCCCCAGTCCACGTACACCCTGCCGGCGCGCGCGTGCAACGGGCGGGCGAGCGTCGAGATCTCGGGCCTGGCCTCGTGCGTGAGCGTCGCCAGCAGGCGCGCGAACGTCCTGCACTCGTCGTGCGTGTAGCGCCGCCCGAGCGGGATCAGCACGTGCAGCCCGGTGGCGCCCGAGGTCTTGGGGTAGCCGGGCAGCCCGATCTCGTCCAGCAACGCGTGCAGCGCACGCGCGCATTCCACCACGTGCGCGAACGGCGCGCCCTTGGGGTCGAAGTCGATCACCAGCCAGTCGGGACGCTCCAGCGATCCGCAGCGCGCGCTCCACATGTGGATCGGGATCGTGCCCAGGTTGGCGACGTAGCGCAGCGCCAGCGGATCGTCGATCACGAAGAACCGGATGTCGCGATCCGAGTCCCGCGAGTACACGGGCTCGGTGCGGATCCAGTCGGGCACGTAGACGGGCGCGTCCTTCTGGAAGAACGACTTGCCGGCGATGCCGTCGGGGTAGCGCGTGAGCACGGCCGGCCGGTCGCGCAGGTAGCGCAGCATCAGCGGCGCCACGGCGTCGTAGTATGCGACGAGGTCGCCCTTGGTATAGCCGTCGTCGGGCCAGAACACCTTGCGCAGGTTGGTGAGCCGCACCTCGCGCGGCTCGGGGTCGGCCGCGCGGGCGCGCGCGGTGGGCGGATCCGCAGCCCCGGCGGCCACGGGCATCGGATCGGCGCCGGCCTGCGCCGTCGCGGCGTCCGCTCCCGCCCCCTCGCGCACCACCTCGCGCGGATCGCGATCGGTGCGCAGACCGAGGAACACCGGATGCCGGAGCCCGCCATCCGTGGTCCACTCGGTGAACCGCACCTCGCACACGAGCTTCGGCTCGACCCAGGTGTTGTCGCGGCCCCTGGGGCCGCTCGCGCCGAACGGCGACTGCTCACGCCGCAGCGTCTGCAGCCGCTCCCACAGCGCATCGTGCAGCGCATCGTCGAATCCGCTGCCGACGCGCGTGACGTGCGTCAGCGCCCCGTCCACGTACACGCCCACGTGCAGCGCGCCGAACCTGCGCCCCGGGCCCTTCGGCGCGGTGTAGCCGCCGATCACGAACTCCTGCCGGCGCTGGCATTTGATCTTGACCCAGTCCGGGCTCCTGCGGCCCGCGTAGCGGCTGTCGGCCCGCTTGCCGATCACCCCTTCCAGCCCCAGCTCGGAGGCGGCTTCGAAGAACGCCTCGCCCGCCCCCTCCACGTGCTCGCTCGCCTGCACCACGCCGGCCGGCGGCAGCGCGCGCGCCAGCAGCTCCGTGCGCGCCAGCAGCGGCAGCCGTCGCAGGTCGCGGCCGTCCAGCATCAGCAGATCGAAGAACACCGCGCGCACCGGCACGCGCGCCATCGCCGCGGCCACGTCGCGCGGGCGCGTGAGCAGCATGCGCTTCTGCAGCCGCCCGAAGCTCGGACGGCCGGTGTCGTCGAACGCCACGATCTCGCCGTCCAGCACGCAGCGCTCGACCGCGAGCCCGTTCAGCGCATGCGCGATCTCGGGATAGCGCGCGGTGATGTCCTCGCCGCTCCGGCCCAGCATGCGCACCTCGTCGCCGCGCCGCTCGGCCACCACGCGCACGCCGTCGTACTTGATCTCGAACACCCAGCCCGCGCGCGAGAACGGCTTGGCGCCGGGGGTGGCGAGCATGGTCTGCACGTCCTTCGCGCGCAGGTCGCCGGCCGGCGCGCCGAGCTGCGTCGCCCGCTCGCGCAACGCCGCGCGCCAGCCCTCGACGTCGCGCATCTCCTCGACCGTGAGCCCCGAGATCACGGAGCGCGGCAGGCGTTCGATGGCCTCGACCCCGGCCGCCGCGCCATCCGCCTTCTTCAGCAGCAGCCAGTCCTTGTCGCCGCGGCTCGTCCGCACCAGCGTCCAGCGCCCGCCCAGCTTGTGGCCGTGCAGCTCGAGCTCGAGCTTGCCGCGCGCGTACTGTTCGCGCAGGTCCTCGGGCTTGAACGTGCCGTAGCGGCCGCGGTCCCACACGATCACCGAGCCCGCGCCATAGTTGCCGGCCGGGATCACGCCCTCGAAGTCGGCGTATTCGAGTGGATGGTCCTCGACGTGCACGGCCAGCCGCTTCTCCTCGACATGCAGCGACGGCCCTTTGGGCACCGCCCAGCTCTTGAGCGCGCCGTCCAGCTCGAGCCGGAAGTCGTAGTGCATCGCCCGCGCCCAGTGCTGCTGAACGACGAACCGGGCGTCCGACGCGGCGGCCGGGGCCGCTTTGGCCGCGGCCCCGCCGAACGGCTCCGGCGTGCGGTCGGGATCGCGCTTGCGGCGGTAGGCCTCGAGCCGGGCGGGCGGCCCGGCCGCCGCCGGCGGCGCCTTCGGAACCGCCGCCGGCGGCCGGGTGGGACGGGGCACGGCCTTGGAATCGCGAGACTTGCTTGGCGGGACGCCGCGTGGGGGCGACATGGCAGGGGCGGAAGGTTCCAGGACGGCGGCCCGACAGGCCGGGAGCGCGCGGGCCGATAACGTGTTGAGCAGAGTAGAACACGGTGTTAGCGTCGTTCGCCACTTCCCACTGGAGGGACCCCGAATGCCTCCGCACTCCATAGGATCCGGGACCATCTCGTTCGGCCTGGTCTCGATCCCGATCCGGATGTTCACCGCCGCCTCGTCCGCCAGCGTGGCGTTCAACATGCTGCACCAGAAGTGCGGCGGGCGGATCCGCCAGCAGCAGATCTGCCCGGCCTGCAACGAGGTGCTGGAACGCACCAGCCTCGTCAAGGGCTACGAGTTCGCCAAGGACCAGTACGTGCAGTTCACCGAGGACGAGCTGAAGGCGCTGGAAGGCGAAGCCTCGCGCATGATCGACATCGCCGAGTTCGTGCCGCTCGAGCAGGTGGATCCCATCTACTTCGAGAAGACCTACTACCTGGGGCCGGACAAGGGCGGCGAGAAGGCGTACCGGCTGCTGGCCGACGCGATGTCCAAGTCCAGCCGCGTGGCGCTGGCCAAGTTCGTGATGCGGGGCAAGGAGAGCCTGGTGCTGATCCGCGCGGCGCAGAGCGGGCTCATGCTGCACACCATGTACTTCGCCGACGAGGTGCGCGACTTCGGCGAGGTGGACAAGGGCGACGACGCCAAGATCAAGCCCGGCGAGCTGGATCTCGCGCACCGGCTGATCGACGAGCTGTCGAGCGACGCGTTCCGGCCCGATCGCTACGCGGACGAGTACCGCACGCGCGTGCTGACGGTGGTAGAGTCCAAGGTCGAAGGCCGCGAGGTGACGTCGCTCGCGCCGCAGGCGCAGCGCACGCAGGTGATCGACCTGATGGACGCACTGAAGCAGAGCCTGGGCAAGCGCGGCGGCGAGCGCTCGGGCGGCAACGGCGCGGCCGCGGCCAAGCCGGCGCTGGAGAAGAAGCCGGCGGCCAAGGCGCGGCGCGAGAAGTCCGAGGCGGCGCCCAAGGAGAAGAAGGTCAGCGGCAGGCGCTGACGAACCCACGGAGGAGCCGTGGCGCCGCAGTGGGAACCGGGCGGCGGTCCGGACGAGGGAACGGCGACGCGATCACTCCACGGAGGGACGCTCGATGAGGCTCGTGGCCAGGGTGGCGCGATGAGGGGCGCCGGAGTCGCCGCCGACGCGCGGCCCGATCCCGCGGCCGACCGCCACTACTCGCTGCGCGAGACCGCCGCCATCCTCGAGGTGCCCGAGGCGCGCCTGCGCGCGGTGGCGCGCGCCGGGCTGCTGGCGCCGCAGCGCGGGCCGATCGGCCCGCTCACGTTCGGGTTCCAGGACCTGCTGCTGCTGCGCACCACCAAGGACCTGCTCGCCTCCGGTGTGCCGATGCGGCGCATCCGCCGCATCTGGTCATCGCTGCGCGAGCAGCTCGCGGCCGGCATGCCGCTCGCCAGCATCAGCATCCGCACCGACGGCGAGCAGGCGGTGGCGACCGACGGGCGCAGCTCGTGGCGACCCGACTCCGGCCAGGTCCTGCTCGATTTCGACGCCGGCGAGATCGCCGCGCGGGCGGAATCGGCCGCCGCCCCGCGCGCCCTTCCGTCCGCCGCCCAGCGCGCGCGGCCGGCGCTCTCGCTCGTGACCGCGCCCGGCGCCACCCCCGCCTCCGCGCCCGAGGTCGACGACGAGTCCAGCCCCGAGGCCTGGTACGAGCTGGGGCTCGATCTGGAATCGCGCTCCCCCGGGGAGGCCGTGGACGCCTACCGGCGCGCGCTGGCGCTCGATCCCGACATGGCCGACGCGCACGTGAACCTGGGGCGGCTGCACCATCTGGCCGGCGAGCGCGGACTGGCCGAGGTGCAGTACCGCGAGGCGGTGCGGTTTGCGCCCGACGATCCCACGCCGCACTTCAACCTGGGCGTGCTGCTGGAGGAGCAGGGCCGCCGCGACGAGGCGATCCACGCCTACCAGCAGGCGCTCCGGCGCGACCCCGAGTTCGCCGACGCGCACTGCAACCTCGGGCTGCTGCTGGAGTCGATGGGGCGCGCGCAGGACGCCATGCGGCATCTGATGAGCGCGCGCGAGCTGTATCGCACGACGCAGTGAACCTCGGCTGCACGGACGCGCCGGTTTCCATGGGAGGTCGTTCGTGAAGCTGACCGAGATGTTCCTGTCGCAGCTCGACGCCGAGGGGCCGCGCACCGAGCGCGCGATCGAGCACGTTCCCGACGGCCACGACGACTGGAAGCCACGCGACACGTCCATGGCGCTCGGACGGCTGGCGATACTCGTGGCCGGCATGCCGTCGTGGTTCGAGATGATGATCGAGCGCGACCATCTGGACCTGAACCCGCCCGGCGGCTCCAACTGGAACCCGCCGGCGATGACGACGCGCGAGGAGCGCGTGCAGGCGGTGCGCGACGGCGTGGCCAAGACGCGCGCCGCGCTGCAGGGCACGAACGATCAGCACCTGATGCAGCCATGGCGGCTGCTGGTGGCCGGCAATGTGGTGAGCGAGGACCCGCGCCACGTGGTGCTGCGCGACACGTTCATGCACCTCGCCCACCATCGCGGCCAGCTCACCGTCTACCTGCGCATGCTGGGCGCCACCGTGCCCGCGATCTACGGCCCCTCCGCCGACGACAACCGGTTCGCCTGACGGCGCCCGATCGGGCCGCGGGGCGGGCAGCAGAAAGGCGCGGGCGTCCGATCGACGCCCGCGCCCTGACGGATGCGGTTCGCTAGCGCGGCTGCGGGACGATGCGGATGTAGGGCTTGGGCGACTTCCAGCCCTCGGGCCACGTCTTGCGCGCCTCGTCATCCGACACCGATCCCGAGATGATGACGTCCTCGCCGCGCTTCCAGTTCGCCGGCGTCGACACCTTGTGCCTGGCCGTGAGCTGCAGTGAGTCGATGACGCGCAGCACCTCGTCGAAATTGCGGCCGGTGCTCATCGGGTAGACCAGGATCAGCTTGATCTTCTTGTCGGGCCCGACCACGAACACGTTGCGCACGGTCTGGTTGTCCGCCGCCGTGCGGCCGTCGCACGACCCTTCCACGTCCGCCGGCAGCATGCCGTACAGCTTGGACACGCGCAGATCGGTGTCGCCGATCACCGGGTAGTTGGGCGCCGTGCCCTGCGTCTCGGCGATGTCCCTGGCCCAGCGGCCGTGGGACTCGACCGGATCCACGCTCAAGCCGATGATCTTCACGCCTCGCTTGTCGAACTCGGGCTTGATCTTCGCCATGTAGCCGAGCTCCGTCGTGCACACGGGCGTGAAGTCCTTGGGGTGCGAGAACAGCACCGCCCAGGAATCGCCGATCCAGTCGTGGAACCGGATGCGGCCCTCGGTGGTGTCGGCCTCGAAGTCGGGCGCGGTGCTGCCGATCTGGAGCGGCGTGCTGCTGGTCTCGAGCGTCATGGCGTCTCCGTGAACTCGCGCGGAATGTCAGCGGCCGAACAGCGCCGTGATCCTGCCCCGGGCGAGCGTGTGCGCGTGGATGTTGAACCCCACCAGCGCCGCGGTGGCGTTGGGAGGCACGTCGAGCGTGGGAACGTCGAGCGCGTACACCGACAGCATGTAGTGGTGCGGTTTGTCCCCCGGCGGGGGACACGGCCCGCCGTAGCCGGCGACGCCGAAATCGGTCGCCCCCTGCACCGCGCCCGCCGGCAGGCTGCCGCCGGTCGTGGCGCCCGCGCCGGTGGCGAGGTGCGTGACGCTGGCCGGAATGTCGTACACCACCCAGTGCCACCAGCCGCTGCCGGTCGGAGCGTCGGGATCGTAGAGCGTGACCGCGTAGCTCAAGGTCCCGCGCGGCGCGCCGCGCCATGTCACCTCGGGCGAGCGGTTGGCGCCGGTGCATCCCATGCCGTTGAACGCCTGGTCCATCTTCATGGTGCGGCCGGCGTGCATGTCGGCGCTCGTGACGACCAGGGTGCCGCGCGCCGGATGCGCCGCCGTTGCGGCGGCCAGCACCAGCGCTGCGAGGAATGCGAGCATGCTCCCTCCACGATTTCGAAGTGCATTTGGATTCGGGCCGGGCCCGGGCGAATCGGATGATTCCACGCCTCGCCGGCGCGGAAGAATGCGACAGCGGGCACCGCGGCGCCAGCGCCCGGCGGGCCGAACACGCCTCCGGCCGGCTGCCCGCCATGCGATCCAGGGAATCGCGCGCATCTTTCGTTCCTGCAGCCACTTGAGCCAGCGCCGCCCGGCGCCGCTCAAGCCGGGCTCAAGCCCCGGGCTCGAGGCTCACCGCGAACGGATTGGGACGTGCTCCGCGAAACGTCCGTCCGTGCGTCCGTGCACGTCCCCGAGAGGACCTCCCGATGGCACACGCTTCGCGACCTGTCCGCGCGGCGCTGCGCGTGCTGCGCTGCGCCGTACTGCTGACCATCACCGCCTGGCTCGCCGCGGGGCTCCCGCACCGGGCCCTGGCGGCCACCGCCACCACCTCCGTCACGCGACCGATCCGCGCCACGAGCGCGCGCATCGCCGCCACCGTGCCGGGCGCGCCGCGGTTCACGAACTACGTCTCCCCCAACGGCGTGGGCGAGAGCGCGGGCGAGCCCTCGATCGGCAGCAACTGGACGACCGAGCAGGCGTTCGCCAACAGCGCCGGCCCGATTCCGAACGGCGGCAGCGTGAACTACTTCGGTGGCTTCCTGCCGTACATGCTGAAGATCACGTTCGACGACTGCCGCTCGCCGGCGCTCGTCACCTGGGATCAGAAGCCGCTGCTCACCGCCAACACGCCGCGCGAGTTCGGCGATCCGATCCTGTATACCGACCACGCCACCGGCCGCACGTTCGTGTCGCAGCTCGAAGGGCTGACGCCGGCCGGCAGCACCACCGACATCACCGACAACGACGGCAACAGCTTCTCCCCGAGCCAGGGCGGCGGCACGCCGGCGTGCGTGGATCATCAGACGTTCGGCGGCGGCCCGTTCCACGCGCCGCTGACGGGCACGGTGTATCCGGACGCCGTGTACTACGCCTCGCAGTGCGTGGCCGACGCCACCATCGCGTTGAGCGTGGATGGCGGACTCACGTTCGGACCATCGTTCCCGATGTTCACCGTCAACGACTGCGACGGGCTGCACGGGCACGTCAAGGTCGCCCCCGACGGCACCGTGTACGTGCCCGACAAGGCGTGCGGCGGCACCGTGCCGCTGCTGAACGGCGGCGACGCGGCGGCCGTGGTGTCCGAGGACAACGGCGCGACGTGGACGATCCGGCCGATCCCGGACGGCGCTTCGATGGGCGAATGGGATCCCTCGATCGGGATCGCGACCGACGGCACGGTGTATCTGGGCTACCAGGGCGCCGACGGCCATCCGCGCATCGCGGTATCGCACGACAAGGGCGCGCACTGGTCGGCTTCCGTGGACGTGGGCGCGGCGTCGGCCTCGGTCGTCACCGACACGCCCGAGGGCATCCACAACACGGCGTTCCCGGCCGTGGTCGCGGGCGATCCCGATCGCGCGGCGTTCGCCTTCTACGGCACCACCACCGCCGACGGGCCGGGCGAGGATCACACCGGCGGCGCCAACGACGACCCCACCGCGTTCACCGGCGTCTGGTACCTGTACATCGCCACCACCTACGACGGCGGCCGCACGTGGAGCACGCAGAACGTGACGCCCGGCGACCCGATCCAGCGCGGGCCGATCTGCGGCGGCGGCAACTGCCGCAACATGCTCGACTTCTTCGACGCCACGATCGACAAGGAGGGGCGCGTGCTCGTGGGCTGGGACGACGGGTGCGTGGACGGTTGCGTCACCGCGCTGCCCAACTCCAACAGCGCCAAGGCCACGATCACGCGGCAGTCGGGCGGGCGCCGCATGTACGCGGCGTTCGACCCGGTCGAGCCGCACGCCCCCGAGGCGGCCGGCCTGTCGGGCGAGATCGTGGACGGCACCGTGCACCTGTCGTGGCAGGCGCCGGACAACGGCGGCGCCGACATCACCGGCTACAAGGTGTATCGCAAGACCGGCGCCAATCCGTTCGCGCTGCTCGGCACCGTGGCCGGCACCACGTTCACCGACACGGTGGACCCGCAGCTCGTCAACACCTACCGCGTGACGGCGGTGAACGCGCAGGGCGAGGGCCCGTACTGCTCGGACTTCACGCCCGTGGCGGGCACCGGCGCCACGGCGTGCGTGGCGCCAGGGCTCGACGTGGTGACCGACGTCAACCCGGACGGCACGGACAACGACTCGGGCCAGAACACGCCTGCCGACGGCAGCGTCAACGTGCGCGACCTGGCGATGGCGGAGCCATACGCGGGGCCGGGCGTGAGCCAGGTCACGTTCACGGTGCAGCTGCAGCCGTCCACGACCGGCGGCGCGCCGTCCAGCAGCCAGTGGTACGTGGTGTGGAACCGCACCGCGCCGGCGTCCGACGGCAGCGACCGGAGGTTCGTGGCGATGAAGACCGACGCCACCGGCGCCGAGAGCTTCGTCTACGGCAACTTCGGCCCGCCGCTGCCGCTGGACGGCAGCCCGCCACCCAGCAACGCCAACACGCCCACGCCGCTCGGCGACGCCGACGGCGGGCACTACGATCCGGCCTCGGGGCTGCTGACGATCACGCTCGCGACCGCGAAGCTGGACGACGCCGTGCTCGGCCCGGGCAGCACGCTGTCGGGCGTCAACGTGCGCACGTTCCTGGCCGCGCCGGACGCGGGCCCCAAATCGCAGAGCGTGGCCTCCGACATCACCAACAACGGCAACTACACGCTGGTCGGCAACGGCGCCTGCTTCTGCGCCGTGGATCACAAGCCGATCGCCGGGCTCGCCGCCTCCCCGGGCTCGGGCGCGGCGCCGCTCACGGTGCAGTTCGACGCCTCGAGCTCCGTGGATCCCGACGTCGCCGACGGCGATGCGGTCGCCTCGTACACGTTCGACTTCGGCGACGGCACGCCCGCCGTCACGCAGTCGAGCGCGCGGGTGGCGCACACCTACACGCAGCCGAGCGGCGGCTCGCCGTTCATCGCGACGCTCACGGTGACGGACGCCAAGTGCGGGCGGACGAGCGCCAACATCGCATCGGCGGACGTGGACGTGTCGGGCGCGGCCGGCGTCTCCGATCCGGAGGAGCAGCACCCGCGCGTGTTCCGCATCACGCCCGCGATCAATCCCTCGCACGGGCTGACGCCGCTCACGCTCGATCTGCCGCGCGACGGGCTCGTCAGCGTGCAGATGTTCGGCGCCGACGGCCGCCGCGTGGCCGAGGTGGTGAACGCGTGGCTGCCGGCGGGCACGCACTTCCTCAAGTGGAGCGCCACCGATCGCGCCGGCCGGCCGCTGCCGGCCGGGATCTACCTGGTGCGCGCCCGGTGGGCCGATCGCGTGGCGCTGTCGCGTGTCGCGCTGGTGCCATAACCGCCGTTCGGCAGCCGCACGCACGAGCGGCCGCCCGGGATTCCGGGCGGCCGCCCGTGCGTGGCGCGGGATCAGCGCTTCGACAGCTCCTGCGCCCAGTTCATCACCACGATCACCGGTGCTTCGGCGCCCGCATTCAGGGCTTCGTTGATCAGGAACCGCTGCCCGTCCGCGCTCACGTCGTAACGATAGCCGGTCAATCCGGTGCGGATCAGGCGCGGCTTGAACAGCGCCACCGGCGTGCCGGCGCGGAACGTGTCGCCGACCTCAACGGGCACGGCCTCGAGCGTCTGGTCGCCGGAAATGAAGTACAGCTCGCGACCGTCCGCGCGCCAGCGCGGATAGGTTCCGCCGGAGGCCGACACCTGCCACTTGCCCGAGGCGCCGGACATGGGGACGACGTACACCTCGAACCGTCCGCTCTCGTCCGACGAATAGGCCATCCAGCGACTGTCGGGCGAGAGCTGGGCGCGAGTCTCGTTGGCCGGGGTGGCCATGATCGCGCGCGGCGGCTTCGAGCCGTCGGCGGGCTGCGTGTACAGGTCCCACCCCTGTGTGAACGTCGCGCTGGCCATCGTTCCGTCCTTCGACCACGACATCGGCCCCTGCTGGCCGCCGTTCCACGGCAGCGAGTCCACCGCGCCCAGGCCGTTGGCGGCGCGCACGTAGATCTTGAAGTTGCCGGTGTGACTGCTGGCGTAGGCGATCCGCGTTCCGTCCGGGGACCACACGGGCCAGATCTCGTCCGAGGCGTCGAACGTCAGGCGCGAGTTCGTGCCGCGCGCCAGGTCGCGCACCCAGATGTCGAGCGTGGACGCATCGCCGCCCGGCATCGACACCGCCACGCGGCTGCCGTCTGGCGACAACGCCACGTCCTGGTATGCGCCCGACGGCCCGGCCACGCCCAGCCTTCGACCCGAGCGGTCGCACCACACCAGCTGCGAGCCCGAGTTCGCGGCGCGCGCCGTGAAGGCCAGCGTGCCGCCCGCCGACACCGAGAACTCGCCCGCGTTGTTGCCCGTGACCCCCTCCACCACCGTGACGGGATCGCCCACCGTGCGCCCGGCGCGGACGTCGATGCGCTGCGCCATCAGGTTCGAGCCGCTCGGGTACACGATGCGGTCCGGTGGCGCGAATTCCACGCGGCCGTCGCTGTGCCCGAACGCCCAGAACTTCTTCGAACCCAGCTCGCCCAGCCGCATGGTTCCGCCGTTCGAGGCCGGATCGACCGTCATGTACAGGAAATGCCTGCCGTCCGGCAGGAAGAACGGCCACGCATGGCCCGGGTCGTGGTGCTCGCGGTCCAGGAACGTGGCGGCACGCACCGGGCCGCCGCCCGCGGGCACGAAGCGGATGGAATCGCCCGAGGGTCCGCCGTCGAACAGGATCATGCCCCCCGCGCCCCAGCTGCCATCGGATCCATGCGGCACGTCGCACACGGCGATCGGCGCGCCGCCCGACACTGGAACGCGCTTGAGCTTGCCGGCCTCGATGTAGCCGAGCCAGCGGCTGTCCGGAGACCAGAACGGGCGGCTGCCGACCACCATCGGCGCGATCGCCCTGGGCTCGATCTCGTCGAGCCGCCGGATCCACAGTCGCATCGTGCCCGTGGAGTCGGTGCCGAGGAACGCCAGCGTGCTGCCGTCGGGCGACACGCGCGGCCACTGCGGCGCCCCGGACCCGGCGGGCGGGCTCACCACGAACCGCACCACCGGCCGCGCCGGCGCGCGCAGTAGAAGCCACGCCCCGAGCGCGATCGCCACCGCCGCGCACGCGCCCGCCACCGCCCACGGCAGCAGCGCGCG
>DASSIN010000254.1:0-5501 GCA_035691845.1 Candidatus Eiseniibacteriota bacterium | reverse complement strand
CTCGAGGCGCTGGTCGAGCTGGCGGCGACCGCCGGCGATCCGCTGCGCCGCGAGGGGCTGCTGCGGCGCGCGGACGAGGTGTTCGGGGTCGAGGTGCACGGCTTCCGCGAGGCGCTGCGGCGCGCGCTCGCGCTGCGCGCGCGCGGCGAGGCCACGGCGCGGCCGATCGCGGCGGTGGTGGAGCGGCAGCGCACGATCGAGTCCTATGTCGAGCGCAAGCTGCTGGCGACGCTGCTGCAGCATCCGGCGGGGCTGGAGCGCGCCCGCGCGCACGTCGCGCCGGCGGACTTCCGCGACCCCGCGTGCGCGGAGCTGGCGCGATGGCTGTGGGCCGCGCCGGGCGGAGCGGCGCCCGAGCCGGTCGCGCCGCTCGTGCGCGAGCTGCTGGCGCTCGATCCGGAGCCGAACGGCGAGGACGGGCTCGAAGTGGCGGCGCGCGTGGTGGCGTCGCGCAGGATCCGGCGCGAGCTGCAGGAGCGCCGCGAGCGGCTGCGGGGGACCGAGGACGTCTCGGAGCAGCGGCGGCTCGAGCAGGAGATCATCGGTTTGACGAAGACGTTGACGGAACTGGGCGTGTAAGGGAGAGGACGATCTTCATGGCGGCAGCGACCAAGGCGAAGCAGGACAAGCTCAAGCGCAAGGCCGAAGACCGCAAGCGTCTGGACGAGATCAAGACGCTCGCGCTCCGGCAGGGTTACGTGACGGAGGACCAGGTCGTCACGCTCCTCGACGAGACCGTCGATCCCGAGCTGCAGGTGGATCAGATGGAGGAGATCCACTCCATGCTGAACCAGCTCCACATCGAGGTGTTCGCCAGCGAGGAGGACGCGCACGAGCGCGCCAAGAAGCTGCGCAAGCTGGAGGACAAGAAGAGCTCCCCCAGCGCCAAGGCGGTGCCGCAGCAGCCGGTGCGCTACGACGACCCGGTGCGCATGTACCTGCGCGAGATGGGGCGCGTGCCGCTGCTCACGCGCGAGGGCGAGGTGGAGATCGCCAAGCGCATCGAGGCGGGCGAGCGCCGCGTGGTGAAGGCGCTGTTCCAGGCCGAGCCGGCGCTCAAGGAGATCCGGCTCAAGCACCGGCAGCTCAAGGAGGGCCTGCTCAAGGTCGAGGACTTCATCAAGCTGGACGAGATGGCGGTGACCGAGCCGGCCATCAAGAAGGAGCGCCAGCGGCTGATCAAGATCCTGGATCGCATCTTCACGCTGCAGAAGCGCTGGAACGATCAGCGCGACAAGCTCGGGGCGCGCATGGCCGAGAAGGTCAAGTCCACCGCCAACGCGAATTTCGCCAAGGTGGGCGCGGAGCTCGATCAGGAGATCGAGAAGCTGTCGATGAACCCGCGCGAGGTGGAGAAGCTGGCGGGGCCGGTCAAGGAGCTGGCGGCGCGCGCGCTGGAGCTGGAGGAGGTCGAGGCCGCACTCGAGCGGCGCTTCGGCCACTCGGTGGACGACATGAACACGTTCGCGCGCCGGCTGAAGAAGGGCCCGCGCGAGATCCGCGCCGTCAAGCGCGAGTCGAGCCTCGAGCCCGACCAGATCACCGAGTTCCAGACCGAGCTGAAGGCGATCCGCCGGCAGATGAAGGAGCTGGAGGAGCAGGGCTCGATGCTGCGCGAGCGGCTGCTGGAGCTGTACCGCGACATCCGCGACGGCGAGCGCGCCACCGGCCAGGCCAAGAAGGAGATGATCGAGGCCAACGTGCGGCTGGTGATCTCGATCGCCAAGCGCTACACCAACCGCGGGCTCGAGTTCCTGGACCTGATCCAGGAGGGCAACTCCGGCCTGATGCGCGCGGTGGACAAGTTCGACTACACCAAGGGCTACAAGTTCTCGACCTACGCCACGTGGTGGATCCGCCAGGCGATCACGCGCGCGATCGCCGACCAGGCGCGCACGATCCGCGTGCCGGTGCACATGATCGAGCACATCAACCGCGTGGTGCGCGTGTCCCGCCGGCTGGTGCAGGAGCTGGGCCGCGAGCCCACGCCCGAGGAGATCGCCGAACGGCTCGACCTGCCGGTGGACAAGGTGAAGTCCATCCTCAAGGCGGCGCAGGAGCCGATCTCGCTCGACCGGCCGATCGGCGAGGACGACGACTCGAACCTGGGCGACTTCATCGAGGACACGAGCGTGGTGAGCCCGGCGCACTCGGCCGCGTCCGCGATGCTGCGCGACGAGGTGAACGACGTGCTGAAGACGCTGACCCCGCGCGAGGCCAAGGTGATCCGGCTCCGGTTCGGCCTCACCGACGACGGCGCCCAGCGCACGCTGGAGGAGGTGGGCGCGTTCTTCAACGTCACGCGCGAGCGCATCCGGCAGATCGAGGCCAAGGCGCTGCGCAAGCTGCGGCACCCGACGAGGAGCCGGCGGCTCAAGGCCTACACCGAGCTGCTGTAGCGCCGCGCCGTCGCGGGGCCCGCCGGCCGCGCGGGCCGCGGCGTCAGCGGCGGACGATCGCGGCCGGCGCGGGGAAGGTGATCACGACCGCCACCGAGTCGAGCGGCGCGGCGATCGTGGCCGCCGCGGTCTTGGTGCTCGCACCCTTGGTGGCCTCGACCACCCAGTGGCCGGGCGGGATGCCGTGCAGCACCCACGCGCCGGTGGTGTCGCTGACCGACAGCGCCAGCAGCCCGATCACGTCCACGAGCGCGCCGGCGGCGGTGGTGCCGTAGAACGCGCCGCCCGGCAGCACGCGCAGCGTTTCGGGCGCGGCCTCGCCGTTGGGGATCGCGACCGTGTCGGCGGCCGACACGAAGCGCGGCAGCATCGCGCTCGCCACGTACTGGCCGGCGGCGAGCCCCGAGAACGCGAACTGCCCGGAGGCGTTGGTGACGCCGATCACGATCGAGCCCTCGGGGCCGGTGCCGACCGGCGCCAGCGCCACGTCCTGGTTGCCGACGGGGTTGCCGCCGTCCAGCACCACGCCGTGCAGCGACCCGCGCGGGCCCGAGGGCTGGGTGGCACCACAGCCGGCGAGCAGCGCGAGCGCGACGATCGCGAACAGGAGACGCATCCCACGATGATACGACACGGACCGAACCAGGCTTCAAGCACGATCGTCGCTGCAACGAACGCAGGTTTGACGGGGGCGCGAGCGGGTGATAAGAACACGCGGCTCTGCGCGACCGCGACGGGCGCTTCAACCGTGCACGGCGCCACCGCACCCGCGGCGGGCCCATAGCTCAGCGGTCCAGAGCGGCCGGCTCATAACCGGCGAGACCCTGGTTCGAATCCAGGTGGGCCCACGCAGCCGGCGGGCCCGGTCGAAGGACGGGGGCGGGTAGCTCAGCTGGCAGAGCACCTGGATCACAACCAGGGGGTCACAGGTTCGAGTCCTGTTCCGCCCACCATGTCCCGGCGCCGCGCGCCGCGCCGCCCGTGAGGTGAGCCGATGACGCCGGAGCTCGCGCGCCTGTGGGCCCTTCACCAGCTCGACGAGCAGGCGATCGTGCACGAGCAGGCGCTCTCCAAGCTGCCGGGGCGGCGCGAGCAGGTCGAAGCCCCGGTGCGTGCCGCGCGCGCGGAGCTCGAGCGTGCGCGCGCGCGCGCCGCGGAGGTCCGGCGCGCGCGCGTCGCGCTCGAGGGCGAGGCCGCCACGCTCACCGCGCAGGAGAAGCGGTTCCAGGGGCAGCTCGCCGCCATCAAGAAGAACGAGGAGTACCAGGCGCTGCTGCACGAGATCGCGGGGCTGCGCGGCCGGCGCTCGGATCTGGAGACCGGCATCCTCGAGCGGCTGGAGGAGGAGGAGCGCTGGGACGCGGCGCGTCCGGGCGCGGAGGCGGCGCTGGCGCAGCTCGAGCGCGAGCAGGCGGCCGCGCTCGAGAACCTGGCGGCCGAGCAGCGGGGGCACGGTTCGGAGCTGGCCGCGCTCGAGACGCGGCGCGCCGCCGAGCTGGCGGAGCTGCCGCCGGCCACCCGCAGTCGCTACGAGCGCATCCGCGCATCGCGCGAGGGGCGCGCGGTGGTGCCGATCGTCAAGGGCGCGTGCGGCGGATGCTTCCGCGCGCAGCCCCCGCAGCTGCTGCAGGAGGCGCGTCGGCGGGACCGCGTGCTGCTGTGCGACGGCTGCGGCCGGATGCTCATCCAACCTCCCGAGGCGGTCGCCCCCGAGCCGGCGTGAAGCCGGCGGAGGGCCGCGCGATCGTCGGGACCGAGGGGGGCCGATGACCGTTCGCCTGCGGCCGGATCTGCCGTTCCGCCGCATCGCCGTCGTGTTGTCGGGCGGCGGCGCGCTCGGCGCATACCAGATCGGCGTGCTGCGCGTGTTGGAGGCGGCCGGGATCAGGCCCGAGATCCTGTGCGGGCTGTCGGTGGGCGCCATCAATGCGGTCGCGTGGCTGGCGCACGACTTCCGCACGCGGCCGCTGACGCGCACGTGGTCGAGGATCGGCCCGTCGCACATCGGCATGCGCTGGACCACGCTCACGCTGCGGGTGCTCGGGCTGTTCGTCGCGACCGTGGCGGTGGCCGAGATCGTGCTCACGCTGGTGGGCTCGGACGAGCTGGCGGTGGCCCGGTTCGCGCTCCACCGCGCCGCGATCGACACGCACACGCCGAGCCTCGGGTTCGATCTGGCGGCGTGGTCGATCACCGGCGTGCTGGGCTGGATGCTGGCGAGGATCGCGCGCCGCGCCGAGGACTGGCTGTCGCGGTTCGCGGGCCGCGCCGATCCGTCGAGCTGGCACCGCATGTTCGGCATCGGCCTGATCGCGCTGCTGGTGGCGCACGTCGCCACGTGGATCATCGGCTGGCCGTTCCCGCACCGCTTCAGCGGCACCGTGATCGTGGCCGGCGCGATCGTGTGGCTGCTGAACCGGCGCGGCCGCACCGGCGACGTGCTGCGCGGCCTGCTGGTGCGGCTGTCGCCCGAGGCCGGCGGCCGCGGGCTGTGGCGCGGGCTCGCGCGCACGCACCTGCTGCGCGCGCTGGTCGCGCGCGGGGACCGCGCGCGGCTCACCTCCGGCGCCACGCATCTGCTCGTCAACGCCGTGTCGGTGGACACCGGCCGGCTCGTGTATTTCGTCAACTGGCGGCATCCGTCGCGGGCGTTCCGCGACTGCATCGCCTCCGCGTTGGGCGAGATCATGGAGCTCGGCAGCGCCGACGAGGTGATCGAGGCGGCCGCGGCGTCGTCCGCGATCCCGGTGCTGTTCCAGCCGGTGCGCATCCGCGGCCGCGATTTCGTGGACGCGGGCATGTTCGCGAGCCGCGCGCTGCACGCGGTGATCGCCGACGGCGCCGACGCGATCCTGGTGGTGCTGATGTCGCCGCAGATGGTGCCGCATCCCGGGCGCGACGACCTGCACCTGTTCGAGGTGGGCTCGCGGCTGCTGGAGCTGGGCAACTGGCGCGATTTGCGCGTCGAGCTGCTGAACCTGGGGCCGCCCTGGACGCGTGAGGGGGATCCCGCGCCGGTGTGCGTGGTGGAGCCCGAGGCCCCGCTTCCGGGCAGCCTGCTGCGATTCGAGCCGCGCGACGCGCGCGCGCTGATCGTGCGCG
>DASSIN010000253.1:0-7112 GCA_035691845.1 Candidatus Eiseniibacteriota bacterium | reverse complement strand
CAGCGCGGGCGCTGGCTCGAGGCCGCCGAGCGCCGCGCCGCGGGCATCGCCGATCCCGCGTGGGGCGACGACATCTTCCTGCTCGATCCCGGCGTGCTGCTGTGCCCCTCGTTCATGGGCGAATCGCCGGTCGCCGCGATGCACGGCTACGATCCGGCGCACGCCGACATGGCGGCGCTGCTGTGGTCGAACCGGCCGATTCCGCCGCACGTGCGCCATCTGACCGACGTGCGCGGGTTCCTGGAGGCGGAGCTGGATCAGCTCGCGCGCGAGGCCGCATGAGCCAGGAGACGATCACCCACCGCGTGTCGCGCGGCGCGTTCTACCTCGCGGTCGAGAAGCTGTCGGCGATGAGCTCGGGAATCCTCTACCTCGCGCTCGTGCTGCGCTGGCTCGGCGCCTATCGCTACGGCATCCTGGTGCTGGCCCTGGCGGTGGCCGGCATGGCGGCCACCGCGTCCGGCAATCTGGAGATGTACCTCGAGCGCTACGCCGCCGAGTACCTCGCGCTCGGCCGGTTGAAGACGCTGCGCCGCGCGCACCTGCTGGCGCTGGCGGGCAAGCTGCTGCTGGGCGTGGCGGCGGCGTTCGTGATGGTGGCGCTGTCGCCGGCGATCGCGCACTTCTACCATCGTCCCGAGCTGATCGCGCTGCTGCCGTGGCTGGCGGCGCTGGTGGCGTTCGACGGGCTGTGGACCACCGGGCGCGCCACGCTGTTCGGTCTCGAGCGGTTCCGGGTGATGTCGCTGATCGCGCTGGTGTTCAACCTGCTCAAGGTGCTGCTGGTGGGGGCGCTGTGGGCGTCGCACGAGGCCACGCTGGTGCCGCTGGCGATCGGCCTGTCGGCGCTGGCGGTGGCGCAGGGTGCGGTGGCCTCGGCGGTGCCGCTGTGGATGCTGCGCCGCGCCGCGGATCCGCCCGGGCCCGCGCCCGAAGGCGGGACCGGCCCGCTCGCGCGCCACATGGTGCGCTACTGCACGCCGCTGCTGCTGGCGCGCGTGTCGTTCCTGTCCAGCCAGAACCTGAGCGTGATCGTGCTCGGCAAGCTGTTCGATCCCGGCATGCTGGGGCTGTACGCGTCCGCCTCGCGCGTGATCGAGCGGTTCATCGAGGTGGCGAACACGCTGCCCACCGCGCTGCTGCCGTCGCTCACGCAGCTGTGGGCGCGCGGCGAGCGCGACCGGCTGCAGACCGTGCTCGATCACGCGTTCCGGCTCGGGCAGGCCGGCTCGTGCGCGCTGGCGCTGCTGCTGTTCCTGTTCGCGCGCGAGATGATGCTGCTGGCCGGCAGCCCGCTGTTCGTGCAGGCGATCCCGATCTTCATGGTGCTGGCACTGGTGCCGGTGGCGCGCACCGCGCAGCAGCCGCTCACCATGCTGTTCCGCGCGATGCGGCGGCCGGGCACCGAATTCGGGCTCGCGCTGATCAAGTTCGTGAGCGAGTTCGCGGGCTACTTCCTGCTGGTGCCGGCGATCGGGCTGGTGGGCGCGGCGTGGGCCAACCTGTCGGGGGCGGTGGTGTCGTACGCGGCGGCGCTGATCGTGCTCGCGCGCATCCTGCCCGACCGCGACGGCGAGCGCGGCCGGGTGATGGTGAAGAGCATCGGCCTGCTCGCGCTGGCGCTGGTCGCGGGCGCCTGGCTCGAGCGCCACGCGCCCGTGCCGAGCGGCGGCACCCTGCGCGCGCTGCTCGCGCCCGCCGGGCTCGTGAACCTGGCCGCGCGCGCGCTGCTGTTCCCGCTCGCCGTGGCCGCGGCGTTCGGGCTCGGGCTGCTCACGCGCGAGGACCTGGAGCGCGTGTCGGCCCTGCCGCTCAAGGGCGCGTGGATGCCGCGCGTGCGTGACGGGCTGGTGGCGGCCGCCCAGGTGCTGGCGCGGCCCAAGCTGCAGCGCGGCGCGACCCCGGTGGCGCTGCTGCTGGCCACGGCGCTCGCGCTGCGCACGGGAGGGATGGCGTGAGCGCGCGCGTGCTCGTGATCGTGCCCGCCCACGACGAGGAGGCGAGCCTCGGCCGCACGCTGGAGGAGACGCGCGCGGTGGCGCCGGACGTGGACCTGCTGGTGGTGGACGACGGCTCGCACGACGCCACCTCGGACGTGGCGCGCGCGCACGGCGTGCCGGTCGTGCGCCACGCGGTGAACCTGGGCGTGGGCGGCGCGCTGCAGACCGGATTCCGCTACGCGGTCGAGCATGGCTACGACATCGGTGTGCAGCTCGACGCCGACGGGCAGCACGATCCGGCGTTCCTGCCGGCGCTGCTCGCGCCCGTGCGGGAGGGGCGAGCCGACGTCAGCATCGGCTCGCGCTACGTGTCCCGGAGCGGGTATCGTGCTCCCGTCGCGCGCCGGCTCGGCATGGTGATGTTCGCGGGCGTCGTGCGGCTCGCGCTCGGCACGCGCATTCACGACACCACTTCGGGCTTCCGCGCGTACGGTCGCCGCGTGATGGCCCAGTGCCAGCACGATTTCCCGAAGGATTTCCCGGATGCGCCGTTGCTGATCCAGCTCGTCCGCCGCGGGTTCCGGCTGGTGGAAGTGCCGGTGACGATGCGCGAGCGCCGCGCCGGACAGTCGTTCTACACGCTGGGCAAATCGATCTACTACCCGTACAAGAACCTGCTCGCCTCGCTGATGGCGTGGCTGCAGCGTCCCGCGTGACGACGCCGGGATCCACCCCGAGGAGGCGGTGATGGAATTTCTCTCGAAGACCCAGATCATCGCGGCGCTGGGCGCCGTGGGGATGGCCGTCTACGTCCTCGACCTGGTGCGCCGGCGGCGGCTGTCGGAGGAGTATTCGCTGCTGTGGCTCGTGTCGAGCGTGGTGATCGCGCTGCTCGGGTTCTCGACGCCGCTGCTGCGCTGGATCACGAACGCGCTCGGCATCCTGGGAGAATCCTCGACCGTGTTCGCGTTCGGGCTCGCGTTCTCGACGGCGATGCTGCTGTACATGAGCATCAAACTGTCGCGGCTCGGCATGGAGAACCACGAGCTGACGCGCGAGCTGGCGCTGCTGCGCCACGAGCTCGAGGTGCGCACCGCGCCGCCCGTCCGTCCCGGCGAGGGCGCGTGAACCGGGCGGTCAAACTGCTGCTCGGCGTCGTGGTCTCGGCGCTGTGCGTGTGGCTGTCGATGCGCGAGGTCAACCCGCGCGAGGTGTTCGAGGTGCTGCGGCACTCGAACGGAGTGCTGTTCGCGGCGCTGATGGGCCTCACGCTGCTCGGGTTCTGGATCCGGGCGGTGCGCTGGAAGTCGTTCATGGCGGCGCGGCAGGCGCCGCGGCTGCCGAGCCTGTACAGCGCCACGATGATCGGGTTCATGGCCAACAACGTGCTGCCGTTCCGGCTGGGCGAGTTCGTGCGCGCGTGGGCGCTGGCGCGCCGCGAGCGGCTGTCGAACACGATGGTGCTGGCCACCGTGGTGGTGGAGCGCGTGGTGGACATGCTGACGCTGCTCGGGATCATGGGGCTGACGCTGTTCCTGCACCCGGTGTCGGCCGGCTCGGGATGGGGGAAGCTCGTGCACGGCGTCGGACCGCTGCTGATCGGCGCCAGCGCCGCGATCACGCTCGCGCTGGTGCTGCTGGAGCGCAAGCCCGCCCGCGCGCGCGCGCTGGTGGCGCAGCTGTCGTCGCGGCTGCCCGAACGCCATCGGCGCAAGGGCGTGGCCGCGCTCGACCACTTCGTCGCCGGGCTGTCGCTGTTCCGCGACGTGCCGCGGCTGGTGTGGGTGTTCGTGCTGTCGTTCCTGATGTTCGGGGTGTTCGCGCTCGGGCTGCAGGCCAGCGCCGAGGCGCTGCAGCTCCACCTGCCGTGGCACGCCGGGCTCACGCTGCTGGTGGTCACCGCGATCGCGATCATGGTGCCGGCGGCGCCCGGCTACATCGGCACCATGACCGGCGCGTACGTGATCGGGCTCGAGCTGTTCGGGGTGCACGACAAAGCGCTCGCCAACTCGGTGTCGTGGTTCTACTGGGCCGGTCAGTGGCTGCCGGTCACGGTGGTGGGGCTGTGGTTCCTCCACCGCGAGGGGCTGTCGCTGCGGGCGCTCGGTCAGGCGCAGGAGCACGCGGCGTGAGCGCGCCGGACACGGGGGGGCGCGATGCGCGGAAGGAGGTGTGCGGCGCGGCGGCGCCGGGCGGCGCACGTCCGATCCCCGTCCGGCGCGCGGCGGCGCCGTCAGCGCCGGTGGTGGGCCGCGACCTTGCGCACCCCGGCGACGACGTCGTCCACGTCGCGCTCGGTCATGTGCGGGAACAGCGGCAGCGACACGGCGCGCGCGTAGGCGTCCTCGGCCACCGGGAAGCGGCGCGCGAGCGCCGCGGCGTCGGCGCCGGCGGCCGCGGTGGCGCGGAAGTGCGGATGGCGGTGGATGGGAATGAAGTGCACCGACGTGCCGATGTTCTCGGCGCGCAGCTCGGCCACGAACTGCGCGCGGTCGCAGTCGAGCCGCTCGACCTGCAGCGCGATCGGGTACAGGTGCCAGGCGTGGGTGGCGTGCGGCCGCACCACGGGGCGGCGCACCCCGGGCACGTCGGCGAGCTGTGCCTGGTAGCGCGCGACGTGCGCCGCGCGGCGCGCCTGCATCTCGTCGAAGCGCTCGAGCTGCCCCAGGCCGATCGCCGCCAGCACATCGCTCATGTTGTACTTGAACCCGGGTGCGGTGACCTCGTAGTACCACGATCCGGTGTCGCTGTAGCGCTTCCATGCGTCGCGGTTCATGCCATGCAGCGACAGCAGCTCGATGCGCTCGGCCAGCGCGTCGTCGTCGGTCACCGCCAGCCCGCCCTCGCCGGTGGTGAGGTTCTTGGTGGCGTAGAACGAGAACGCGGTCACGCGCGCCAGGCTGCCGATCGCGCGCCCGCGCCAGGCGGCACCGAGCGCGTGCGCCGCGTCTTCGACCAGCGGCACGCCGGCCCGCCCGGCGATCGCGGACAGCGCGTCGTAGTCGCACGGATGCCCGGCGAAATCGACGGGCAGGATCGCGCGCGTGCGCGGCGTCAGGGCGCGTTCCACGGCGCGCGGATCCACGTTCAGGGTGTCGGGTTCGACGTCCACCAGCACCGGCGTGGCGCCCACGTGCTCGATCACGTTGACGCACGCCGCGAACGTCCACGTCGGCAGGATCACCTCGTCGCCGCGGCCGATGCCGAGCGCCGCCAGCGCCAGGTGCAGCGCGCCGGTGGCGGAATTGACCGCGATCGCGTGGCGCACGCCGACGCGCTCGGCGATGCGGCGCGCCAGCTCGTGCGAGCGCGGACCGGTCGTGATCCAGCCGGATTCCAGCGTCTCGAGCACCAGCGTCTTCTCGCGCTCGCCGATCCACGGCAGCGTGATGGGCAGGAAGCTCTGGCGCACGGGCGTGCCGCCGTGCGCGGCCAGCGGCTCGAGCGCGGGCCGCGTCACGCCGGAATCCGAACCGACGAGAACGCGATCATCAGGCCGACGATTCTAGGGCAGGGTCCGCCGGCTGTCACCGTGACGGCCACGGCGGCCGCGGGCTGACCCACGACCACGACCCCGAGACCATCCCCCGTGCATCCTCGCAAGTTCGTCCGTGACTCGCTCGGCTTCGCCGCCACGCAATACGTGGCGCGCGGGCTGTTGATGATCCGCACCGTGGTCGCCGCGCGCCTGCTGGGCGCGTTCCCGATCGGCGCCTGGAACGCGCTGCAGCTGGTCATGGACTACGGCGCGTTCTCAACGCTCGGCACGCAGCAGGGCCTGGATCAGGCGGTGCCGCCGCGCATGGTGGAGGGCGACCCCGCCGCGCTCGACCGGCTGAAGCGCGCCGGGCTGTTCAACGTGCTGGTGCTGAACGCGGTGTTCGCGGGCGGCGCGCTGGCGTGGATGCTGTCGCGCGACAACAAGCTGCTCGACTTCTGGGGTCCGCTCGGCACCGCGCTGGCGCTGGCGTGCATCGTGCTCGTCAACCTGTCCTACTACCACAGCACGCTGCTGCGCTCGCACGGCAACATCGGCGCGGTGAGCACGTGGTACTTCCTGCAGGGCGCGATCGGCACCATCGTCGGGCTGGCGCTGGTGCCGGCGTTCGGCGCGTGGGGGCTGCTGGTGGGCTGGACGCTCGGCAACCTGCTCGCGCTGACGGTGACGCGCGTCCAGTCGCGCGGGCTGGTGCCGATCGTGCCGCGGCCGGCGCGCGAGAGCCTGGAGCTGATGCGCATCGGCCTGCCGATGTTCGTGTTCACCACCTCGTCGGTGGTGCTGCGCAGCCTGGACCGGCTGATCGTGTTCAAGTTCCTGGGCACGCTCGCGCTCGGCTACTACAGCGTCGCGGTGATGGCGCTCACGTTCATGCTGTACCTGCCCGATTCGATCGCGTACGTGCTGTATCCGCGGCTGCTGCGCGATTATCGCGCGGCGGGAAACGATCCGTCCGCGATCCGGGTGCCGGCGCTGCGCGCCACGCGCGCGCTGTCGGCGGTGGTGGCCGGCGTGTCCGGGGTCGGATTCCTGCTGGCCCGCCCGGCGGTGGCGCTGGTGCTGCCCAAGTTCCTGCCCGGCGCGACCGCCGTGCGCATCGTGTGCTTCGGCGTGGCGGGGCTCGCGTTCGCCAACCTGTCGTCGATCGTGCTGATGACGCTCGGCCGCCGCACGGTGCTGATCCCGGCGGCGGTGGCGACCACCGTGCTGGGCGCGGCACTGGACCTGTGGGCGGTGCAGCACGGCATCGCCCCGGGCAGCGCCGGGATGCGCGCCGCGGTCGGCATCACGCGGGTGGCGTGGGCCACGCTCGCCAACTACACGCTGACGGGCGGCACGCTGCTGTGGCTCGCCACGGCCGGTCTCGGGCTCGCACCGCTCGCGCGCGTCACCGAACTGGCGCGACTGTTCGCGCCGCTCGCGATCGCGATGGGCCTCGCGTTCGGGCTCGACCGGCTGGCGCTGCACGTCCCGGGCGCGGCCGGCGTGCCGGGCTCGACGCTGGCGCTGTCGCTGCTCGCGTTCCTGGCCGCGTTCTCGCTGCTGACGGCGCCGATCCTGCGCGGGCTCGGGCTCAAGCAGCTGGTGATGGAGTTCAACCTGCCGTGGCCCAGGCGGCGCACGCCGGCGCCGCGCGGGGCGGAGGCGCCGCCCGCGTGAGCGCGGCCGGCACC
>DASSIN010000252.1:0-11614 GCA_035691845.1 Candidatus Eiseniibacteriota bacterium | reverse complement strand
CGATCCACGCGCACGACCTGCTGGCGCGCGGTGTGCGAGCCGCCGGCCACGATGCGCGTCTTCACCACCGTGGCGCGGGCCGACTGCGGCACCAGCCCGCCCGCGTCCACGCCCGCGCCGCGCAGCAGCTCGGCCAGCTCGGCGCCGGCCGCGTCGTCGCCGACGAAGCCCGCCACCCGCACGCGCGCGCCGAGCGCGGCCAGGTTGAGCGCGGCGTTGGCGGCACCGCCGCCCTGGATCGCGCGCGACTGGTATTCCAGCACCAGCACCGGCGCCTCGCGCGACACCCGCCGCGTGGCGCAGCGCCAGTACTCGTCCAGCACGAAGTCGCCCCACACCAGCGCCGGGATCCCGGCCAGCCTCGGAATCCAGCGCGCCAGCCGCGCCGCCGGCGGCATCGGCGCGCGCGCCAGCATCATCGCCACGCGCCCGCCGCGATCGCCGCGCGCGCCGCCTCGCGCGCCGCGGCGTCCACCTGCCGCAGCTGCTCCACCGACTGCACCGGCTCGACGCGGTGTGCCTCGAGCACGCGCGCCAGCACCCCGGGCACGTCGCCGAGCGCGATCGCGCCGTCCAGGAACGCCTGCACCGCCACTTCGTCCGCGGCGTTCAGCGCGCACGGCGCGGTGCCGCCCGCCCGCCCCGCGGCGCACGCCAGGTCGAACGCGGGGTGCTGTCCGGCCGCGATCGGCGCGATGTCGAGCCGCGCCAGCGCGGTCGCCGGCAGCGGCGGCGCCAGCTCCCACCGCTCGGGCCACGACAGCGCGAGCTGGATCGGGATCTTCATGTCGGCCGCCGCCGCCTGCACCACGGTGCTGCCGTCCACGAACGCCGCCAGCGCGTGCACGATGGTCTGCGGATGCAGCACCGCCTCCAGCTGCTCCCAGCCGAGCGCGAACAGGTGCTGCGCCTCGATCAGCTCGAACCCCTTGTTGACGAGCAGCGCGGAGTCCACGGTGATGCGCGTGCCCATCGCCCACACCGGGTGGGCCAGCACCTCGGCGCGCGTGGCGCGCCGCCAGTCGGGATGGTGGCGGAGCGCGCCGCCCGAGGCGGTGAGCGTCAGCTTCGCCACCTCGCGCGGCGGGCGGCCGGCCAGGCACTGCAGCGCCGCGCTGTGCTCGCTGTCCACCGGCAGCAGCGCTCCGCCGCGCGCGAGCGCGTCGCGCACCAGCGGGCCGCCCACCACCAGGCTCTCCTTGTTGGCCAGCGCCACGCGCGCGCCGCGCGCCAGCCCCGCCAGCGTGGAGGCGAGCCCGGCCGCCCCCACCACGCCGTTCACCACGGTGTCCGACTCGGGATCGCCCGCCAGCCACGCGCACGCGCCGGGGCCGACGCGCACCTCCGCCTCGGGCGCCGCCGCGCGCAGCCGCGCGCGCGCGGCGACCGGATCGGCGGCGTGCTCGAGCGCCACGCGGTACGGCCGCCAGCCGCGCGCGATCTGCTCCAGCGCGTCCAGGTTCGCGCCCGCCCCCAGCCCCGTCACGCGCAGGCGGTCCTCGTGGCGCGCGACCACGTCCAGCGTCTGACGGCCGATCGAGCCGGTGGCGCCCAGCACCGCGAGCCGCTGCGTGCGGACGCTCATCACGGCACCCGGAACACGACGATCTTCAGGTAGTAGAACACCAGCGGGGCCGCGAAGTAGAGGCTGTCGAAGCGGTCGAGGATGCCGCCATGGCCGGGAATCAGGTCGGAGGAATCGCCCTGCCGGGCGTCGCGTTTGAGCATGGACTCCACCAGGTCGCCCACCTGCGCGAACGTGCCGACCAGCGCACCCAGCAGCACCGCGTCGCGCACGGCGAGGTATGGCGCGAACCACGCGCGCGCCACGAACGCGGCCGCCACCGCGCACGCGAACCCGCCGGCCGAGCCCTCGGCCGACTTGCGCGGCGACACCAGCGCCCACGGCCGCCGGCGCCCGAACGCGCGCCCGAACGCGTACGCGCCGGTGTCGCAGCTCCAGGTCACGAAGAACGCCAGCAGCACGTACGAGGCGCCGTCGGCGTACGGCGTGCCCGCCCGCCACGGCAGCTCGCGCAGCAGCACCAGGTGCGCCGACAGCCAGCCCACGTACAGCACGCCGAACAGCGTGACCGCCATGCCCTCGACCCGACCCTTGAGCACGGGGCGCCGCAGGCCCAGACCCAGCGTGAGCAGCAGCGCGGCGGTGGCGAGGAAGTCGGTCTCGCTCTGGTGCGGGCGCTCCACCTTCCACAACAGCCCGAGCGCGGAGAGGTAGCCGAGCAGCGGATAGGGCGACAGTCCCTTGTCGCGCATCATGCGGTAGAACTCGATCAGCCCGAGCGTCACCTCGAGCGCGACGAAGCCCCAGAACGCCAGGCCACCGGCGCGCGCCAGCAGGATCAACAGGGGCACGAAGATCACCCCCGACACGATCCGCCACCGCAGCGACCACGAGGACCGCTCGCCCGCCGCCGCCGCAGTCACCACCGCTGGCGCCGAATCATTCACGCCGCGCGCTCCGGGTTCGCGTGCGCCTGCGCGCTAGACCTCCATCACTTCCGAGGTCTTCTTCTTCAGCATCTCGTCCACCATGCCGATGTATCGGTCGGTCAGCTTCTGCGCCTCCGACTCCAGCCGCTTGCCCTCGTCCTCGGGCAGCGTGCCGTCCTTCTCTTCCTTCTTGAGCACGTGCAGCACGTCGTGGCGCACCTGGCGGATGTGCACGCGGCCCTCCTCGGCCAGCTTGGAGACGAGCTTCACCAGGTCCTTGCGCCGCTCCTCGGTGAGCGAGGGGATCGGCACCCGCACCACCGTGCCGTCGTCGGTGGGATTCAAGCCCAGCTCCGACGTCTGGATCGCGCGCACGATCGCCTTGGTGAGCGACTTGTCCCACGGCTGCACCACGATCAGCTTGGGCTCGGGCGCCGACACCGAGCCCACCTGCTGCAGCGGCACCGCCGAGCCGTACGCCTCGACGCGCACCGTGTCGAGCAGCGCCGGGCTCGCCTTGCCGGAGCGGATCGCGGACAGCTCGCGCCGCACCCCCTCCAGCGACTTCTTCATCCGCTCTTCTGCGTCCGCCAGATGCTTGTTCGCCATGTCACTCTCCCACCGCGGTGCCGACCGCCTCGCCTTCCACCACCTTCACGAGGTTGCCGCGCCGGCCGATGTTGAACACCACCAGCGGCAGCCGGTTCTCGCGCAGCAGCGTGATGGCGGTCAGGTCCATGACGCCGAGGCTCTTGTCGAGAATATCCTTGTAGGTGGTGCGTGGGAAGAACGTCGCGTCCGGAACCTTCATGGGATCGGCGCTGTAGATGCCGTCCACCTTGGTGGCCTTGAGGATCACGTCCGCTCCGACCTCCACCGCGCGCAGCGCCGCGGCGGTGTCGGTGGTGAAGTACGGGTTGCCGGTGCCGGCGGCCAGCACCACGATGCGGCCCTTCTCGAGGTGCCGCACCGCGCGGCGCCGGATGTAGGGCTCGCACACGCGCGCCATCTCGATCGCCGACATCACGCGCGTGTACAGGCCGCGCTTCTCGAGCGCGTGCTGCAGGGCGAGGCCGTTGATCACCGTGGCCAGCATGCCCATGTAGTCCGCGCCGACCCGGTCCATGCCGCGCGTGCTGGCGGCGATGCCGCGATAGATGTTGCCGCCGCCGGTGACGATGCCGATCTGCACGCCCAGCGCGTGCACGTCGCGGATCTCGTCGGCCAGCGTCGCCAGCACGGCCTCGTCGATGCCGTGGCCGGCCTCGCCGGCCAGGATCTCGCCCGACAGCTTGAGCAGGATCCGCTGGTAGCGCGCGGCCATCGTCGGGGGGCCCGCTACTCCTGCCCGAGCCGGAACCGCGAGAACCGCCGCACGACGATGTTCTCGCCGGTGCGCGCGGAGGCCTCCTTCACCAGCTCGCCCACGGTCTTGGAATCGTCGCGGATGAACGCCTGCTCCAGCAGGCAGATCTCGGCGTAGAACTTGTCGAGCTTGCCCGTCACGATCTTCTCGACGATCGCGGCCGGCTTGCCCTGGCCCTCGAGCTGCGCTGCGAAGATCGCCTGCTCGCGCTCCACGCGCTCGGCCGGCACCTCCTCGCGGCGCACGTACTCGGCGCCCGCGGCGGCCGCCTGCATGGCGAGATCCTTCACCAGCCCCTGGAACTCCGCGGTGCGCGCGACGAAATCGGTCTCGCAGTTGACCTCGATCAGCACGCCCACGCGGTTGCCGGGGTGGATGTAGGACTCCACCAGCCCCTCGCTGGCCGCGCGCTCGGCGCGCTTCTCGGCCTTGGCGATGCCGCTCTTGCGCAGCGCGTCCACGGCACGGTCGAAGTCCCCCGCCGCCTCGGTCAGCGCCTTCTTGCACTCCATCATGCCCGCTCCGGTGCGCTCCCGGAGCTGCTTCACCTGATCGGCGGTGATGGTCATCGCTGCTCCTTCCTGCGTTGCAACGCCCGCCCGCGACGGATCACGGACGGGCGCTCGAGTGGGTCACGGGCGGCACGCCGCCCGCCGGAATCAGTTGAGGACCGCGGCCGGATGCGCGGCGCCCGCCGCGCGGGCCGGCTCCGCCTCGCCCTCGAGCCCTTCGCCTCCGAACGACACCGTCTGCGGCTGGTCGCCGCCCTCGAGCGCGGTCGAACGCGCCTCGAGGATGGTGTCGGCGACGAGGCGCGTGAACAGCCGGATCGCGCGCAGCGCGTCGTCGTTGCCCGGAATCGGGAACTGGATCACCGACGGATCGCAGTTGGTGTCCACGATGCCCACGACCGGGATCGCCAGCCGGTTCGCCTCGGCGACGGCGATCTTCTCCTTCTTGGTGTCGATCACGAACACCAGCGCGGGCAGCCCCGGCATCTCCTTGATGCCGGAGAAATTGAACTGCAGGCGCTCGCGCTCGCGCGACAGCCGGGCCACTTCCTTCTTGCTCATCTTCTCGAACGTGCCGTCGGTGGCCATCCGGTCGAGATCGTGCAGACGCTTGATGCTGGTGCGGATGGTCTTGAAGTTGGTGAGCATGCCGCCCAGCCAGCGCTCGGTGACGTAGAACTGCCCGCTGCGCGCCACTTCCTCCACCACGATCGACTTCGCCTGCTTCTTGGTGGCCACGAACAACACGTGCCCGCCGCCGCGCACCACGCGCTCGATCGCCGCCTGGGCGTCGCGCCAGCACTGCAGCGTCTTCTGCAGGTCGATGATGTAGATCCCGTTGCGTTCCATGAAGATGAATTTCTTCATCTGCGGGTTCCAGCGCCGGGTCTGATGCCCGAAGTGCACCCCCGCTTCGAGCAGGTCCTTCACCGTCAGTTCCGCCACCTGATCCTCCGTTGGGGTTGAGCCACCGCGTCGTCCCGAATCGGGCGCACTCCCCGCTCGCGCAGGGACCCCGGCGCCCGGACGAGCGCGTGGGAAATGGAAACGTCTACCGCTTGCTGAACTGGAAGCGCTTGCGCGCCCCCGGCTGGCCGTACTTCTTGCGCTCCTTCATCCGCGAGTCGCGGGTGAGCAGACCCTCGCGCCCGAGCAGGCCGCGCAGCGCCTCGTCCTCGTGCACCAGCGCGCGCGCGATCGCCATGCGGATCGCGCCCGCCTGACCGGTGTGCCCACCGCCGTGCACGCGCGCCACGACGTTGTACTTGCCGTGGGCGTTGGCGAGCGTGAGCGCATGGAACGCGCTCTGCACCAGCGTTTCGCGCTTCAGGTACTCGAGCGGCGTGCGGTCGTTGATGATGTGCTTGCCGTTGCCCGGCAGCAGGCGCACGCGCGCCACCGCCTCCTTGCGCCGGCCGGTGCGGGGTCTCGTCAGGGTCTCGGTCGCCATGCGCTCCTCTTCGCCACCTGGGTCACATGCCCGGATTCCACGCCACCGGACGCTGCGCCGCGTGCGGATGGTCGGGACCGGCGTACACCTTCAACTTCTTGAGCATCGCGCGCCCGAGCTTGGTCTTGGGCATCATGCCCTGCACGGCGCGCTCCACGACGCGCTCGGGGTGCGACTGGAACAGCTCCTCGATGCCCGTCCACGTCGCGCCGCCCGGATACAGCGTGTGATGGAAGTAGCGCTTGTCGGTGCTCTTCCGGCCGGACAGCGCCACCTTGCGGGCATTGACGATCACCACGTGATCGCCGGTGTCCACGTGCGGCGTGTAGATCGGCTTGTGCTTGCCCTTGAGCACCGTGGCCACCTGCGTCGCCAGCCGCCCCAGGGTCCGGCCCTCCGCGTCCACCACCAGCCACTGGCGCTGGACGTCCTCCGGCCGGGCACTGAACGTCTTCATGCTGCCTCCATCGGGGTGAGACGGGCGAACCTCGCGGCGCGGGAGCGCGCAAACGCCCAACCTAGCACTCGTACCTAACACCCACGTAATCGCAAGAAACGCCGGAGGCTAGCAGCGCAGCGCGGAACGTGTCAAATCCGCCCCGACGAAAAAATCCACGCGATCTGCAGGCGTCCTCCGCTACGCGAGGCTCTCGAGCACGGCCCGCAGGCGGGCCAATGGCAGGCCGACCACGTTGCAGTAGTCGCCTTCGATGCGTCTCACGAACGCGGCGGCGCGGCCCTGGATGCCGTAGGCGCCGGCCTTGTCCAGCGGCTCGCCGGTGGCGACGTAGGCGCGCAGCAGTTCGTCGTCGAGCCTTGCGAACTGCACCTTGGTCAGCTCGGCGGCGGTGCGCTGATCCCCGGCGCGCACCACGGCGATCCCGGTCCACACCTCGTGCGTGCGGCCGTGCAGGCGGCGCAACATCGCCAGCGCGTCCTCGGCGTCCTCCGGCTTCCCCAGCCGCTCGCCGCGTGCCACCACCACCGTATCGGCGCCGATCACGAGCGCGTCCGGGCGGCGCGCGGCGATGCGCCGCGCCTTGTCGAGCGCCAGCGCGCGTACGCCGTGGCGCGGCTCGGCTTCGCCCGGCCAGTCGCGGTCCGGCCCCGGATCGGCCACCGTGAAGTCGAGCCCGACCTGCTTGAGCAGCGCCACGCGCCGCGGTGACGCCGACGCCAGCACCACCGGACCGTCGCCGCGCCAGAACCGCCACGTCGGCCCGTTCGCCCCCCGCGGCGTGCGCGCGGTGCTCACGCCGATTCCAGCGCCGCGTCCGTGGCGCCGGCGCGCGGCGGCGTCTCCAGCAGCAGCGTCACCGGGCCGTCGTTCACGAGCTCGACCTCCATGTGGGCGCGGAACACGCCGCGCGCGACGGTGAGTCCGTCGGCGGCGAGCGCGCCGCACACGGACTCGAACAGCGGCTCCGCCACCTCGGGGCGCGCGGCGGCCAGGAACTCCGGCCGGCGGCCGCGGCGCGCGTCGCCGTACAGCGTGAACTGCGGCACCACCAGGATCGCGCCGCCGGCCGTGCGCACGTCCAGGTTCATCGCGCCGGCGTCGTCTGCGAAGATCCGCAGTCCCGCCAGCTTGCCGGCGATCCAGCGCACCTCGGGCTCGGCATCGGTGTGCGTGGCGCCCAGCAGCACCAGCAGCCCGCGCCCGATCTCGCCGCGCGTCTCCCCCGCCACCCGCACCGCCGCGCGCGACACCCGCTGGACCAGCGCCCTCACGCGCCGGACGCGCGCCGGGTGGGGGGCTTCAGCAGCCGCTGGCGGCGCTCCACGCGCGTCACGCCCTTGATGCGGCGGATCGCGGTCATCACCTCGTGCAGCCGCTGCAGGTTCGGCACCTCCACCACGAACACGCCGCGCGCCGTCTTGTCCTCGCTGGCCATGCCCACGGTGCGCACGTTGACGCCGGCGGCGGCGATCGTCTTGGCGATGTCGGCCAGCAGCGAGGTGCGGTCCTGGCCGTAGATCACGAGCCGCACCGGGAACGCCTCGCCCGGGCGCGCGATCCAGTTCACCGCCACACGCCGCTCGGGCGGGATGCGGTCGTCGAACGTGTTGGGGCAGTCCTGCCGGTGCACCGACACGCCGCGCCCCACGGTGACGATGCCGATCACGCGATCGCCCGGCACGGGCTGGCAGCAGCGCGCGAACGACAGCATCACGTTGTCGATGCCGTGGATGCTGATGCCGGCGTCGGCTTTGCGGCCGAGGCCCAGCGCCTCGAGCGGGCCCTTGGTCAGCCGCTCGGCCAGCCCCTCCTTCGGCGGCTCGAGCGTGCGCACCACCGAGGTCAGCGACAGCTGCCCTTCGGCGATGCGCGCGCACAGCGTGTCGACGTCGTCCACCCCGGCGGCCTTCGCCAGCTTCTCGAACGCGTCGTCGTCCGCCGGCAGTCGCATGCGCTTCAGCTCGCGCTCCAGCATCTCGCGTCCGAGCGTCACCGAGTCGGCATGACGGCGCTGGCGCAGCCAGTGGCGCACCTTGCTGCGCGCGCCGGTGGTGCGCACGATCTGCAGCCAGTCCTCGTGAGGCTGGGCGTGCGGCGAGGTGATGATCTCGACGGTGTCGCCGTTGCGCAGCTCGTAGCGCAGCGGCACCAGCTCGCCGTTCACGCGCGCCCCCACCGTGTGCTGGCCGACCGCGGTGTGCACGTGGAACGCGAAGTCGAGCGCCGTGGCGCCGCGCGGCAGGCGCTTCAACTCGCGCCGCGGCGTGTACACGAACACCTCCTCCTGGTAGAGGGCGGTGCGCAGGAAGTCCATGTACTCGTCGTCGGTGGTGGTGCGCTGCCAGTCGGCGGTCTGCGCCACGAACCCGCCCAGCTTGGCGTCCAGCTCCTCGTCCACGCGCCCGCCCTGCTTGTACACGTAGTGCGCGGCCACGCCGGTCTCGGCGGTGCGGTGCATCTCGCGCGTGCGGATCTGCACCTCGACCATCTCGCCGTCGTCGGTGAGCACCGTGGTGTGCAGCGACTGGTACATGTTGCTCTTGGGCGTGGCGATGTAGTCCTTGAACCGCTCGGCCACGGGCGTGAACTGGTCGTGCACCACGCCCAGCGCGCGGTAGCAGTCGTTGCGCGTGTGGGTGACGATGCGCAGCCCGAACAGATCGTAGATCGACTCGAAATCGCGCCCCGAGCGCAGCTTGCCGTAGATGGAGGAGAAGTGCTTGGGCCGCCCCATCACCTCGGCCTTGATGCCGGCCGCGCGCAGCCCCTCCTCCAGCCGTTCCTTCACGCCCTCGAGGAAGCTCTCGCGCACCGTGCGCTTGGCCTGCACCTTGTCGGCGATCTCGCGGTAGGCCGACGGATCGAGCACCTTGAGCGACAAATCCTCCAGCTCGCGCTTGATGCCGGCCATCCCCAGCCGGTGCGCGAGCGGCGCGTAGATGTCGCGCGTCTCCTCGGCGATGCGCTGGCGTTTGTCGGGCCGCAGCGCCTCGATCGTGCGCATGTTGTGCAGCCGGTCGGCGAGCTTGATGAAGATCACGCGCAGGTCGCGCGACATCGACAGCAGCATGCGGCGGAAGTTCTCGGCCTGCGCCGCCTCGCGGCTGTCGAACTCCAGCGCCGACAGCTTGGTCACGCCCTCGACCAGCTGCGCCACCTCGCGACCGAAGCGCTTCTCCAGATCCTCGAGCGAGATGGCGGTGTCCTCGACCACGTCGTGCAGCAGCGCCGCGCACGCCAGCGGCGTGTCCAGCCGCTGATCGAGCAGCTCGAGCAGGATGTGGCACACCCCCACCACGTGCGATACGAACGGCTCGCCCGACTCGCGCCGCTGGTCGCCGTGCGCCTGGGCGGCGAAGTCGAAGCACGCGGCCACGCGGTCGCGGTCCACGCGCGCGTGCTCGGCCAGCGCGGTCAGCAGCCCGGCGCGCAGCTCTCCGGCGCCCGAACTGGCGGGCTCGTTCACGGCGTGTCCGGCGGCGGCTCCGGCCGGCGGGCGCCCACGCCCGCGCTCACGACACCGCCGGCGGCGTGCGCACGCCGCGCACCTTGAGCTGCACGCGCTGCTCGCCCATCCACGCGTTGCGCGTGGGCACGAACGCCAGGTCGCACGCGCGCGCCTGCGCCACTTCGCGCGCCAGCTCGCCGAGCCCGAACCCGATCGCCTCGGCGACGCCGGTGTGATCGCGCACGGTCATGCGCAGGTGGCGGCCCTGTCCCACGGTGGTCACGCTGTCCACCATCACGTGCTCGGCGCGGAACAGCGGCTCGGCGTTGTCGAGTCCGTGCGGGGACAGCCGCTCCAGCCAGTCCACGAGCGGCAGGTCGCACTCCCCGAGCCGCGTGTCGGCGTCGATCTCGAGCCGCGGCACGCACGTCTCGGGCGACAGCTTCTCGCGCACCAGCCGCTCGAGCCGCTCGCGCAGCGCCGGCAGGTGCTCGCGCCGCACGGTGAGTCCGGCCGCGAACGCGTGCCCGCCGTGCGCCTCGAGCAGGTCGTCGCAGCGCCCGAGCAGCGCGTTCAGATCGAGGCCCGGCACCGAGCGGCCCGAGCCGCGACCGCGCTCGCCGTCCAGCGCCACCAGCACCACCGGGCGCTGGAAGCGCTCGACCAGCCGCGAGGCGACGATCCCGATCACGCCCGCGTGCCAGCGCTCCGACCACAGCAGGATGGACGCGCAATCGGGCCAGCTCAGCTCGTGCTCCACCGCCTGCGTGGCCTCGGCCAGCGCCTCCTCGTCGAACCGCCGCCGGCGCTGGTTGTCCTCCTCCAGGCTGGCGGCCAGGTCGCGCGCCTCGGAGGCGTCGCGCGCCAGCAGCAGCCGCAGGCCCTGCTCGGCGTTGCCCATGCGACCCGCGGCATTGATGCGCGGCGCCAGCACGAACGCCACCTGTCCGCTCGTGATCGGCCGGTTGGCGAGCCCCGCCACCTCGGCCAGCGCGCGCAGCCCCAGACGCGGCGTGCGGTTCAGCCGCTCGAGCCCGAGCCGCGCGAGGATGCGGTTCTCGCCCTTGAGCGGCACCACGTCGGCGATCGTGCCGAGCGCCACCACGTCCAGGAACGGCAGCGCGCGCTCGAGCCCGCCGCGCTCGCGCAGCAGCGCCTCCGCCACCTTGAACGCCACCCCGACGCCGGCCAGCGACTTGAACGGATACGGGCATCCGGGCCGCAGCGGATTGACGACCGCGAGCGCGCCGGGCAGCACGGCCGGGGGCTCGTGGTGATCGGTGACCACGGTCTCGATGCCCAGCGCCCGCCCGTGCTCCACCGCCGCGTGGGCGGTGATGCCGCAGTCCACCGTCACCACCAGCGAGCAGCCGCGGCGCCGCGCGTCCTCCATCGCGTCGCGCGTCAGCCCGTAGCCGTCGCGCGTGCGGTGCGGAATGCGCCACGCCACGCGCCCGCCCAGCTCGCGCAGCGCCGACACCATCACGAACGTCGAGGTGATGCCGTCCACGTCGTAGTCGCCGTGGACGAGGATGCCCTCGCCGGCCGCGATCGCGCGGCGCATGCGGTCCACGGCCAGGTCGAGATCGGTGAGCAGCGAGGGGTCGTGCAGGTCGTCGGCCGAGGCGCCGAGGAACGCGCGCGCCGCGGCCGCGGTGCCGACGCCGCGGTTGACCAGCGCGTGCGCCGCCGGCAGCGGCGCGCCCAGCTCGAGCGCCAGCGCCGCCGCGCGATCGGGGTCGCGGCGCGGGTGCAGCGTCCATTGCGGCGGGGCGGCGGGTGCGATCACGGAACACCTCGGAGGGATGGAAGACGGGATCGAGCCAAGTTACCCGCCGGCGCGGGGGTGAATCAAGGACGGCCGCCGAAATTGGCGACGAAACGGGCGGCCAGCCGCGCGGCGCGCCCGTCGGCCGCCTGCGGC
>DASSIN010000251.1:0-17285 GCA_035691845.1 Candidatus Eiseniibacteriota bacterium | reverse complement strand
CTCGCGCGCGCGTTCGCGGCGCTGCGGCGGATCGAGCCCCACGCGCACGCCGCCTGGATCCACGACCTCGACGTGGCGCGCGCCCGCGCGCGCCGGTTCCGCGCGGCGTTCGCCGCGCTCGATCCGCTGGCCGCATACGCGCTCAAGGCCAACGCGCTGCCGATGCTGCTCGAGGCGCTGGCGCACGAGGGCCTGGGCGCCGATGCCGGCTCGCTGGGCGAGCTGGAGGCCGCCGACCGCGCCGGGTTCCCGGCCGGCCGCCGGGTGCTGAACGGCAACGGCCGCACGGCCGAGGAGGCGGAGTGGGTGGCGCGCGAGGGCGTGGCGCTCGTCAACGCCGACCACGTGGGCGAGCTCGAGCTGCTGGACCGCGCCGCCGCGCAGGCCGGCGCGCGCGTGCGCGTGGCGCTGCGCATCAATCCCGGCATCGCCACCCCGGGTCACGACTACGTGGCCACCGGCCACGACGAGGCCAAGTTCGGCGTGAGCGTGGCCGAGGCGTCGGACGCCCTGCGGCATCGCACGCGCTGGCCGCACCTGCAGCTCGACGGCGTGCACGTCCACGTCGGCTCGCAGCTGCTCGATCCCGCGCCGATGGCGGCCGCGCTCGACGCGGCGCTGGCGGTGGCCGACGAGGTCGCGCGCGCCGGCCCGCCGCTCGGCGCCCTCAACCTGGGCGGCGGATTCGGCTACGACTACGCGGGTCGGCACGAGTTCCCGCTCGAGGCGTGGGCGGAGGCGGTGCGCGCGCGCACGGCCGGGCGGTTCGAGCGGCTGGTGGTCGAGCCCGGGCGGTGGATCGTGGCGCCCGCGGGCGCGCTCGTGGCCGAGGTGCTGTGGGTGAAGCAGCGCTCGGGACGCCGGTTCGTGGTGCTCGGCGCCGGCATGAACGACCTGCTGCGGCCCGCGCTCTACCACGCGCGCCACCGCATCGAGCCGCTGGCGCCGCGCGCGCAGCAGGCCACGCCCGCCGACGTGGTCGGGCCGGTGTGCGAAAGTGCCGACGTATTCGCGCGCGACGTGCCGCTGCCGCCGCTCGAGCGCGGCGACCTGCTGGCGATCCTCGATGTCGGCGCCTACGGCGCGGTGATGAGCAGCAACTACAACGGCCGCGGCCGGCTGGCGGAGCTGGTGCTGGAGGGCGGCGGGGTCACGCTCGCGCGCGCGGCGGAGACGGGCGCCGATGTCACGCGCCGCGATCGCGCCGAGCGGCTGCTGTAGCGCCGCGACCGCGCCGCGCCAACGGCGCCGCGCGCTACAGCGCCAGGCGCGGCCGGCAGGCCACGATCAGCACGGCGGCGCTGGACGCGAGGTTGGCGTACGAGTGCGGCACGTGCGCGCGGAAGTGCAGCGAGTCGCCCTCGCGCAGCACGTGCGCCTCGCCGTCCACGCAGATCTCGGCCACCCCCGACACCACCGTGGCCCACTCCTCGCCTTCGTGGCGGTGCGTGAACGCCGGCTCGCGGCCGATCGGCAGCGTCACCACGTGCCCGCTCAACACCGCGTTCTCGACCGGCTCGGCCATGGGCTCGACGATGGCGGCGCCGATTTGCACGCGGGTCCCGTCGCGCTCGCCGGCGCGCGTCACGCTGACGTCCGGCAGCACCGCGGGCTCGACCAGCGTGGCCGGCCGCAGGCCCAGCGCCCGCGCGATGCGGCCGAGCGCGCCCACCGTGGGCGAGGCCTTGCCGCGCTCGATCTCGGAAACGTGCGTGGCCGAGATGCCGCCGCGCGCCTCCAGGTCCTTGAGCGTCAGGCCGCGCGAGATGCGCAGCAGCTTGATGCGCCGCCCCAGCTCCCGGGGCGAGGGATCGCGCGGCGACAGCGCGGCTTTGCGTCGTGATTCGGCTCCGGGGTGGAGATGGGCCATCGAGGGCTCCGGATCAGGTGGCATGGCCATCGGGCTCGCCTGGCGCGAGCGGATGGGTGAGCACCGCGATCAGCTCGGCGCGCTGGCCGGCGGCCGGCCTCAGGCGATGCCTGTGCGCGAACGAGGCCTGCATGGCGTCTCCGGGCTCCAGCACGACGCGCGTGTCGCCGATGTCGGTCTCCACCTTGCCATCCCGCACGAGGTAGAGCGCATCGCCCGGCAGCTCCTGGGAATCGAACTCGAGCGCGCCCTGGCCATGCAGCACCACGCGATAGGTGTGGATGCGGCTGCCGGGCACGCCGCTGGTCATCGGCTGCACGGTGAGGCCCGGCTGCAGCTCGGTCTCGGGCAGCGAGCCCCGCGTGGTCTCCACCACGTCTGGCCGTTCCTCGGCCTCGATGAAGTAGGAGGCGTCCCGGCGCAGCGCCCGGGAGATCCGCACCAGCGCGCCGATCGTCGGAGAGGTCCTGCCGCGCTCGATTTCCGACAGATGGGTGGCCGAGAGCCCGCAGGCGTCCTCGACCTGCTTCAACGTCATCCGCCGTTCCAGCCGCAGCTTCCTGATCCTGCGGCCCAGCTCTTCGATCTCCACGATGGAGCTCAATCGCAATCCTCCCACCGGCCATGGCGTCACCACGCCTGTGGCCGGCTCGGGGTTGGGGGACCCGGGCGGTGCGACCTCCTGTTGTGGAACCAGCGAGCCGAGGGGCTTCGCATGATCCGACCGGCAGAAAACTCCGACCGAAAGTTGTGCGCTAAAGATGTGTGGCTTCAGTCATGTCCGCAAACACTTACGCTGCAGAGTGACATACCGCGTTCACGACCGTCAAGCCCAAGGCGTTCAGCGGACTCGCCCGTTCACGCGTTGGCGAATTCGAGCGTCACCCATCCTTGACTCCGTGTGGCGAGCATTGGAAACTGCGCGGCTGCCGCACGCGCGTGCGGTGTGTTGCAGCCGACTTTGTGAAACGAAGCGCAATCTCCGGTGTCCCCCACGCCGGCGCGAGGTGCGTGCGTGCTCCAGGTGGTGTGCATCAAGCAGGTCCCCGACACCGAGACGCGCGTCAAGGTGGCCGCGGACGGCAGGAGCCTCGATTCCGCCGGCGTCACCTGGATCCTGAATCCGTACGACGAATTCGCGGTCGAAGCCGCGCTCGCGCTGCGCGAGCAGCAGGGCGGGGGCGAGGTCGTGGCGATCTCCGCGGGTCCGGCCGGCGTCGCGACCACGCTGCGCACGGTGCTGGCGATGGGCGCCGACCGCGCGATCCACCTGCGCGTGGACGGCGCCGCGCCCGATCCGCTGACGGTCGCCCAGGCGCTGGCCGAGGCGATCCGGCCGCTCGATGCCACGCTCGTGTGGCTCGGCAAGCAGGCGGTGGACGACGACCAGGCGCAGGTCGGGCCGATGGTGGCCGAGCTGCTCCAGTTCCCGTGCGTCACCGCGCTCGCCGCGTTCCAGATGCCGGGCGAGCAGCTCGTGGCCGAGCGCGACATCGAGGGCGGCCGCGAGGTGATCGCCGTGACGCCGCCCGCCGTGCTCACCACCGACAAGGGCCTGAACGAGCCGCGCTACGCCTCGCTCAAGGGCATCATGGCGGCGAAGAAGAAGCCGCTGGAGGAGCGTCCGTTCCCGTCCGGTGCGGCGCACCTCGAGGTGCTGTCGCTGGAGCTGCCGGCGCCGCGCAGCGCCGGTCGCATCGTGGGCCAGGGCGTGGCAGGCGTGGCCGAGCTCGTGCGCGTGCTGCGCGAAGAGGCGAAGGTCATCTGATGGCGATCCTGGTGTGGATCGAGCAGCGCCAGGGCAGGGTGCGCGGCGTGGCGCGCGAGGCGCTGGGCGAGGCGCAGCGCCTCGCGGCCTCGCTCGGCGGGCCGGTGGTGGGCGTGTGCGCGGCCGCGCCGGAGATGCAGGCCGGGCTCGAGCTGCCGTCGCTGGGCGAGGCGGGCGCGGACCAGGTGCTGCTCGCCACGCACGCCGGCTTCGGGCTCTACGACGCGGCCGGCTACACCGCGACGATGGCCGCGGCGGTCGCGGCGGTGAAGCCGGCGACGGTGCTGTTCGGCGCCTCGGCGATGGGCCGCGATCTCGCGCCGCGCGTGGCCGCGCGGCTCGGCGTGGGGCTCGCCTCCGACGTCACCGCGCTCGCGGTCGAGGGCGGCCGGCTGCTCGCGCGCCGGCCGGTGTTCGCCGGCAAGGCCGCGCAGCGGGTGGCGTTCCCCGACACGCCGGCGATGGCGACGCTGCGCCCCAAGGTGTTCGCCGCCGGCGCGCGCGCCGGGGCCGCCGCCGCCGTCGAGTCGCTGGCGGTGACGGTGGACGAGGCGGCGAGCGCGCGCGCGCGCGTGCAGAAGGTGGCCGCCGCGGCCGGCGGCAAGATGGACCTGACCGAGTCCGAGATCATCGTGTCGGGCGGGCGCGGGCTGCGCGGCCCCGAGCACTTCGCGCTGATCGAGCAGCTGGCCGAGGCGCTGGGCGCCACGGTGGGCGCCTCGCGCGCGGTGGTGGACGCCGGCTGGCGGCCGCACTCGGACCAGGTCGGGCAGACCGGCAAGACCGTGTCGCCCAGGCTGTACGTGGCGGTCGGCATCTCGGGGGCGATCCAGCACCTGGCGGGGATGTCGTCGTCGCGCTGCATCGTCGCCATCAACAAGGACCCCGACGCGCCCATCTTCAAGGTGGCCGACTACGGCCTGGTGGGCGATCTGTTCGAGGTGGTGCCGGCGCTGACCGAGGCCGTGCGCCACCTGAACGCGCACGTATGAGGGCCGCGCCATGATCGGATGGCTGCCGATCCTGATGTTCCTGGTGGTGGCGATCCTGTTCGCCGCCTCCACGATCGGGCTCTCCACCATCATCGTGCCGCGCCGCCGCAACGCGGCGAAGAACGCCGCATACGAGTGCGGCGTGGAGCCGGTCGGTGACGCGCGCGGGCGGTTCACGATCAAGTTCTACCTGGTGGCGGTGCTGTTCATCCTGTTCGACATCGAGGCCGTGTTCCTGTACCCGTGGGCGGTCACGTTTCGGCAGCTCGGGTTGTACGGGCTGGTGGAGATGGTGCTGTTCATCGTGATCCTGTTCGTCGGCTACCTCTACCTGCTGCAGAAGAAGGCGCTGGAATGGGATTGAACGAGCCCAGCCCCGGGAATCCGTTCCGCACGCTGGCGATGCCGGCGCGCGAGGCGCCGCCGTCGCGCGACCTGCTGTCGCCCACCACCGAGCAGGACGCGATCCGCGAGGAGCTGGAGCGCGGCATCCTGTTCACGTCGGTGGACCGCATGGTGAACTGGGCGCGCGCGAACGCGATCTGGCCGCTGGGGTTCGGGCTCGCGTGCTGCGCGATCGAGATGATGGCGATCGTCGGCCCGCGCTTCGACGTGTCGCGGTTCGGCGCCGAGGTGTTCCGCGCCTCGCCGCGGCAGGCGGACCTGATGATCGTGGCCGGGCGCGTGAGCGTGAAGATGGCGCCGGTGCTGCGCCAGCTCTACGACCAGATGCCCGATCCCAAGTGGGTGATCGCGATGGGCGCGTGCTCGTCGTGCGGCGGGATCTTCAACAACTACGCGATCGTGCAGGGCGTCGACAAGATCGTGCCCGTGGACGTGTACGTGCCCGGCTGCCCGCCGCGGCCCGAGGCGCTGATCCACGGCATCATGAAGCTGCAGGAGAAGATCCTGACGTCGAAGGTGGAGCTCGGGATCGCGCCGCCGCGCCGCGAACGGGCATGAGCCTGACCCCCGAAGCGTTGGAGACGAGGTTGCGGGAGCGGCTGCCGGGCGTGAGCGTCCGCCGGCAGGAGGGCCCCGCGGTGCGCGACCACACGCTGGTGATCGAGCCGGCCGCGCTGCTCCACGTGTGCACCGTGCTGCGCGACGATCCCGCGCTCGACTTCGCCATGCTGACGTGGATCGCGGGCGTGGACTGGCTGCCGCGCGAGCCGCGCTTCGAAGTGGTGTACGGGCTGCTGTCGCTCGCGCATCACGCGCGGCTCACGCTCAAGGTGCCGGTGGGCGCCGATCAACCGGCCGTGCCGAGCGTGACCGGCCTGTGGCCGACCGCCGACTGGCACGAGCGCGAGGCGTTCGACTTCTATGGGATTCGCTTCACCGGCCATCCCGACCTCACGCGCATCCTGCTGCCCGAGGACTGGGAGGGCTGGCCGCTGCGCAAGGATTCGCCGCTCGGCTACGAGGAGGTGGCGTTCACGCACAACACGCCCGACCGCACGATCCCCTCGCCCAGCCTGAAGAAGCTGGCGCCCCGGAAGGTCAAGATCCGTGCGCAGTGAAACGATGACGCTCAACATGGGGCCGCAGCACCCCTCGACCCACGGCGTGCTGCGCGTCGCGCTCGAGCTGGACGGCGAGACGGTCGTCAGGGCCAGGCCGATCGTCGGCTACCTCCACACCGGCATGGAGAAGCAGGCCGAGTACAAGACCTACACCCAGTCCATCCCGCAGACCGACCGGATGGACTACCTGGCGCCGATGTCCAACAACCTGGCGTTCTGCCTCGCGGCCGAGAAGCTGCTCGGCATCGAGGCGCCGCCGCGCGCCCAGGCGGCGCGCGTGCTGCTCACCGAGCTGACGCGCATCAGCGCGCACTGCGTGTGGCTCGGCACGCACGCGCTCGACATCGGCGCGATGACGGTGTTCTTCTACTGCTTCCGCGAGCGCGAGAAGGTGCTGTCGATCTACGACCACGTGTGCGGCGCGCGCATGACGGCGTCGTACTTCCGCGTGGGCGGGCTCGCGCGCGACCTGCCGGGCGAGGACTTCATCGCGCGCTGCCGGACGTTCGTGGACGAGATGCCGGCGCACGTGGACGAGTACGAGTCGCTGCTGACGAACAACCCGATCTGGCTCGCGCGCACCAAGGGCGTGGCGCCGCTGTCGGCCGCGCAGGCGATCGCGCTCGGGGCCACCGGCCCCACGCTGCGCGGCTCGGGCGTGCGCTGGGACCTGCGCAAGGACATGCCGTACTCGGGCTACGACGGCTACGACTTCGACGTGCCGGTCGGCGCCCACGGCGACGCGTTCGACCGCTACCAGGTGCGCGTCGAGGAGATCCGGCAGAGCACGCGCATCGCCGACCAGGCGCTGAAGCAGCTGGAAGCGCTCGGCCCCGGCGACTACCGCCTGCGCGACTACAAGTACGTGCTGCCTCCCAAGGAGGACGTCAGGACCTCGATGGAGGCGCTGATCCATCACTTCAAGATCGTGGCGCATGGGTTCTTCCCGCCCGAGGGCGAGGCGTACCACGCGATCGAGGCGCCCAAGGGCGAGCTGGGGTTCTACTTCATCTCGGACGGCACCCCCAAGCCGTGGCGCATGAAGGTGCGCTCGCCGTCGTTCGTGAACCTGCAGACGCTGCCGACGATGGTCGAGGGGCGGCTCGTGGCGGACGTGATCGCCGCGATCGGCAGCCTGGACATCGTGCTCGGAGAGATCGACCGGTGAGCGTGCCCGCGCCGATGGCGCCCGCGCCGCCGCTCGTCGCGCTCGAGCCGCCGCTGGCGTGGCCGGCGCACCTGAAGTCCGCGGTGGACGAGGCGCTGTCGCACTACCCGGTCAAGCGTTCGGCCATCCTGCCGGTGCTGTGGATCGCGCAGCGCGAGTGGGGCTGGCTGTCGCCCGCCGCGCTCAAGCTCGCCGCGCGCACCGTGGAGCTGCCCGAGCCCGAGGTGTTCGGGATCGCCACGTTCTACACGATGTTCAACCTGAAGCCGGTCGGGAAGTACCACCTGCAGGTGTGCATGACGCTGTCGTGCTCGCTGATGGGCGGCGAGCGCATCTACCGCCACCTCGCCGGGAAGCTCGGCGTCGGCCATCGCGAGACCACCCCCGACGGCCGGTTCACGCTGTCGCGCGTCGAGTGTCTGGCCGCGTGCGCCGGCGCGCCGTGCCTGCAGGTCAACGACGACTACCACGAGCGCGTGGACGAGGCCGCGGTGGACCGCCTGCTGGAGCAGCTGCCGTGAGCGCGCCGCGCGGACCGCATCTGTTCAAGGACATCGACACGCCGGGGCTGACCGGCATCGACGTGTATCGAAAGCTGGGCGGCTACGCCGAGCTGGGCGCGCTGCTGCAACGCGCGCCCGAAGAGGCGATCGAGGTCGTCAAGGCGTCCGGCCTGCGCGGGCGTGGCGGCGCCGGGTTCCCGACGGGGCTCAAGTGGAGCTTCGTCCCCAAATCGACGGCCAAACCGAAGTACCTGGTGTGCAACGCCGACGAGAGCGAGCCCGGCACGTGCAAGGACCGCGAGCTGATGGAGAAGGATCCCCATCGGCTGATCGAGGGCATGATCCTGGCCGCGCACGCGTTCGGCGCCAACACCGGCTACATCTACCTGCGCGGCGAGTTCGCGTACATCCAGACGATCCTCGACCGCGCGATCGCCGAGGCGCGCGCGGCCGGGCTGCTGGGCCAGCGCTGCGCGGGCTCCGGGTTCCGGTTCGAGCTGCACACGCACCTGGGCGCCGGCGCCTACATCTGCGGCGAGGAGACGGCGCTGCTGTCGAGCCTCGAGGGCTACCGCGGCCAGCCGCGGTTGAAGCCGCCGTTCCCCGCGGTCGAGGGTCTGTACCGCTGTCCGACGGTGGTGAACAACGTCGAGACGCTGATGAACGTGCCCGAGATCCTGCGCCGCGGCGCGCCGTGGTTCCGGCAGTGGGGCACGGACAAGAGCCCCGGCACCAAGATCTTCTCGGTGTCGGGCCCGGTGGCACGGCCCGGCAACTACGAGGTGCCGCTCGGGCTGCCGTTGTCCACGCTGCTGAACGAGCACTGCGGCGGCATGCGCGATGGCTTCCGCGTGAAGGCGGTGATCCCCGGCGGGTCGTCGGTGCCGCTGCTGCCCGCCTCCATGCTCGACACGCCGCTCGACTTCGAGTCCATGACGGCCGCCGGCACGCTGCTCGGCTCCGGCGGCGTGATCGTGATCGACGACCGCGTCTGCATCGTGGACGCGCTGCGCAACCTGATCCGGTTCTACGAGCACGAGTCGTGCGGCAAGTGCACGCCGTGCCGCGAGGGCACGTTCTGGATGAGCGAGGTGTTCGCGCGATTGGAGGCCGGCGAGGGCCGCGCGCAGGACGTGGACCTGCTCGCCGACGTGGCGGACAACATCCTGGGCAAGAGCTTCTGCGCGCTGGGCGACGCCGCGGCGATGCCGGTGCAGGGCGCGCTCAAGCACTTCCGCGCCGAGTTCGACCACCACGTGCGCGAGCGGCGCTGCATCGTCAACCGCCGCCGCACCGAGCTGGAGCAGGTGCCCGCGTGAGCGCCGCGCCCGACACGCTGGTGCGCGTCACGATCGACGGCCGCGCCGTCCAGGTGCCGCCCGGCACGCTGGTCACGGACGCCGCCAGGCGCGCCGAGGTCGCGATCCCGATCTTCTGCTCGCACGCCAAGCTCCCGCCGCTCGGCGCGTGCCGCATCTGCCTGGTCGAGATCGGGCTGCCGAAGCGCGGCCGGGACGGCGCGCCCGTGCTCGGCGCCGACGGCGCGCCGGAGATCGCGTGGATGCCGAAGCCGCAGACGGCGTGCACCACGCCGGTGGCCGAGGGCATGGTGGTGGCCACCGCCAGCGCGGGCGCGACCCGGGCGCGGCAGGGCGTGATGGAGTTCCTGCTCGTCAACCATCCGCTCGACTGCCCGGTGTGCGACGAGGGCGGCGAGTGCCAGCTTCAGGATCTGGCGTTCGCGTTCGGCCACGACGCCTCGCGCATGGACGAGCCCAAGCGCACGTTCGTGTCCGAGTCGCTGGGGCCGATCGTCAAGAAGGAAGCCAACCGCTGCATCGTGTGCATGCGGTGCGTGCGCTACTGCGACGAGGTGATGGGCGAGGACGCCCTCACCGCGCACCAGCGCGGCGTGCACACCGAGATCAGCTCGTTCGACCGCCAGCCGCTGGCGTGCGAGCAGTGCGGCAACTGCGTCGAGGTGTGCCCGGTGGGCGCGCTGACGGCGCTGCCGTACCGGTTCCGCGCCCGGCCGTGGGACCTGCGCCAGCACGTCACCATCTGCCCGTGGTGCTCGAACGGCTGCTCGGTGCGGCTGGGCGTGCGCGGGTCGGAGATCCTGCGCGCGCGCGGCACCGAGCGGCGCGGCGTCAACCAGGAATTCCTGTGCGTGCGCGGCCGGTTCGGCTACGAGTTCGTGAACCATCCCGAGCGGCTGGGCGCGCCCTTGATCCGCGTGGGCGGTCAGCTCCAGCCGGCCGGGTTCGAGGAGGCGGTCACGTTCGCGGCCGGCGGGCTGCAGGCGATCGCGCGCCGGCACGGGCCGCAGGCGATCGCGTTCCTGGGCGGCGAGAACCTGAACGTGGAGGAGCAGTACCTGTTCCAGAAGCTGGCGCGCGCCGTGCTCGGCACGAATCACGTGGACGCGCGCACGCGCCACACCGCGCCGGTCACGGGCGACGCGGTGCTGCGCGCCACCGGCGGCGGCCGCCCCGCGCCCACGTTCGAGCAGCTGGTCCGCGCCGAAGAGGCGCTGGTGCTGTTCGAGGACCTGCAGGCCGAAGGCCCGCTGGCGCAGGCGAGCCTGATCCGCGGCCAGCACCAGCACGGCGTGCACCTGACCGTCGCGCACGCGCGGCGCGTGAAGCTCGCGCGCGCGAAGTTCGGCGGCGCGTGGCTCGCGGTGCGCGCCGGCGGCGAGCTGGCGCTGGTGCACGCGTTGACGCGCGCGGTGCTGGACGAGCGCGCCCGGCATCCGGAGCCGGCGCCGCTCGATCCCGCGCACGCCGCGGCGCTGGCGACGCTCGCCCGCGCGCTGCCGGCCGTGGCCGAGAGCGAGGCTGCGACCGGCGTGGCGGCGGACCAGGTGATGGAGGCCGGGCGGCGGCTGCTCGCGGCCACGCGCAAGGCGATCGTGTTCGGCCGCAACACCGCGCAGCACCCCGAGGCCCAGGCGCTGCTGCAGGCGATCGAGAACCTGGGCTGGGCGAGCGGCGCGATCACGGCCGGGCGCTCGAGCGTGATGTTCCTCGGCGCCAAGCACGATTCCCAGGGCGCGCTCGACATGGGGCTCGTGCCCGACCGGCTGCCGGGCTACGTGCCGCTGGCCGATCGCGACCACTATGGCGCCGCGTGGGGCGCGACGCTGCCGGGCGAGCCCGGGCTCACCGCGCCCGAGATCCTGCGCGCGGCCGCCGACGGCCGGATCCGCGCGCTGTGGATCGCGGGCGACCACTGGCTGCGCTCCGCGCCCGACCGCGCGCTGGCCGAGCGGGCGCTGGCGAACGCGGAGCTGGTGATCGTGAGCGAGATGTTCCTGACGTCCACCGCCCGCGCCGCGCACGTGGTGTTCCCGGCCGCCGCGTTCGCCGAGAAGGAGGGCGTCACCGTCAACTGCGAGCGCCGCCCGCAGCGCACCGCCCGGGCGGTCGCGCCGCGCCCGGGCGCGCGTCCCGACTGGCAGATCTTCCAGGCGGTGGCGCGCGCGCTCGGCGCGGCGTGGAACCACCGCACGGCCGAGGACGTGTATCGCGAGATCGCGCGGCTCGTGCCGGGCTATCGCGGCACCAGCTGGGCCACGCTGGTGCCGCTCGGGAGCCCGTGGGCGTTCGAGCCCGCGCGCGTCGTGGCTCCGGCGTTCGCGGCATCGCACGACGGCGCGCCGCCGGCCGGCGAGGGGCTGTGGCTGCTGGCGGGCGGCATGCTGTTCCTGCAGGGCAGCCTGTCGCACCGCACCGAGATCCTGCCGCAGCTCGCGCACGAGCCGCGCGCGTGGCTGCATCCCGCCGAGGCGGCGCGGCTCGGCGCGATCGAGGGCGCGCCCGTCGAGCTGCACGGCCCCTCCGGCCGCATCACGCTGCGCCTGGGGCTGGACGACGCCGTGCCCGAGGGCGGCGTGTTCGTGCCCGACGCCCAGGTCGGCGTCGAGCTGAACCGGCTCGGCAGCCCGTCGGGCGCGGGACTGCGCGTGCGCGTGCAGCCGGCCGGCGCGCGCGCGGCCGCGCCGTCCGCGGCGGAGCGCGCGTGATCGCGCACCTGGCCGCGCTACCCGGCGTGCTGCGCGATCCCACCGTGCAGTTCGCGCTGTGGGCGTTCGTCAAGATCTTCATCATCCTGAACGTCATGCTCGGGATCGTGTCGTACATGATCTACGCCGAGCGCAAGATCGCCGGCCACATGCAGGCGCGCGTGGGTCCGAACCGCGTCGGACCGTTCGGGCTGCTGCAGCCGATCGCCGATGTGCTGAAGCTGTTCTTCAAGGAGGAGTTCATCCCCGACGAGGCCAACAAGGTCGTGTACCACATCGCGCCCATGCTGGCCGTGATCCCCGCGCTGGTGACGTTCTCGGTGATCCCGTTCGGCCCCGGGGCGCTCACCGTCACCGACGTCAACGTCGGGCTGCTCGTGTTCCTGGCGATGTCGAGCCTGGGCGTGTACGCCATCACGCTGGCGGGCTGGTCGTCGAACAACAAGTACGCGCTGCTCGGGGGCTTGCGCTCCTCGGCGCAGATGATCAGCTACGAGCTGGCGATGGGGCTGTCCACCATCGGCGTGCTGTTGATCGCGGGCTCGCTGTCGATGGCCGACATCGTCAACGCGCAGCGCCACGTGTGGATGGTGGTGTGGCAGCCGCACGCGTTCCTGCTGTTCATGATCTGCGCGCTGGCCGAGACCAACCGTGCGCCGTTCGACCTGCCCGAGGCCGAGGCCGAGCTGGTGGCGGGCTTCCACACCGAGTATTCGAGCATGAAGTTCGGGCTGTTCTTCCTGGGCGAGTTCATGAACGTGATCGCGATCAGCTGCATCGCGGTGACGCTGTTCCTGGGCGGCTGGAACGGTCCGGGGCCGGCGGCGCTCGGGATCGTGTGGTTCCTGATCAAGCTGGCGTTCCTGCTGTTCTTCTTCATCTGGGTGCGCTGGACGTTCCCGCGGCTGCGCTACGACCAGCTCATGCACCTGGGCTGGAAGGTGCTGCTGCCGATCGCGCTGCTGAACGTGGTCGCCACGGCCGGCGTGCTGTGGTGGGTGGGGAATCGCTGATGGCGCCCGTGCTGTTCGTCGGCTTCGCGCTGCTGCTCGTGCTGTCGAGCGTGATGGTGATCCTGCACAAGAATCCGGTGACCAGCGCGCTGTTCCTGGTGTCCGCGTTCTGCTCGCTGGCCGGCATCTACCTGCTGCTGCACGCCGAGTTCCTCGGCATGGTGCAGGTGATCGTCTACGCCGGCGCGATCATGGTGCTGTTCCTGTTCGTGATCATGTACCTGAACCTGGGCCGCGACGTGGAGGGCGGGCTGGCGCTGGCGCTGCGGCGCGGATTCGGCTACCTGGTGGGCCTGGGGCTGCTCGGCATCGCGCTGACGTGGTTCGCGCGCGGCTGGTCGGCGGGCCCCGCCGCGCCGCCGCCCGAATCGCCCGCGCCCGGCAACACGCAGGCGATCGGCATGCTGCTGTACTCGCGCTACCTGTTCCCGTTCGAGATCACCTCGGTCGTGCTGCTGGTGGCGATGGTGGGCGTGATCGTGATCGCGCGCGGCCGCCGCGGCGGCATCCCGGAGGCCCCGGACATGCCCGAGGCGATTCCGGACACGCCCGCCGACCGCGGCGAGGCGCCGCCCGCGACGGGCGCCGCGCCGCCGGCCGCGGCCGCACCGAAGCGCTCCGTGGAGGGCTCGTGATGCTGCCGGCTTCGATTCCGCTGTCGTGGGCGCTGGCCGTGTCGGCGGTGGTGTTCGTGATCGGCGTGGTGGGCGTGCTGGTGCGCCGCAACGCGCTCGTGATCTTCATGTCGGTCGAGCTGATGCTGAACGCCGGCAACCTCGCGTTCGTGGCGTTCGCGCGCCACATGCAGTCGCTCGACGGCCAGATCTTCGTGTTCTTCGTGATGACGGTGGCCGCGGCCGAGGTGGCCGTCGGGCTCGCCATCATCGTCAACATGTTCCGGCTCCGCGAGACGGTGTTCGTGGACGAGATCAACCTGCTGAAGGGCTGACGTGAACGCGCTGCTGTGGCCCATCATCGCGCTGCCGCTCGCCGCGGTGGCGATCAATCTCGCGATCGGCGACCGGCTCGGCCGGCGCGGCATCGGGTGGCTGTCGTGCGGCGCGGTGGGGCTCGCGTTCCTGGCCGCGCTGCGCGCCGTGCTGGCGCTGGCCGCGCTGCCGGCGGCGTCGCGCGCGATCTCGGAGACGCTGTGGACGTGGATGCGCGTGGGCGACTTCCACGTGGACGTCGGACTGCTGCTCGATCCGCTGTCGGCGGTGATGGTGCTGGTGGTGACGGGCGTCGGGTTCCTGATCCACGTCTACTCCACCGGCTACATGGCGCACGATCCGTCGTTCCGCCGGTTCTTCATGTACCTCAACCTGTTCATGGTGGCGATGCTCACGCTGGTGCTGGCCGACAGCCTGCTGGTGATGTTCGTGGGCTGGGAGGGCGTGGGGCTGTGCTCGTACCTGCTGATCGGGTTCTGGTACGAGCGCCCGTCCGCGGCGCGCGCCGGCATGAAGGCGTTCGTCGTCAACCGCATCGGCGACTACGGCGTGCTGCTGGCGATGTTCACGCTGTTCGCGTGGGCGGGCTCGCTGCAGTACGAACGGCTGTTCGCGCTGGCGCCGCACATCTGGGAGGTGGGGGCGCCGGTGATCGTGGCGGCCACGCTGCTGATGTTCCTGGGCGCCACCGGCAAGAGCGCCCAGATCCCGCTGTACGTGTGGCTGCCGGACGCGATGGAGGGCCCGACGCCGGTGTCGGCGCTGATCCACGCCGCCACCATGGTGACGGCCGGCGTGTACCTGCTGGCGCGCTGCCACGTGCTGTACCAGCTGGCGCCGGTGTCGCTCGAGGTGGTGGCGATCGTCGGCGCCGCCACCGCGCTGCTCGCCGCCACGATCGGCGTGGCGCAGACCGACATCAAGCGGGTGCTGGCGTACTCCACCGTGAGCCAGCTCGGCTACATGATGATGGCGTGCGGCGTCGGCGCCTACACGGCCGGCATCTTCCACCTGATGACGCACGCGTTCTTCAAGGCGCTGCTGTTCCTCGGCGCGGGCTCGGTGATCCATGCGCTGTCGGACGAACAGGACATGCGCCGCATGGGCGGGCTGGCGGCGCGGCTGCCGTGGACGCACCGCACCATGCTGATCGCCACGCTCGCGATCGCCGGCATCCCGCCGTTGGCCGGGTTCTTCAGCAAGGACGAGATCCTGTATCACGCGTTCGCCAACGGCCATCCCGGCGTGTGGATGGCGGGCCTCCTCGGCGCGTTCCTGACCGCGTTCTACATGTTCCGGCTGTACGTGCTCACGTTCCGCGGGCCGTCGCGGCTGACGCCCGAGGCCGAGCACCACCTGCACGAGTCGCCGCCGGCGATGATCGTGCCGCTCGCGATCCTGGCGGTGCTGTCGATCGTGGGCGGGTTCGTCGGGCCGCCGATGATCCCGGGCGGGCATCCGTTCGAGCGCTGGCTGGCGCCGGTGTTCGCCGCCGCCGGCCCGGCGGGCGAGCCGCCGCACGAGGTGGCGCGCGCGGTGGAGTGGGCGCTGATGGCGCTGTCGGTGGGCGTGGCCGCCGCCGGCATCTGGCTGGCGTTCCGCATGTACCTGCGCCAGCCCGAGCGCGCCACCGCGCTGCGCGAGCGCTTCGAACCCGTGCACCGCGCGGTGCTCAACAAGTGGTACGTGGACGAGGCCTACGACTCGGTCGTGGTGCGGCCGCTGCGCCGCGCGGCCGACGCGCTGTGGCGGTTCTGGGACGTCAAGGTGGTGGACGGCATCGTGAACGGCGTCGGCGTGGTGCTGGAGACCGGCTCGGCCGTGCTGCGGCTGCTGCAGACCGGCTTCGTCGGCACCTACGCGCTGTTCTTCACCCTGGGCGTGCTGGTGCTGCTGTGGCGCCTGATGGCGCGGTGAGCGGAGGGACCTAGGTGAGCCACTCCTGGCTGACGCTGATCGTGTTCTTCCCGCTCGCGGGCGGCGCGCTGATCGCGCTGCTGCCGGCCACCGCGCAGCGCGCGATCCGGGCGTGCGCAACGCTGGTGGCGCTGGCCGAGGTCGCGTTCTCGCTGCCGCTGTGGTGGCGGCTCGATCCGCACGGCGGGTTCCAGTTCGTGGAGCGCCGCGCGTGGATCCCGATGTGGGGCGCGGAGTACCACCTGGGCGTGGACGGCATCAGCGCGCTGCTGGTGCTGCTGACCACGGTGCTCACCGCGATCGCGGTGATCGGCGCGTATTCGTCGGTCGAGAAGCGTTCGCGCGAGTTCTTCGCGACGCTGCTGGCGCTGGAAGCCGGCATGCTCGGCACGTTCGTGGCGCTCGACCTGCTGCTGTTCTACGTGTTCTGGGAGGCGATGCTGATCCCGATGTACCTGCTGATCGGCGTGTGGGGCGGCCCGCGCCGCGTCTACGCCGCGGTCAAGTTCTTCCTGTACACGATGGCCGGCAGCGTGCTGATGCTGGTCGCGATCCTGTGGCTGTGGTTCCACCAGCGCAGCCTGGGCGGCGCGCCCAGCTTCGATCTGGAGACGCTGTACCGCATGGCGATCGCGCCTGGCGCACAGTTGTGGCTGTTCCTGGCGTTCGCGTTCGCGTTCGCGATCAAGGTGCCGATGTTCCCCCTGCACACGTGGCTGCCGGACGCGCACGTCGAGGCGCCGACCGCGGGCTCGGTGATCCTGGCCGCCGTGCTGCTCAAGATGGGCACCTACGGGTTCCTGCGGTTCGCGATCCCGCTGTTCCCGCAGGCGTCCGCCTACTTCACGCCGTGGATCGTCGCGCTCGCGATCATCGGCATCATCTACGGCGCGCTGGTGGCGATGGTGCAGCCGGATCTGAAGAAGCTGGTAGCGTACTCGTCGGTGAGCCACCTCGGGTTCGTGATGCTGGGGCTGTACGCCATGAACTCGCAGGGCCTGGCGGGCGCGATGCTGCAGATGCTGAACCACGGCATCTCGACCGGCGCGCTGTTCCTGCTGGTGGGCGTGATCTACGAGCGCCGCCACACGCGCCTGATCTCGGATTTCGGCGGGTTGTGGAAGCCGCTGCCGGTGTACGCCAGCATCTTCATGGTGGTGATGCTGTCGTCGATCGGACTGCCGGCGACCAACGGCTTCGTTGGCGAATTCCTGGTACTGCTGGGCGCGTTCCGCGCGCACCCGGCGTGGGCGGCGTGGGCGGCGACGGGCGTGATCCTGTCGGCCGTGTACATGCTGTGGATGTTCCAGCGCGTGATGTTCGGGCCCGTCACCCACGAGGAGAACGCGAAGCTCACCGACCTGTCGCTGCGCGAGCGGCTGGTGTTCGCGCCGCTGCTGGTGCTGATCGTGTGGCTGGGCGTGATGCCGCAGCCGCTGCTGGACCGGGTGCAGCCCGCGCTCGACCGCACGCTCGCGCTGGCGAGCCAGCGCGCCGAGGCCAGCGCCGCGCTCCAGCCCGGCCTGCCCGGGCGCGCCAGGGTGGCGCCGG
>DASSIN010000250.1:0-3751 GCA_035691845.1 Candidatus Eiseniibacteriota bacterium | reverse complement strand
GGTCGGGTAGGTGGGGACGACGAGCCGCAGCGTGCGCCGCTCGCCGGGTGCCAACGTCCACCGGGCCGCCACGGTCGCGCCCGTCGCGGGCGCCGACGCCCACGCGTGCACCGTGTCCGAGCCCGCGCCGCTCCAGCGCGGCGGGGCGGCGGCGGCCGGCGTGTCGAACGCCACGTAGTCGTCGAGCGAATCGGCCGGCTCCAGCGTGCACTCCAGCCGCGCCGGCGCCGGCGCGGCGCCCGCGTTCACCGCGGTCGCGAGCACGCTGGCGACGAGGCCGGTGTCGCACGGCGCGGGCGCGGGCAGCGCCACCGCCTCGAACTCCCAGCGCACCGGCCCCTGCGCGCGGCGCCAGTGCGCCACCGGCAGCCAGCGGTCCTCGAACGCGATCGTGCGCGGGGTGCCGAGCGCGAGCGGCCCGCCCGCGATCCGCACGCGCCAGGCGCCGTTGTAGAGGTCGCCCTCGGGCGTGATCTGGAACGCGCGCGTGGCGCCCGGCCACATCAGCGCCGCGGTCGAGCGCCGATAGCCCTCGGGCACCGCGTCCGGATCGAAACGCGCGGCGCGCGGCGCGCAGCCGCCGAGCGCGGTCAGCGCCGCCATCACGGCGATCGCGGCGAACGCACGGACGGGGGCATGCGGCATCGCGCGATGATAGGCGAGCCGCGCCCGGCGCGTCATCGTTGAACGCGCGCGCGGCCGACATTATGCTGCGTGCGAACTGCCCACCTGGGGGGGCCGCATGTTCATCGAGGAGTATCTGCGCGAGCTGCGCGAGGAGCGCTACGCGCCGGCCGCGTGGCTGCGCTACCTGCGCCGTGCCGCGGCCCAGGTGCGCGAACAGCTGGTCGCCAGCCCCGGCGCCGTGCGCTCGGTGTGGCTGCTCGCGCTGGCGTTGTTCGCGGCCGCGTTCGTGGCCGCCGTCCTGCTCGTGCTGGCCGGCGAGCGGCAGCTCGCCTACGCGTTCTTCCTCGCCACCAGCCTCACGCTGCTGCCGGTGTTCGCGCTCGTCACGCTGCACCTGGACCTGCTGCGCGACCTCGACGGCTACCGGCTGTCCGCGCTCAACGTGCCGATCGCGCTCACCCTGCTGCGCGTGACGCTGGCGCCCGGGCTGGTGGTGGCGCTGGCGCGCCAGCGCTATGCGTTCGCGTGCGCGACGTTCGCGCTCGCGGCCGGCAGCGACGTGCTGGACGGCTGGCTCGCGCGCCGCTGGAACCAGGTCACGCGGCTCGGCACGGTGCTCGACCTGATCGTGGACATCGTGTTCAACGTGTCGCTGTTCGCCGGACTCGCCGCGGCGCACCTGCTGCCGGGGTGGGTGCTGGCGCTGGCGATCGCGCGCTACGGCATCCTGCTCGTGGGCGGGGCGTCGCTGTACGTGTTCGTGGGCCCGGTGTGCATCCAGCCCACCGCGTTCGGGCGCGCCGCCGGCGTCGCCATGGCCGCGCTGGTCGCGTTCCTGCTCGGGCTCCATCTCGTCCCCGGGCGCGCCGCGGCCCCGCTCGTGCCGCTCACCGAGTCCGCGCTCGGCGTGCTGCTCGGGCTCGCGGTCGGGCAGGTGATCGCGCTCGGCTGGTTCAACCTGAAGCTGATGCGCGAGGGCGCGCGCGTGTCCGGCCGCGTGGTGACCGGCGTGCGCTTCGGCGCGCGGCGCTGACGAACAGTGAGCGCGCTCGCCGGCGACCTCGCCGTGTTCCAGCCGGCCGAGGTGTTCCAGCTGCTGCAGCTCGCCGCCGCCAGCGGCCGGCTCACGCTCGAGCGCGAAGGCGAGCGCGCCGAGATCTGGTTCGAGCACGGCCGCCTGACCGGCGCGCGCTCGAGCCGCGGCGGGGTGCGCACCGGCGAGCTGCTGGTGCACATGGGGTGCGCGTCGCGTGAGCTGGTGGAGGGCGCGCTCGCCGATCAGGCCGGCAACCCGGCGCCGCCCAGGATCGGCGCGCTGCTGGTCGCGCGCGGCGTGCCCGCGCCACACGTGACGCGCGCGGTGCAGGATCAGCTGCGGCGCGTGCTGTACGGCGTGCTGCTGTGGCCCGCCGGGCGGTTCCGGTTCGACGCCGGCGAGCGCGTGGCGGGCGACGCCGCCACCGAAGGCCTCGATCTCGACCGCATCATCCTCGAGGCGCTGCGCCTGGCCGATCAGTCGCAGGGGCGCTGATCCGTCGCCGCGCCCGTGGCCGCGGCCTCAGCGGCCTCAATGGTACAGCGCCTTGATCCGGCCCCACGTCGTGCGGCGCGCGGGGGTGATTCCGCTGCCACCGAATTTCTCAACGCGATCGTTGCCGGAGTCGCTCACGAACATGTCGCCCACCGGATCGAACGCGATGCCGCTGGCCGCGCCGAACAGCCCGTCGCCCGAGCCCGGGCCGCCGATGAACCCGAGCGCGGTACCGTTGGCGGTGAACACCTGCACGCGCTCGTTCACCTCCTCGGCCACGTACACGTTGCCGCTCGGGTCGGTGGCGACGCCGTTCACGCCCCACAGCTGCCCGAGCGCCATGCCGTAGCGGCCCCACACCACCACGATCTGCCCGGTCGTCAGGTACTCGATCACGCGCTGGCCGTTGCCGTCGGTGATGTAGATCCGACCGCCGGGCGTGATGCACATGGCGCGCGCCTCGGCCGCCTCGCCCTGGTAGGGCGGCAGCAGGATCGTACCGTAGTAGCTGCCGTCCGCCAGGAACACCTGGATGCGGCCCACGCCCAAGTCGCCGACGTACACGCGCCCGTTGTAGTCCACCCCGATCGCGCTCGGCCGATCGAACTCGCCGGGTCCGGAACCGTACGTTCCCCACTGCTGCACGAACTCGCCGGTGGCGGCGGAGAACACCTCCACCCGGTTGTTGCCCCAGTCGGCCACGTACAGCTTCCCGTCGCGGCTGCACGCGAGCCCGGCCGGGCGCGAGAACTGCAGCGTGTCCGGCAGCCCCGCGCCGATCGCCAGCAGGAACGCGCCGCGCGCGGTGAACTTCTGCACGCGTTCGTTGTCCTCGTCGGCCACGAACACGTCGCCGTCGCCGTCCACGGCCACGGCGCCGCAATGGCGAAACGCGCCGGTTTCGTAGCCGTACGCGCCCCACGCGCCGAGATAGGGAGGCGAAAGCTGCGCGCGGGCGGGCACGGCGGAGGCAGGCAGGAGACCCAACAGCAGCAGGGCGAAGCGGCGCATGGCATCGGCCTCGGCGGGCGGGGCGGGCCCGGGCCGCCAGCCTAGTCCCGCCCCGCCCTGGGCGGAAGCGGGAATGCACGCGGCCCGCGGCGCATTCGCGCGGGCGCCTGCGCCCGGCGCCCGGCGGCGCCATTTGCCGGCCATCGCGCGGCCCACTAGCCTCTGAACCTCGCCCGCCCGCACGGCCCGCCAGTCGCCCCGGAACCCCAGCGTGATCCAGACCTCGTTCCACTTCGCTCCCAATGCGCCATGGGCCGTGCTGCTGCTGGTCACGGCGGCGATCGTGGCGCTGGCGGTGTGGGCGTACCGGTTCGCGGTGCCGCCGCTGCCGCTGGCCGCGCGCCGGCTGCTGCCCGCGCTGCGGATCGCGGCGCTGGTGGTACTGGCGTGGCTGCTGGCGCAGCCGGCGCTCGAGCGTCCCTCGGGCGGCGCGCGCGAGCTGGTGGTGCTCGAGGATCGCTCGGGCAGCATGGCGCTGCCGGAGGCGCCGCGCGGCGGGACGCGCGCGGCCGCCGCCGAGCGCGCCGTGGCCGACATCCGCCGCGCGTGGCGCGGGCGCGCCAACGTGGTGACGCTGCCGTT
>DASSIN010000249.1:0-4333 GCA_035691845.1 Candidatus Eiseniibacteriota bacterium | reverse complement strand
GCATGTTGCCGCGGAACAGGCCGGTCACCCCCAGCACGAGCCCGAACGCGAACGGGCGCCGCGCCGCGGTTCCGAACGCGAGCATCGCCAGCGCGACCGCGAGCCCGAGCGTGAACGGCGGCTCGGTGAAGCCGCCCACCGCGAAGTGCTGCGACTCGGGATCGAGCAGGAACACGAGCGAAACCGACAGCGCGCCCGCGAACCGCGTCCACGCCGGCCCATCGGTCGCGTCACGGCGGAACAGCCGCAGCGCGGCCACGCCCAGCACCCCGGCGGTCGCCATCGTGCACAGCAGCGGCAGCATCAGCACCAGCCACTCGATCTGATCCGGGCGCGCGAACGACGCCTCGATGCGGCGCCCGAGCGTGAAGTGCGCGGGCGCCAGCCGGAACAGCGCGGCCTCGATCAGCACCAGTCCCGGCTGCACCACCGCCAACGGCCACGGCGGCGCGGGGTGGCGCGCCAGCTCGATCGGCAGCGCGAACGTGGTGGTCAGGCGGCCGGTGGTGGCGAGCTGCCGCGCGGCGATCGCGTACTGGGCCGGGTCGTAGCTCAACACCGGCGAGCGGCCGCCCAGATCCCAGGCCCGCGCGTGCAGCACCCACAGCGCGCTGGCGGCCGCGATCACGACGATCAGGAGCAGCGGCTCCGCGAGGGACCTCCGTGTCGCACGCACGCGGTGAAGCTAACCGCGCGCGCCGCGCCGCACAACGGCGCTCACACGATGTCGAGCGGGGGCAGCGCGGGCAGCACGCGCGCATCGCGCGCGCGGGTGTAGAGCCGCTCCAGCGCGCGCCGGCCCACGTCACCCATGTCGAGCGTGAGGTCGTTCACGTACATGTGGACGAACGTGCGGCCCTGGCCCGAGTCGAGGCCGCGCCCGAACTGCAGCGCGTAGCGGATCGCCTCGTCCTCGTGCGCGCGCGCCGCCTCGATGCTGGCGCGGAACCCCGCGCTCACCGCGCGCATCAGCGCGGAGCCCAAGTCGCGGCGCACGACGTCGAGCCCGAGCGGCACCGGCAGGCCGTAGCGCTGCTGCCACAGCTCGCCGAAGTCCACCACCTTGACGAGCCCCTCCTCGCGGTAGGTGAGCTGGCTCTCGTGGATGATCACGCCCGCCTCGACCTCGCCCGCGGCGACCGCGTGTGGAATGCGGTCGAACATCACCTCGACCGGCTGGCACGCCGGGCACTCGGTGCGCAGCAGCAACGCCGCGGTGGTGAGCGGCCCCGGAATCGCGATGCGCGCGCCCTCGAGGCTGGCGAGCGTGCGCGGCGCGCGCGCCACCACGATCGGGCCGTAGCCGATTCCCATCGAGGCCCCGCACGCCAGCACGGCGTAGCGGTCGGTCAGGTGCGCGTAGGCGTGCGCGGACACCGCCGTGATCTCGAGGTCCGCGCGCTCCAGCGCGCGGCGGTTCAGGCTCTGGATGTCCTCGAGCACGTGGGTCACCGCGCAGCCCTCGATCGCGGCCCGCCCGGTGTGGAAGCCATAGAACATGTAGGCGTCGTCGGCGTCGGGGCTGTGTCCGAAGCGCAGCGTGCGCAGCGCGGTCCCGGTCATGCGGCCTCCACGGTCGTGGCGGACGTCCTGCGCATCAGCAGCAGGGTGATGTCGTCGCCGCGCGTCACCCCGCCCGTGAACGCGCGCACGTCGTCGATGATGCGCTGCCGCAGCGCGTCCAGCGGCTGCGCGCCGCCGTCGCGCAGCGCCGCGTACAGCCGCTCGCTGCCGTAGAAGTCGTCGCCGCGCTGCGCCTCCGGGATGCCGTCGCTGAACACCGCCAGCACCTCGCCGGGCGCGAGCGTGGCGCGCTCGGCCTCGTACGGCGAGGCTTCGATCATGCCGAACGCGAGCCCGGTCGCCGGCAGCTCGCGCAGGCCGCCCGGGCCGGCGATCACGGCGGGCGGATGGCCGGCGTTCACGTAGTCGAGCACGCCCGTGGCCGGATCGAGCCGGCCGATGAACGCGGTCACGTAGTGGATCGGATCGGTGCTGCGGTAGATGAGATCGCCGAGCCGGTTCGCCATCGGCACGAGATCGCCCGCGACCTGGAACAGCACGCGCATGGTGGACAGGAACGACGACATCAGCAGCGCCGCCGGCATGCCCTTGCCGGTCACGTCGCCGAGCACGAACGTCACGCGGCCGTCGTCGCCGACGTGGAAGTCGTACAGGTCGCCGCCCACCTCGTGGCAGGTCTCGAGGAACGCGTCCAGCTCGCAGCCGGGGACGCGCGGCGGCTGCGGCAGCAGCGTGCGCTGGATGCGCGTCGCCGCGGCCGCCTCCTGCGCCAGCCGCAGGCGCTCCTGTTCGGTCTGCAGCAGGCGCGCGTTGGTGATCTTCACCGCGGCCATGTTGCCGAGCAGCGTGAGCAGCTCGAGATCCTGCTCGCCGAACGCCTCGCCCGTCATCTGGCGGTCCACGTACAGCAGTCCGAGCACGCGCTCGTTGTCGAACAGCGGCACCGCCATCGCCGAGCGCACCGCGTTCAGCACGATGCTCTGCCGCGTCTGGAAGCGCGGATCGTTGGCGGCGTCGCCGGTGATGATCGAGGTGCACTCGTCCAGCACCGTGCGCACGATCGCGCTCGACATCGCCAGCGGCGCGTCGGCGCGCGCCTGGCGCGTGCGGGCGGCGATCTGCTCGGGCTCGGCCCCGGGGCGGTCGCGCAGCAGCAGCACGTAGCGCGACGCGGGCAGCGCCTGCTCGACGAACGCCAGCAGCTCCTCGCACGTCTCGCGCAGCGGCCGTGGCAACACCAGCAGCCGTCCGGCCTCGGCCAGCACGTGCATCATGCGGCCCGGCATCACGCCGCTCTTGCCGCCGTCGCGCAACAGCTGGTCCGCGCGCAGCCGGGTCGAGTCGCTGATCACGGTCTCGTTCAGGCGCGGGCGCGACGGCGACTCCGACGTCACCTCCAGCGGCACGTGCCCGATCTCCAGCCGGTCGCCGGCGACGATCGGCAGCTCCTCGGTCGCCTCGCGCCCGTTCACGCGCGTGCCGTTGCGGCTGCCGAGATCGCACACGAACCAGCGCCCGTCGCGGCGCACGATTCGGGCGTGCTCCTTGGACACGGTCGGGTCGGGGAGATGAATCGGATTGCGCGACGAGCGCCCGATCGTGAGCGCATCGGATTCGAGCGGCCAGCGGCCGGTGAGCGCACCGAAGCGCGCGACGAGCTGCAGCGTCGGCGCGCTCACGCGTGCCGCGCACGCGCCGGCGCCGCGCGCTCCGCGCCAGCGCGCGCCACGGCCGCCGCCGCGAACAGCGCGGCCTTGAGCTCGGCCAGCCCCTCGCCGGTGCGCGCCGACACCGGCCGGCTGTCCGGGAACTCGACGCGCAGCCCGGCGCGCGCGTCGGGGTCGGAAAGCGCGTCCACCTTGTTGAACACGAGCCAGCGCGGTCGGGGTTCGTCCAGCAGCTCCTCCAGCACCGCGTCCACGACGTCGATGTGACGCCGGAAGTCGGGGTCGGCGGCGTCCACCACGTGCACGAGCAGGTCCGCCTCGGTGGCCTCGGTGAGCGTGCTGCGGAACGACGCCACCAGATGGTGCGGCAGCTTGCGGATGAAGCCCACCGTGTCGGTGAGCAGCACCACCTCGCGCGCCGGGCTCACCAGCTGTCGCGTGGTGGCGTCCAGCGTCGCGAACAGCCGGTTCTCGACCAGCACCTGCGCGCGCGTGAGCGCGTTGAACAGCGTGCTCTTGCCGGCGTTGGTGTAGCCGACCAGCGCGGCGCGGAACTGCTGGCGGCGACGCCGGCGCTGCGTCTCGCGCTCGCGGCTCACCGCCTCCAGCTCGCGCTTGAGCCGCGCGATGCGCTCGCGCACCAGCCGGCGGTCGGTCTCGAGCTGCGTCTCGCCCGGGCCGCGCGTGCCGATGCCGCCGGCCTGTCGTTCGAGGTGGCGCCACATGCCGGTGAGCCGCGGCAGCGTGTACTCGAGCTGCGCCAGCTCGACCTGCAGCCGTGATTCGCGCGTGCGCGCGCGCTTCGCGAAGATGTCGAGGATCAGCTCGGAGCGGTCCACCACCTTGCGGTCGAGCGCCTGCTCGAGGTTGCGCACCTGCGGCGGCGCCAGGTCGTCGTTGAACACGACCAGGTCGGCCTCCAGCGCGTGGGCGCGCTCCTTCAGCTCGGCCAGCTTGCCCTTGCCGATGAACGTGGGCGGCGACACCGCACCGCGGCGCTGGACCACCTCGCCCACCACGCGCGCGCCGGCGGTGTCGGCCAGCCGCGCCAGCTCCTCCAGCGCGCGCGCCAGGTGCGCGCCGTCGCGGCCGGCGTGCCCGACCAGCACCGCGCGCTCGCGGCGCGGCGGGTTCGCCACCTC
>DASSIN010000248.1:0-8360 GCA_035691845.1 Candidatus Eiseniibacteriota bacterium | reverse complement strand
GGCCGCGCGCGCCGGGTCGTGCGCTTGTTCGCCGCCCGCGCCGCGGTGGCGCGCGGCACGCGCACGTTGGTGGGATCGCCCACCACCACCGCGCGCACGCTCAGCACCGGCGGCAGTCCGGTCGCCGCCTCCATCCACGAGGCGCCGCCGTTGGCCGACGCCCACACGCTGCCGCTGCGGGTGCCGAAGTAGACGCCCGCCGGGTTGAGCGCGTCCACCGTCATCCCGTCGCGCAGGATGGTCTCGAGCGCGTTCTTCTGCGGCAGCCCGCGCGTCAGCGGCTCCCACGAGCCGCCGGCGTCGCGCGTGCGGTAGACGCGCAGCTTTCCCTCTGGCGTGCAGCGGAAGCGATCGGACTCGATCGGCACGACGTACACGGTCTCGGCGTCGTGCGGGTGCATCGCCATCGCGAAGCCGAAATCGGACGGCACGTCGTGCGCGATGTCCTGCCACGAGTCGCCGCCGTCGTCGCTGCGGTAGAGACCCCAGTGGTTCTGCAGGAACAGCCGGTCGGGGCGCGACGGATGCCGCACCACCTTGTGCACGCACTGCCCGAACTCGGGATACTTGTCGGGCATGAACTCGGCGCGCACGCCGGCGTTGCGCGCATGCCACGTGCGCCCGCCGTCCTCGGTGCGGTACACGCCGCCCGTGGACATCGCCACCAGCATGCGGTCGGGATCGGTCGGGTGCGGCACGATCGTGTGCAGGCATTGCCCGCCGCCGCCCGGCGTCCAGCGCTCACGGTGCGGGTGGTCCCACAGCCCGCGCACCAGCGTCCAGCTCTTGCCGTCGTCGCGGCTCACGAACAGCGCGCTGGGCTCGACGCCCGCGTACAGCACGCCGGGCTCGATCCCGGGCTGGATCTGCCACACGCGGCGCAGCGCGGCCCCGGTGTCCTCCGGGAACCGGATCGGGGCCTCCTCGGGCGTCACCCACGACGTCCCGAAGTCGGTGCTGCGCGACAGGAACGTGCCGAAGTGCGGATTGCCGTTCGCGGCCCACAGCGTGAGGTCGCCGTTGCGGCGCACGCCGGCGACGGCGTACACCTCGGCGCCCGGAAACTGCGGGCCGCCGATCTCCCAGCGTTGCCGCCGCGCGTTCGAGCGCAGCACGAACAGTCCCTTGGTGGTGCCGGCGAGCACGAGCACGTCGCCGTGCCTGGGGGTGACGCGATGAACGTCGGGCATGGGGCCTCCTGCGCGGGCGCAATGGCGGGCGGGGAAGGCCGGACGCTAGCACCGCGGGCCCGGCGGGTGAAGGTGGGCGGCGGCGGGATGTCAGCCGGCGCGCAGCAGCCGGCCGAGCGGCATGGTGGCGCGCTCGACCTGCTCCAGATGGCACTGCCGCGGCGCCTTGTCGGGACGCCAGCGCATGAAGCGCGTGCCGTGGCGGAATCGCCCGCCGCTCCAGTGGTCGTACGCCACCTCGACCACGAGCGTGGGCCGCAACGGCTGCCATTCGCTCGAGCGCCGCGTGCTCCAGCGCGAGGGGCCGCCCGGCGCGCGTCCGGTGAAGCCGGGCGGCTTCACCAGCCGCTCGAGCCTGGGCGTCAGCGCGCGGCGCTGCTCGCGCGCGATCGCCGAGCAGAATCCGACGTGATGCAGCCGTCCGTCCCCGTCGTAGAGCCCGAGCAGCAGCGAGCCCACGATTCTCTCCTTCTCGGCGTAGCGGAATCCGCCGACCACGCAGTCCACGCTGTGGATCGGCTTCACCTTGACCATCGCGTCGCGCGCGCCGCTGCGGTAGGGCGCATCGGTGCGCTTGGCCACCACCCCGTCCACCGGGCCGCCGGCGCGATCGAGCCAGCGCTCGGCCTTGAGGCGCGACCGCGTGGCGGGCCCGAGCGCGAGCCGCCCGCCGCGCGCGAACTGCGCGCCGGCGAACGCTTCGAGCGCGACGCGGCGCTCCGCCAGCGGGCGCTCGAGCAGCTTCCGCCCGCGCGCATCCACCAGCAGGTCGAACGCCACGAACGTGGCCGGAGTCGCGGCCGACAGCTTCGCCACGCGCGAGGCGGCGGGATGGATGCGTTGCAGCAGGTCGTCGAACGACAGCCGGCCGCGCACCTCGACCACGATCTCGCCGTCCAGCACGAACCGCTTCGCCTCGAGCGCCGCGAACGCCTGCACCAGCTCCGGGAAGTAGCGCGCCAGCGGCTCGCCGGCCTTGGACTGGATCGCGACCTTCGCGCCGTCGCGGAACACGAGCCCGCGGAACCCGTCCCACTTGGGCTCGTACTGCCAGTGCGCGCCGCGCGGCAGCGCGTCCTCGGTGTCGGCCTCCATCGGCGGCAGCGGGCGGCGCACGGGCAGCGTCATGACATGTGGTGTTCCAGTTTCACGCGTCCGCGCGCGGCCAGCATCGGCTTCCACAGATCGCCCCGCTTCGCCAGCCGTGACGGCACGTTATCGATGCGGAAGTCCTCGATCGCGACGCCGCGCGCCAGCTCCTGCCACGTCACCGGCGTCGACACCGCCGCCCGCGGCTGCGGGCGCACCGAGTACACCGACGCCAGCGTGCGGCCCCACGCGTTCTGGTTGTAGTCCACGAGCACGCGCCCGCGCGGGCGCTTGGCCAAGCGGTACTCGCCCGTCAGCAGCGCCGGATGCCGCGCCGCCAGCGCGAGCGCGAACTGCTTGGCGAACGTCCACACCTGCTTCTGCGTGGGTCCGCGCGCGATCGGCACGTACACGTGAATGCCCCTGGAGCCGGTGGTCTTCGGATGGCACGGGATGTCGAGCGCCGCCAGCGCGTCGTGCACGACGATCGCCGCCTCGCGCACCTTGTCGAAGCCGGCGCCCGGCACCGGGTCGAGATCGAAGTGCAGCACGTCCGGGCGATCGGTGTCGTCGCAGCGCGCGTACCATGGATTGAGATCGATGCAGCCGAGGTTGACGAGCCACAGCAGCGACGCCAGGTCCTGCACCATCGGGAACGCGATCACGTTGCCCGAGGCGTGCGGGATGCGGCAGGTCTCGATCCACTCCGGGCGCGGCTCGGGGGCGCGCTTCATGAAGAAGAACGGCCCCGCGGCGCCGTTGGGGTAGCGCTTCATCACCATCGCGCGATTCGTCAGGTGCGGCAGCAGCCACGGTGACACGTCGGCGTAGTACTGCAGCAGGTCGCGCTTCACGATCCCGAGCGCGGGCCAGAACGGTTTGCCGAGGTGGGTGAGCGCCACGCGCCGCCTGCCGACCGCCAGCTCGCACGCCTCCACATCAGGGATCTCGAGTGCGCGCCGGGCCGCGGGCGGCCGCGAGCGCGCGCGTGGTTTCGGGGTGCGCGCGCCGCGCGCGTGGGCCCGGCCGGCGGCGGAATTCGCGTTGCGGACGGTGGGCGTCACGAGCCCTGGTGGGGATGGATGTGGATGAAATTGTGGATATCCATGCAGGTGTGATGCGGCGACGGAGGATATGGAGCGAGGCGCGGGGTGGATCGCATCGGCACGCCGTCGAGTGGCGGACGCTCCTGCAAATCATGCAAGGTGCGGCCATGCCACCCCGCCTGCTCGCCGCCGATTACGACGGCACGCTCGCCCACGAGGGCACGGTCGCGCCCGGGACGCTGGCCGCGCTCGAGCGCCTGCGCGGGCGCGGCGTGCGGCTCGTGCTCGTGACCGGGCGCGTGCTCGGCGACCTGCGCCGTGTGTTCCCGCAGCTCGATCGCTTCCACGCCGTGGTGGCCGAAAACGGCGCCGTGCTGCACGTGCCCCAGGGCGAACGGCTGAGCCCGCTGGCGGCCCCGCCGCCCGGCGCGCTGGCCGAACGCCTGCGCGAGCGCGGCGTGCGCCCGCTCTCGACCGGCGAGGTGATCGTCGCCACGCGCGAGCCGTTCGAGGACGAAGCGCGCGCGGCCATCGCCGCACTCGGCCTCGACTGGCACGTCACGCTCAACAAGGGCGCGGTGATGCTGCTGCCGCGCGGCGTGGACAAGGCGTCCGGGATCGCCGCCGCGCTGGCCGAGCTGGGCGTCCCGGCGCGCGACACGGTGGGCGTGGGCGACGCCGAGAACGACATCGCGTTCCTCGCCGCATGCGGCATCGGCGTGGCCGTTGCGAACGCGCTGCCGGAAGTCCGGGCGCGCGCCACCTACGTCACGCGCGCCCCCAACGGCGCCGGCGTCCGCGAGCTGGCCGAAGCGCTGCTGACCGATTCGCTGGACTCGCTGCGTCCGGGCGTTTGATGCCGGCGTCAGGCCGCACTACGGCCACGCGAGCGCGGCGATGCTGACGAGGGTCTTGTCGGGTTCGGGGGAGACCTCGTAGCGCAGCGTGCGGCCGGGGGCGGGCCCGGCGCAGCGCAGCATCACGTAGGTGGCGGCGAAGCCGCAGATGCGCGTGGCGTCGTCCTTGGCGGCGATCGCGGCGAACCAGGCGTCGGCGTCGCCGGCGCGCGCGGCCTCGACCGCCTCGCGGTCCACGCTCTCGACCTCGGCGCGCGTGCGCTCGTCGGGCGCGGGGTCGCCGAACCGGGGACCCACGTGCGACAGGTCGACGCTCGCCACGTACAGCGTGGCGCCGCCCTGCGCCCGTTCGGTGTCGCGGATCGCGGCGATCAGCGCCTCGACGTCCTCGTCCTCGCGCGGCGTGCGGCCTTCGTCCAGCAGCGCGTGGAACCCGCCGCACAGCACCGGCACGATGTTCACGTCGCGCCGCTCGCCCAGCCGGCCGCGCGCGTACAGCGCCTGGAACTCGATCGCGTGCTCGTCGCGGTGGGCGAGCTCGCCGTGCCACGCGCGCTCGCCCAGCCGGGCCGCCAGCGCGTCCACGAACGCCGTGTCGCACGCCACGCGGCCGAGCGGCGTCTCGAAGTGCTGGCGCGTGAGCGCGAACGCGTCGCCCATCAGCGAGTGCCCGGTGCCGAGCACCACGATCCGCAGCGGGCCCGGAACGCGCGCGCCCAGTTCCAGCCAGCCGCGCGCGATCGCCGCGCCGGCGCGGCGCGGATCGAGGTGCGGCACCATGATGGCGCGCGGCAGCGCGTCAGCCGGGGCGACCGCCTCGTGGGCCTCGTCGCGCCACTGCCCGGCGGCGGCGAAGTCGCGATCGAGCACGCGCCGGCACTCGGCGGCGTCGGCGGGGTAGCTGCGGCCCTCGTGCACGGCCGGGCGGATCTCGAGCCGGTGATAGTCGTCGCGCAGCTGCTGGTAGGCGTGCTCGAAGCGCGGCGATTCCAGCATCAGCAGTTCGTCCAGCTGCGCCACGAAGTCGCGCACCATGTTGGCGACGCGCAGGTCCTTGCTCTCGCGCATCAGCGCGGCGGTCAGGTCGTTGAGCGACAGCGAGCCGTCCAGCAGCTGCATGATCGCCAGCGACTCCACCGCCAGCACCGGCTGGCCGGGGATCACGCCCAGCGGGTCCGAGACGATCAGCAGCTCGCGCTGGCCATCCGAGAACGGCACCAGCACCAGCGGCCGCAGGCGCGGATATTCCGGCAGATCCGCGGGGGTTTCGCGCGCGACGCCGGGCGGCAGCACGATGCGCGGCGGCTCGGCCGGCTCCGGTTCGGCGCCCGGCAGAATGATGTGGCCCGGGCGCGGCGGCTCCGGCTCGATCGGCATCGGTCCTCCGTGATGTGCGGCGGGAGTGGCGGAAACAACTGCCGCGCCTCGCACCGGCGCGGGCGGAGAAATTCCGGCGCAGCGTAACCTGCGCGCCGGCCGATGAAAAGAGGATGCAGGAAGTCACGCGATGCGACATGATGCGGCCGCCCATGACCGGAATTCCCCCGGATTCATCCCGCCGCGGCGGTTGTCTGCGCCCGTCCGGTCCGACGCGGACGGGCGCGCGATGAATCCTTCGGTCGGACACGTCACGCCCACCTCGATCGAGGTGCGGCTCGAGCGCGGGAAGACGTTGCCGGGGCGGGTGTGGTGCGCCGATCGGCCGCGCACCACGATCGCGATCGTGCACGGCATCGGCGAGCACTCCGGCCGCTACGCGGCGCTGGCCTCCGACCTGGCGCGCGCGCACCACACCGTGGTCGCGCTCGATCTGCCGGGCCACGGCGAGACCACCGGACCGCGCGGCGACGTGCCGTCGTGGCTTGCGCTGCGCGACCAGGTGGTGCCGGCGATGTTCACCGCGCCGCGCGGCCTGCCGGGTCAGCCGCCCGACCTGCCGCACGTGCTGCTCGGCCACAGCCTGGGCGGCGTGCTGGCGCTGGACGTGGCGCTCGCGCATCCGCGCGCGCTGCTGGCGGTGATCGCCTCGGCGCCGGCGCTGCGCAGCACGCTGCCGCCGTGGTGGAAGCTGGCGCTCGCCAACGTGGCGAGGAAGACCGCGCCGGCCAGCGGATTCCCGAACGGGCTCGACGTCAGCGGGCTGTCGCGTGACGCCGAGGTGCTGTCGGCGCGCGCGCAGGATCCGCTGGTGCACGACCGCATCAGCCCGCGGCTGTACTTCGACTTCATGGAGGCGTGCCAGCGCGTGCTGCGTGACGCGCGCCGGCTGCAGGTGCCGGCGCTGCTGCTGCAGGGCACCGCCGATCGCGTGGTGGATCCGCGCGGCGCGCTCGAGTTCAACGCCGCCGCCCCGCACGGCCTGTCACGGCTGATCACCTACCACGACGCCTACCACGAGATCTTCAACGACCTGGGCCGCGAGCAGGTGATCCACGACCTGCTCGGCTGGCTGGAGGTCGTGGTCGTGGCGTAGCGCCCGCGGCGCGGCGTCAGGCGCGCGCGAGCAGCATCGTGACGGCGGCGTGCCAGCGCGCGAGTTCGTGCGCGCGCCAGCGGCGGTTGCGCTGCGGCCGGAACACGCGTTCGATGCGCCGCGCGCGGTCCAGCTGGCGCGGATCGCTCCAGAACCCGGTGCCGAGCCCGGCCAACAGCCCCGCGCCGAGCGCGGTGGTCTCGATCACGCGCGGGCGCTCGACCGGCACGCCCAGCAGGTCGGCCTGCATCTGCATCAGCAGGTCGTTGGCCGTGGCGCCGCCATCCACGCGCAGCGAGCGCAGCGGCGTGCGCGCGTCGCGGCGCATCGCCTCCACCAGGTCGCAGCTCTGGAACGCCAGCGATTCCAGCGTGGCGCGCGCCACGTGCGCGCGCGTGGTGCCGCGCGTCAGTCCCAGCAACGCGCCGCGCACGTCCGGGCGCCACCACGGCGCGCCCAGCCCCACGAACGCCGGCACCAGCACCACGCCGTGCGCATCGGGCACGCTGGCCGCCAGCGCCTCGATGTCCGCGGCGCGCGCGATCAGCTCGAGGCCGTCGCGCAGCCACTGCACCGCGGCGCCGGCCACGAACACGCTGCCCTCCAGCGCGTAGGCGGGCTCGCCGCGCGGCCCGCACGCGATCGTGGTGAGCAGCCCGGCGCGCGAGCGCACCGGGCGCGCGCCCGTGTGCAGCAGCAGGAACGCGCCCGTGCCGTAGGTGTTCTTGGACTGCCCGGGGCGAACGCACCCCTGGCCGAACAGCGCCGCCTGCTGATCGCCGGCGATGCCGGCGATCGGGATGCCGTCGGCCAGCACGCCCGCGCCGCGCGTGACGCCGAATGCGCCGCTCGACGGCCGGACCTCGGGCAGCATCGCGCGCGGCACGCCGAAGCGCGCGAGCAGCGCGTCGTCCCAGCGCCGGCGCGCGAGCGAGAACAGCAGCGTGCGCGAGGCGTTGGTGGGGTCGGTGGCGTGCACCGCGCCGCCCGTGAGCTGCCACAGCACCCAGCTGTCCACGGTGCCGAATGCCAGCTCGCCGCGCCGGGCGCGCGCGCGCAGGCGATGGTGGTCGAGCAGCCATTCCAGCTTGGTGGCGGAGAAATAGGGATCGGGCACGAGCCCGGTGCGGCGCTCGAGCTCCGGCGCTGCGCCCTCGCGGCGCAGCGCCTGGCAGCGCGCCTGCGTGCGGCGGTCCTGCCACACGATCGCGCGCGCCACCGGCCGCCCGCTGCGGCGCTCCCACACCAGCGTGGTCTCGCGCTGGTTGGTGATCCCGATCGCGGCGATGTCGCGACCGCGCGCATCCGCGGCGCGCAGCGCGGCGCGCACGGCGCGGCGCACGCTGTCCCAGATCTCGAGCGGATCGTGCTCGACCCAGCCGGGCTGCGGGAAGTGCTGCGGCAGCTCGGCGTAGCCGCGCGCGCGCACGGCGCCTCGGGCGTCGAGCAGCAGCGCGGTGCTGCCGGTCGTGCCCTGATCGATCGCCAGCACGTGCTTCACGCGCCGTCCGATCCGGTGGCGCGCGGCGCGGCGTCGGCCACGATCGGCTCGGTCGCCGGCGCCGCTTCGTCCGCATCGTGCCGCGGCGCCCGCGACCGCCGCACCGTCCCGCGCCACTCGGCGTCGAGCGCGCGCGCGATCAGGCCGCGATCCTCGGCCGAGCGCATCGCGCAGCGCGCGATCTCGGCGCGCGTGCGCGACGCG
>DASSIN010000247.1:0-10611 GCA_035691845.1 Candidatus Eiseniibacteriota bacterium | reverse complement strand
GGTGGCCGACTCGTTCGGACACGGCACCACGGTGGTGGGCGTGATGGCGGCGCGCACCAACAACGGCGCCACGTTCGACACGCTGGGCGTGGCCGGCGTGTGCGGCGGCGACGGCGCCGGCAACGCCGGCTGCCGCATCCTGGCGCTCAAGATCACTGCCGGCAGCACCGGGTTCGCAACCGACTTCTCGATCACCGCGGCGTGCATCGCGGCCGTGAATGCCGGCGCGCGCGCGCTCAACCTGTCGTTCGCGGGCGAGGCCCCGAGCGAGGTGGAGCGCGAGACGTTCCTGTGGGCACTCGAGCGTGGCTGCGTGGTGGTGTGCGCGGCGGGCAACCACGGCGCGTTCCAGGGCGACACGCCGCAGTATCCGGCCGCCTACGCCGCCGAGGGCGTGTGCATCCAGGTGGGCGCGTGCGACGCCTTGGGCCAGCGCGCCGCGTTCTCCTCCTACGGGCCCGGGCTCGATGTGATCGCTCCCGGCGTCGGCATCTGGACCACGTTCATGACCTACCCCAGCCACGCCGGCGCCTCGTACCCCGGCTACGTCCCCAACTCCGGCACCTCGCTGGCGGCGCCGTTCGGGACCGGCACGGTGGGGCTGCTGGCGGCGGCGCGCCACGAGCTCGAGGACACGGACTTCCAGCAGCTCCTGCGGAGGACGGCCAGCGACGTGGGCGCGCCCGGGTTCGATCCGCAGACCGGGGCCGGGCTGCTGGACGCGGGCGCGGCGCTGGCGGCGGTGGACCCGGGGATCGGCATCTGGCACGGCGTCGCCGCCGCCACGCAGCTCACGCCGCTCGGGGTCGACACCCTCGTCGCCGCCGAAGACGCGGGCGCGCGCCGGGAGCCGATGATGGCCCAGCGCTACGAAGTCGATGCCGACGTCGCGCTGCCGGATTCGTTCGTTGGCGCCCCACTCGATTCGGCGGACGGCGCGCCCTGGGCATGGGCGCGGCTCGGCGCCAGCAACGTCGGACGTGGCGACTTTCGGGTGTCCTCGGTGGTGCCGGGGCTGGCGCAGGCGTCCGTGCTCGCGGGCCGCCTGCACCTGCGCGCGCACGTCTACCAGGTGCTGTCGGGCGGCGACGTGGACGTGCCCGATTCCACGTTCCTGCCGGTCGCGCCCGAGTCGGCGCGCATCGCGTTCACCGTGCTGGGCCGCGTGCGCCACGCCCCAGCCGGCGGTCCCACGTCGCCCCCCACCATCCCCGTGTTCCCGAATCCGTTCGCCGCATCCGTCACCCTGTTCGGCGCACCAGGAGCGTCGTGCGCGATCTTCGACGCATCCGGACGACTCGTGCGGCGGCTCGTCATCCGGGGGACCGGGGCAGTCACCTGGGATGGACGGGACGGGCGCGGCCACGCGGAGCCGGAAGGACTGTACCTGGCGCGGATCTCGAATCGTACGATCAAGCTGCTCCGCATCCGCTGACAGTGCGTGGAACCGCCGCCACCGGCGGTGGTCTCGTGGTGGGTCGAGCCCCATTCTGCGCGACCGGCGAGGGCCCGCTTGGCGGCTCGATCCACAGTCTCTATCCTCGCCCGGCATTTCACTTCATCCCTCGAGGAGGCGTGACGCGATGGCGATTCGCAGGGTGGGCGTGGTGGGTTGCGGTCTGATGGGCAGCGGCATCGCGCAGGTCAGCGCCCAGGCCGGGTTCCCCACCGTGGTGCGCGAGGTCTCGGATGAGGCGCTCGCCAAGGGCATGGGCGGAATCCGCAAGTTTCTCAAGGGCGGCGTGGACAAGGGCAAGATGAGCGCGGCGGACATGGAGCAGACGTTGGGGCGCCTGCAGGGCGTCACCGACGTCGCGGCGCTCGCGGACTGCGATCTGGTGATCGAAGCCGCCACCGAGAACTTGAGCCTCAAGCGCGAGGTGTTCGCGGAGCTGGAACGGGCATGCGCGCCGGCCGCGCTGTTCGCGTCCAACACCTCGAGCCTGTCCATCACCGAGATCGCCACGTTCACGAAGCGCCCGGCGCAGGTGCTGGGACTCCACTTCTTCAACCCCGTGCCGCTGATGAAGCTGGTCGAGGTGGTGCGCACGCTGCAGACCAGCGATGCCGCCTACCAGGCCGCGGCCGAGTGGTGCCGCGCGATCGGCAAGACGGTGGTGACCACCGGTGACACCACCGGATTCGTCGTCAACCGCCTGCTCGTCCCCTACATGCTGGACGCGATCCGCGTGTACGAGCAGGGGCTCGCGAGCCGCGACGACATCGACAACGCGATGAAGCTCGGCTGCGGCTACCCGATGGGGCCGCTGTTCCTCACCGACTACGTCGGGCTCGACACCACGGCGGCGATCGCGGACATCATGTTCGACGAGTTCAAGGAGCCGCGCTTCGCCACGCCGCCGTTGCTCAAGCGCATGGTGCTGGCCGGCCATCACGGCCGCAAGTCCGGTCGGGGGTTCTACGACTGGAGCACGAACCCGCCGTCGTGAGCCTGCTCAAGGGGAAGAAGCTGGCGGTGCTCGGCGCCGGGCGGCTCGGCGAGACGCTGATCCGCGGACTGCTCGCCGCCGACGCGGTGGACGCGGGCCACGTGACGGTGACCGCCGGACACGCCGAGCGCGTGCGCGCGCTGGAGCAGCGCCACAAGGTGCGTGGCGCCGCCTCCAACGCCGAGGCGGCGCGCGCGGCCGACATCGTGCTGCTGGCCGTCAAGCCGCAGACGGTGCCCGTGGTGCTGGGCGAGATCGCGCCGGTGCTGAACCGCGATCAGCTGCTGATCTCGGTGGCGGCGTCGGTGAGCCTGGCCTTGCTGCAGAAGCCGCTGGCCCCCGACGTGCCCGTGATCCGCGCGATGCCGAACACGCCGGCCCTGATCGAAAAGGGCATGACCGGCCTCGCCCCCGGCTCGCACGCGTCGCCCGCCCACGTCGCGCTGGCCGAGAGGATCTTCGGCGCCGTGGGGCGCACGCGGGTGCTGGACGAGAAGCACATGGACGCCGTCACCGGGCTGTCGGCGTGCGGTCCGGCGTTCATCTACATCGTGATCGAGTCGCTGGCCGAGGCGGGCGTCAAGGTCGGACTGCCGCGCGACGTGGCGACCGAGCTGGCGGCGCAGACCGTGCTCGGCGCGGGCGCCATGGTGCTCGAAACCGGCGAGCATCCCGCGCGGCTCAAGGACCTGGTCACCACGCCCGCGGGCTGCACCATCGACGGCATCCTCGAGCTCGAGGAGGGCGGTCTGCGCGTGACGCTGATCAAGGCGGTGGTGCGCTCGACGGAACGCGCGCGCGAACTGCTGGAGGGCTGACCGTGTCGGCGCCCGGCGCGCGCAGGGCGGCGTGATCCGCGATCCCGAGCAGCGCGGCGAGCGGCTGGCGCAGTTCCACCGCGCGGTCGCGCCGCGGCTGTGGCAGGACCTGCTCGATTCCGGCGTGCTGCCGTTCGCCGAGCCCGGCGAGCGCGACCGCCAGCGCGAGGAGTGGGACGACCTGTGCCTGCACGCGTGCGTGCGCGGCCTGGTCATGGCCGGCGGGTTCGGCGAGGACAGCTCGGTCGCGATCGACGCGCTGCACCGCACGGTGCTCGAGGCGCGCATGCGTGGCGACGCGATCGAGCCGTTCGAGGCGGCGCGCGCCCGGCTGGCCGAGCGCTACGCCGAGTACGGCGACATCGCGCGCCGGCTGGATGGCGCGCCCGGGCTGGCCGAGGCGATCGGCGACGCCGCCGGCCGGCACCTGGTCGAGGCGCCGTCCGACGAGCTGGCCCAGCTCGTGGGCGGCCTGTACGAGGTGATGACCGAGGGCGCGGCCGAGGCGGTGCGCCAGGGCGAACCGGCGGCGCCCGTGGACGGAGGCGGCGCGGCGCACGATCGCGCCAGCCACGACCCGCGCCGGGGTGAGGCGCCGGCGTGAGCCAGGCGGCGTGAGCGAGGCCTCGTGAACGACTTGGGACGCGGGCTGATCGTGGCGGGCGCGGTGCTCGTCGTGCTCGGCGTGTGGCTCACGTTCGCAGGCCGGCTTCCGGGCCTGGGACGGCTGCCCGGCGACTTCGTGCTCGGCGGCCCACGCGTGCGCATCTACCTGCCGCTCGGCAGCTCGCTGGTGTTGAGCGCGCTGTTGACGCTGCTGCTGCGGCTGTTCTGGCGCCGGTGAGCGCCGCGAGCGAGGTGGCGCTGTTCGGGCGCGTCCGCACGCCGTCGTTCGCGTCGCTGCGCGACGTGCTGGCGCGGCTCGCGCGCGCCGGATTCCAGCCCGCGCTCGGCGGCAGCGCGCTGCTCGCTCACCTCTCGCTGCTGGAAGGCGGCGCCGTGCACGACTGGGACCTGACCGTGGACGCGCCCGCGCGCGAGGTGTGGGGCGCCGTGCGCGAGCTCGAGCCCCGCTATGCCGGCTCCGGCGGACGCCATGCCGACGAGAAGCTGATGCTGCCTTCGCACGCGCTCGAGATCATCTGCGGATTCGCGTTCCACACTCCTGCGGGCATCGTGCGCATCCCGGCGCGCATCGGCGCTGTCGCCGGGGACGTGCCGTTCGCGAGCCCCGAGGCGTGGCTCGTGGCCTACACGCTGCTGGAACGGGAATCGCAGGCGGCCGCGCTGCGTGGCTGGCTGGAACGCGCGGGCGCCGACCCGGATGCGATCGCCCGGCTGTGCGCCCAGCCGCTCGCGCCGAAGCTGGCGACGGAGCTGCGCGCGCTGCCGCTGCGCGGCGCGCGCTGAACGTCAGCGGGCGGCGCCTGCCGGTCGCGCCAGCGTCTGCAGTGCCTCGCCCTCCACGCGGTAGTTGAACCAGCCGGTGCCGCGCGTGGCGCCCAACCGCTCGTAGAACGCGATCGACGGCGCGTTCCAGTCGAGCACGTCCCACGCCACGCGCGGCGCGCCGTTCGCCACTGCGTGCGCGGCCACCGCCTGCATCAGCGCGCGGCCCGCGCCCGTGCCGCGCCGATCGGGCTCGACGTACAGGTCCTCGAGCCACAGGATCGGCCGGGTCCAGAACGTCGAGAACACGAAGTAGGCGACGGCGTAGCCGACGAGCGCGCCGTCCACCTCGGCCACGAACGCGTCGACCGGCGGGCGCGCGCCGTCGAACAGGTGTCGTCCGAGCTGCTCGGCCGAGCCCGTGAACACGTCCAGCAGCCGCTCGTACTCGGCCAGGCCGCGCATCAGCTCCCAGATGCGCGCCAGATCCTCGCGCCGCGCCGGCCGCACGCGCGCCGTGCCGTGGCGCGTGGCGCCCATGGCGGGCCGCTCCCCCGCGCGTTCGCTCACTCGCCGATCACCTTGACCAGCACGCGCTTCCTCCGTCGCCCGTCGAACTCGCCGTAGAAGACCTGCTCCCACGGACCGAAATCGAGCTTGCCGTTCGTGATCGCCACCACCACCTCGCGCCCCATCACCTGCCGCTTCAGATGCGCGTCGGCGTTGTCCTCGCCGGTGTCGTTGTGGCGGTACTGGTTCACCGGCGCATGCGGGGCCAGCTTCTCCAGCCACGCGTCGAAATCGTGGTGCAGCCCGGATTCGTCGTCGTTGATGAACACGCTGGCGCTGATGTGCATGGCGTTCACCAGCACGAGCCCCTCGCGCACGCCGCTCGCCTTCACCACGCGCTCCACCTCGGGGGTCAGGTTCACGAACCCGCGCCGGGTGGACAGGTTCATCCACAGGTACTCGGTGTGCGCTTTCACGCGCCGCACCATAGCATTGGCGGCCCGGGGCGTGTTGAGGGGGCGACCCCTGTTTGCTACGGTCGTCGGCCGCCTGCATCTCGATGGTCCGGAACGTTCGAGGTCCACCTCTCTATCCAAGGAGCAGCCCTTGCCAGCCCGTGAGAATCCCGAGGTCGTGATCGTGTCCGGCGCCCGCACCCCGATGGCCGAGTGGATCGGCGGCAAGCGCGGCGACGGTCTGCCCGGAGGCGCGCTCGCCTCGGTGTCGGCCATCGATCTCGCTGCGGTGGCGGCGCGCGCGGCGCTGGAGCGCGCCGGCGTGCCGGCCGGGAACATCGACCACGTGATCATCGGCAACGCGCTGCAGACCTCGGGCGACGCCATCTACGGCGCGCGCCACGTGGCGCTCAAGGCCGGACTCCCGCAGGAGGTGCCCGCGCTCACCGTGAACCGTCTGTGCGGCTCGGGCCTGCAGGCCGTGGTGAGCGCGGGGCAGCAGCTCGTGACCGGCGAGTCCACGTGGGTGCTGGCGGGCGGGATGGAGAACATGAGCCAGGCGCCGCACGTGATCCGCGGCGCGCGCGCCGGGTTCCGGCTCGGCCAGGGCGCACTGGAGGACTCGCTGATGGTGGCGCTGCGCGACTCGTATTGCGGATGCTACATGGCGCAGACGTCGGACAACCTGGCACGGCAGTTCGGGATCTCGCGCGAGGCGCAGGACGAGTACGCGCTGCGCTCGCACCGGCTCGGCAACCAGTCCACCCACAACGGCCGCTTCGCGGAGGAGATCGTGTCGGTCGAGGTCAAGGCCGGCAAGAAGACCGTGCTCGTGGACAAGGACGACCACCTGTTCCCGAACTCGACCGCCGAGGGACTGGCCAAGCTGCCGCCCGCGTTCGGACCCGAGTCGTTCGTGACCGCGGGCAACGCGTCGGGGATCGTGGACGGCGCGGCCGCCGTGGTGGTGACCACCGCCGAGCGCGCGCGCGCCGCGGGCAGGACGCCACTCGGCACGCTGCGGGCCTACGCCAGCGTGGGCGTGGACCCATCCACGATGGGCATCGGCCCGGCGCCCGCGATCCGCAAAGCGGTGGAACGCGCCGGCATCCGGCTCGAGGACCTGGGGCTGTTCGAGATCAACGAGGCGTTCGCGGGCCAGTACCTGGCGGTGGAGAAGTCGCTCGGGCTCGATCGCGACAAGGTCAACGTCAACGGCGGCGCGATCGCGCTCGGCCACCCGCTCGGGGCCACCGGCACGCGGCTCGTCTACACGCTGCTGCTGGAGATGGCGCGCCGCAACGTGCGCTGGGGCGCCGCCAGCGCCTGCATCGGCGGCGGCCAGGGCATCGCGCTGATCTTCGAGCGAGCCTGACACTAGAGGCGACGAGCGTGGTCCGACGCGGCCGCTTCCCGGGTGCGCGCTCGCCCTCGAGCCGCCGTCAGTGCAGGTCGGTGATCGCGGCGGGGCGCACGGCGTCGCCGGACTCGAGCGCGCCGATGTCGGGCGCCAGGCCATTGAAGCGATCGTTGATGCCGGGCAGGCGCATGCCGGCATCCACCGCCGGGCTGCCGGTCACCAGCGCGAAGTCGCCGGTGCCGGACGACAGGAACCGGGGATCGGCGCTGCGGCCGGCGGTCTCGAACCCGAGCGCCGACTGCAGCGCGGACAGCGTGGCGTAGTTCACGCCCTTCCACCGGAACAGCGTCGCCGAGCCCGGCGCCCACAGCAGGTCGTTCTGGAAATCGATGCCGGTCTGCGACTCGCCGCCGTCGTCGCTCACCACCTCGATGCCCGTCGTCACCATCAGGTTGTTGCGGAAGTGCTGGTTGGAGTACTGGCCCGTCGGCCACACCACCGGCGCCCCGGCCACCATGCTCGCCATCGTGTTCTGGCACACCCAGGTCTCGCCCGAGCTGGCGTACGAGTACTTGAGCGCGCTGCGCCGGAAGTTGGTGATCACGTTGTAGAGCACGTATTCGGGGCCCTGGTAGTTGGGCGCCATCGACACGCCGTTGAAGATGTCGACCAGCTCGTTGTGCATCACGCGCAGGTTGATGCCGGACACGGTGTCGGTCTCGATCGCGTCGTCGCCGATGTTGGAGATCGAGTTGTCGTCGATGTCGCAGTCGGCGGCCACGGTCTCGTCGGTCTGGCCGTCGGCGGTGTCGATGCCGTTGAAGTTGCCGAAGATGGTGTTGAACCGGATCACGTTGCCGCGCCCGCCGCGGTTCGAGATCCCGGTGTCCTCCTCCTCGTGCGCCTTGACCGCGGCCCACGGCCAGGTGGAGATGCGGCCGTCGTTGCAGGTATTGCGCTCGAGCACGCAGTCGGCCGAGCCCACGCGCAGGCAGATCAGCTTGCCGCCGATCGAGTGCACGTGGTTGTCGGTGACGATGCAGTTGCTGGCGCCGCGCAAATAGATGCCGAACCCGCCGGCCCCGGTGCCGAAGTAGCGCACCTCGAAGCCGCTGATCCGCCACCCGCCCTGCTCGATGTCGAGCCCGACGTTGTAGCGACCGATGTGCATGGTGTGCAGCGTCGGCGAGGAGCCGTCCTCGAGCTTCACGTACAGGCGGCCGTTCTCGATCACCCAGCCCTGCGCCACGCCGTTGGCGTTGGCCTGCAGCGCGGCGAGGCTGGCCTGGTGATAGAGCCGCTGCAGGCTGTCGGCCACCACCAGCCGCGTCGCGGTGGCGAACGGGATGCTGTAGACGCCGCCACCCTCGCTCTGCCAGTCGGTGCGGTGCAGCGAGGCGGGATCGGAACCGTCGAGCACCACGCCCACGCCCTGCGCGATCAGATGGATCGGGCTGCCGGCCGTTCCGGCGCGCGGCGCGCTCATCGCCTGGTAGTAGACGCCGGGCCTGACGTAGATCGCGTCGCCCGCCTGCGCGTGCGAGGCGGCCGTCTGCAGCGTCGCGAACGGCGTGGTGCTGGTGCCGCTGTTGGCGTCGTTGCCGCGCGTGTCCACGTACCACGAGCGCCCGGTCGGCGTCAGCGGCAGCGGGCCGCGCGTGCGCGCCGAACCGGCCACCCCGCCGCCCCCGCCGTCCGGATCGCTCACCACCACGCGCACGTCGTAGTTGGTGTCCTCGGACAGCGCCATCACGCTGCCCGCCCAGCGTAGGTTCGTGATGCGCGTCATGTTGACCCCGGTGATCCATGTGGTCGATCCGGTGGGGCGCCACTCCACGTGCGCCACGGCGTTGGCGTTGTCGTCGCCGGTGTAGGCCAGGCGCACGCCGATGGCACCGAACGTGGGGTACAGTTCGATCGCGCCCGGGGTGGTGGCGTTTTGCGCCCGGGCTGCGGAGGCGCCGAGCAGCATCAGGCACGCGGCCATCGCGGGCAGGGCGGCGAAACGGGGGAAACGGCGTGCGAGCGGGAAGGTCATGCGACGGGGTCCTTGCGGGTCATGACGGGATCGCGGCCCTCCGTGCCGGCGGCGGCGGGGAAGCATCAAGATCCGTGCCCACGCCAACCTTCGATTTGAACGGTCCGGAGCCACTTGCCCCACGGCCCGTCCGGCGATTTACTAGTCGGCCTGGCGATCGGTGTCCGGTCCACTCACCTTGCGGCCATCCATGAACGAACACGAGCTGATCCACGACTGGAACGATGCGGGCGTGCGGTGGGAGAAACCGCCGTTTCGCGTGCAACTCGACGACGAAACCCTGAGGGATGGGCTTCAGTCGCCGTCCGTACGCAGCCCGGGCATCGAGGACAAGCTGCGGATCCTGCACCTGATGGACCGGCTCGGGATCGACACCGCCGACATCGGGCTGCCGGGCGCCGGCCCGCACGTGGTGCGCGATGTCACGCGCCTCGCACAGGAGATCGCTTCGGCAGGACTTCGGATCCAGGCGAACTGTGCGGCCAGAACGCTGCGGCAGGATATCACGCCGGTGATCGAAGTCTCGCAAAAAGCAGGCATCCCCGTGGAAGTTTGCACGTTCATCGGCTCCTCCCCGATCCGCCAGTACGCGGAAAACTGGACGTTGGACGCCATGCTGGAGCACACCGAGGACGCGGTGAGCTACGCGGTCGAGCACGGCCTGCCGGTGATGTACGTGACCGAGGACACCGTGCGGGCTCATCCGCAGACGCTGCGTCAGTTGTTCCTCACCGCGATCCGCTGCGGCGCGACGCGGCTGTGCCTGTGCGACACGGTCGGGCACGCCACGCCGGCCGGGGCCGCCAACCTGGTGCGCTTCGCGCAGGAGGTGGTGAAGGAGTCGCAGGCGGACGTGGCGCTCGACTGGCACGGGCACTCGGATCGCGGGCTGGCGGTGGCGAACACGCTGGCCGCGATCATGGCGGGCGCATCGCGCGTGCACGGCTGCGCGCTCGGCATCGGCGAGCGCGTCGGCAACACGCCGATGGACCAGCTGCTCGTCAATCTCAAGCTGCTCGGATGGATCGACCACGACCTGACGGCGCTGCCCGAATATTGCGAGCTGGTGAGCCGCACCACCGACGTGCCGATGCCGGCGAACTATCCGGTGCTCGGCCGCGACGCGTTCCGCACCGGTACCGGGGTGCACGCCGCGGCGGTGATCAAGGCCTACCGCAAGGGCCAGGACTGGCTCGCCGATCGCGTGTACTCCGGCGTGCCCGCGAGCTGGGTCGGCCGCCGCCAGGAGATCGAGATCGGGCCGATGAGCGGCGAGAGCAACGTGGTGTGGTGGCTCGAGAGCCACGGCCTGGACCCGACGCCCGAGCGGGTGCGGGCCATCTTCCAGCGCGCGAAGAGCGTGGACCGCGTGCTCACCGAGGCCGAGATCCGCGACGTGCTGGACGCGCTGGACGAGACGCGCGTCCCGTGAGGGCGAGGCTGGCGCGGCCGGCGCGCGCCGGGGCGATCGCGCGCACGTGCGCGGCAGTTGCCGCGCTCGCATGCGCGGCGCTCGTCACGGCGCCGGCGCGCGCCGCCCCCGCTCCGCCCGCGCGCGTGAAGGTGGTGCGGCACGCCGAAGCCGGTGACG
>DASSIN010000246.1:0-7849 GCA_035691845.1 Candidatus Eiseniibacteriota bacterium | reverse complement strand
CCGTCGCCCGTCGCCCCGGCCCCGAGCGCGTCCACCAGCCAGGCGCGCAGCCGCGCCACGTGGGTGCCCTCCCAGTACCAGCGCCCGCACGTGGGGCAGTGGGACAGCTCGCGGAACGTGCGCGTCACCCGGCCCGGCACTTCGCCCGCCGCCTCGATCGCGTGCCGGCGCTCGAGGCTGGTGTTGCAGAGCAGGCAGCGGCTGAACGACGGCCCGCCCGGCTGGTAGCGCCCGGCCACCACGCGCAGCGCCGCGCGCACGTCCTCGCGCGGCACCACCACCGCCGGCACCGCGCCGAACCGCGCCGGATGGCGGTGGCTCGGCGTGAGCACGATCCGGTCCTCGCGCGCCGCCACCTCGTACAGCTCGTCGAGCCGCGCCCCGCGCGCGCTCCGTACGTCGTAGCCCGCCAGCCGCAGGCGCTGGGCCAGGCGCTCGAGCGCGTGATCGGCGACAAACCGCTCCGGCATGCGGCAAGGCTAAGCTCCATGCTGGCAACGTTCAACCGCCGGGCATGGCCGGCGGGCGGGGCGACCCGTCCATTCGTTCGAGCTCGTGAACGCCGCCGCCGTTGACGCCGGTGGCCGCGGTCGCGCACCTTGGCGGCATGAAAGGGCCCGCAGGCCGACGCGCGGCTGCACGCCGGCCGTCCCCGCGCGGGGCCGGTGCGTCGGCCGCCTCCTCCGGCCCGCCCGCGACCATCCTCGATCGCCGGAAATTCCTGATGCTCGCCGGCGCCGGCGTAGCGACGCTGGCGCTTCAGCCCCTGCTCGCGCCGCGCGCCGAAGCGCGGCGGACGCCCGGCGTGCCGCTGCAGCCCTGGGTGCTCCCGCCCGAGGCGCCGGCGACGGCGGTGGAGCAGGCGCGGGCGCTGATCTCGGCCGCGGTGCTGGCGGGCAGCCACTGGAACGCGCAGCCGTGGCGGTTCGAGGTCGAGGGCGCGAGCCTGCGGCTGCTGCTCGATCCGCAGCGCACGCTTCCCGTCACCGACCCCGATCAGCGCGCGAGCCTGATGGGGTTGGGCGCCGCGCTCGAACACGTGCTGGTCGCCGCGCGCGCGTGGGGGCTGCGCACCACGGTGCGCGCGTTCCCGGCCGACCGCCCGCACCACACCGTGGCCGAGGTGGGCTGGACGCCGGGCGAGCCGCGGCGCGATCGCACGCTGTTCCCGGCGATCGTCGAGCGCCGCACCAACCGCCGCGACTACGACGGCCGCGCGATCCTGATGGAGCACGCGGCGCAGCTCGCGATGCAGGCCTCGGACGGCTTCCACCTGCACTGGGCGGACGACCGCGGCACGCTGCACGCGCTGGCCGACGCGGCGCACGACGCCACGCGCGCCCGGGTGATGGACCGCCGCGCCGAGGCCGAGTGCTGGGCGTGGGTGCGCACCGACGACGACGACGTGCGGCGTGGCGACGGCATCTCGACCGAAGCGCTCGGCCTGTCGGGGCCGGTGCGCTGGTTCGCGACACGCTGGTTCGACGCGCGCGGTCACTTCCTGCGCGTGGGGGCCGGCAGCCTGGCGCACACCGTGCGCGACGCGGTGCGCTCGTCGGGCGCGCTGGCGGTGCTGGGCGCCAGCGGGCGCGGCGAGTCCGCGTGGCTCACCGCCGGCCAGGTCTACGCCCGCTTCGCGCTCAAGGCCACGCAACTCGGGCTCGCATACCAGCCGCTCGACGTGCTGGTGTCGCACGCGCCGGCGCGCGCCGAGCTGGCGGGACGCCTCGGACTCGGCGGCGACGAGCCGCTGATGGCGTTCCGCATCGGCCACGCCCAGCCGGTGCCCGCCACGCCCCGCCGCGCGGTGTCGCTGGTGGCGAGCTTCCGCACCTCGTAGCCGGCGCGCGGGCGGCGCGCGGCGCGTTCCGTCGGGCGGCGCGCGCCGGCGTCAGCCGGGATGTCCCTTCACGAACACGCCGAGCACGGTGCCGAGGATCTCGGTGTCGCCATCGATCGCGAACAGGATGTCGCGCTCGCGCTCGATCTCGAGCCCCAGGCCGTCGCGGTACACGGTGAAGCGCTCGATGCGCTCCATCGGGATGCCATCCGGCGCTGCTCCGCCCGCGAACAGCACGCGCCCGGCGGTGACGACCAGCGTGCCGTCGCCGTCCGGGCGCCAGCGCGCGGCATCGCCCGCACCCGCGCTCTGCTCCAGCTCCCAGTGGGTCACGCGCCCGAGCTTCACGCGCCGCCCGCCGCCCGGCCGCGCCGGCGAGGTGGAACAGAACCGGTGCGCCCGCGCCACGGCGTGCGCGCGCTCGCCGGGCGCGAGCGGGACGTCGGTGTCCAGCGTCGGCAACTCGCCCTGCTCGATCCGCCACAGCAGCCGGAAGTGATCGAGCTGCCGCTGCGTGGCGCGATCGAGCTGCACGTGCACGCCGAGATTGGCGGCCAGGTCGGCCAGGTAGCGTTCCTCCTCCTCCGACAGCCGGCGGTCCACGATCGTGGCGTCGAACACGCGATCCCACACCTTGCGCACCTCCTCCTCGCGGATCGCCGCCGCCAGCGCGTCGGGAATGCGCAGCCGCCGCGCCACCTCGCGAATCCGGCGCTTCTCCTCGTCGGTGAACCGGCTGTCGCCGATCGCGAGCCTGAGCTGCGCGCGGAACGTGTCCTCCAGCAGATCGCGCTCGACGCCGCGCACGTCGTCCTCGGTGAGCCCGAACGCGCGGCGCAGGTGCGCCAGCTCGCGCAGCTCGTCCTCGGTGATCTCGGCGTCGCGCGCCGCGTGGCGCATCACCATCGCGTACAGCTCCAGCAGTCGGGGGCGCACGGCATCGCGCGCGAGCTGGTAACGGGCCAGCACCTCGTCCACGTCGGAACGCTGCAGCGCGAGCACCGGCGCCGCGGCCAGCCGGTTGCGGATCTCGGCGTATGCGTTCGCGCGCGGCTTGCGCCCGAACAGCCGGGCGATCGGACCCGGGCGCTCGAGCGGGATCGGTTCGACGCCGTTCACGTCGGGGCCCCCGGCCGGCGATCAGCTTCCGCTGATCGTCATCTCCCCGATCAGCAGCGTCGGGCTCGCGATGCTGCTCTCGAACTCGAGATCGCTGCCGACGGCGACGATGCGGTCGAGCATGTCGAGCGAGTTGGACGCCACCGTGACGCCCTCGACCGGGAACCGCTTCTCGCCGCGCTCCACCCAGAAGCCCTGCGCCTGATACGAGTAGTCGCCGGTCACGTCGTCGAACCCGTACGAGCCCTGATCGTCCATGTAGAATCCGCGGTCCACGCGGCTCAGGATCGCCTCCGGCGAATCGGTTCCGGCCGCCACGTACAGCGTGTGCGGGCCGATGAAGGGCACGCCGGCGTACGAGCGCACCGCCGAACCGGTGGAGCGCGCGCCGGCGCGGTGCGCGTGGTAGGTGTCGTACAGCAGCATCGCCATCCGGCCGCGATCCACGAGCACGTTGCGGCGCGTGGCCACGCCCTCGCCGTCCCACGGCTCGCTGCCCGCGCCCTTCGCCATGCGGCCGTCGTCCACGAGCGTGAACAGCTCGGAGCCGATCCGGCTCCCCACGCGCCCGAGCAGCCACGACGTGCCCTTCAGATGCTGGTCGCCGCCGAACGCCGCGTGCATCTCGGCGATCCACGCGCCGGCGACGTCGGGGTGCAGCACCACCGGCACGCGCGCGGTCGGCACCGGCCGCGCGCCGATGCGCGCCACCGCGCGGCGCGCCGCCTCGCGCGCGATGGCTTCGAGATCGGCGAGGTCCCGCAGCTGTCGCTGCACCATGCCGTACGCGCCGCTCTGCTGCTTGCCGTCGCGATCGTCGGCCAGCGGCACCACGTACGCGCGGATCGCGCTCGCGCCCCACGCGCGCGCCACGCCGTGCGAGTTGGCGAGCGCCGCGTCGCCAAAGTGCGTGGACACGTGCGCGCCGTCGGTGCGGTGGATGCGCGGATCGGCCGCCAGCGCCACGCGTTCGAGCGTGAGCGCCATCTCGATGCGCCGCTCGGGCGCGAGCGCGGCGATCGCGGGGTCGTCGAGCTCGAGATCGGGCGCGTCGCCCGTGCCGGCTTCGTCCGGCGTCGGCAGCGCGTTGGCCTCGTCGGCGGTGGCGTAGCGGCTGAGCGCGACGGCGTGCGCCGCCAGATCGTCGAGCGACTCCGGGCGCAGGTCGTTGCCGGACACGAATCCCACCCGGCGGCCGGCGATCACGCGCAGCCCGAGGCCGAGGGTGCCGCTCTGCTTCAGCGACTCGATCGCGCCGCCGTGCACGCGCACGGTGAACGCGTGCGTGTGCTCGATCAGCGCCTCGGCCTCGTCGGCGCCGGCGCGGCGCGCGCGCGCCACGGCGTCGGCGGCGAGCCGCGCCAGCGCCTCGCGATCGCCCGGCGCGCGGGCCACGTCGGAGGCCAGGCTCACGTGCGCGTGCCCCCGACGGTGATGCCGGTGAACCGCACCGTCGGCTGCCCCACGCCGACCGGCTTCCACTGCCCGTCCTTGCCGCACGAGCCGGTGGTGCCGTCGATCACGAGGTCGTTGGCGACCGCGTCGATCTTGAGCATGGCGTCGTTGCCGTTGCCGGTGAGCGTGGCGTTGCGCACCGGCTCGGTGAGCCGGCCGCGCTCGATGCGCCACGCCTCGGTCACCTGGAACGAGAAGTTGCCGTCGGCGGGATTGACGGAGCCGCCCGCCAGGTGCTTGCAGTAGAGCCCGCGGTCCACGCTGGCGATCAGCTCCCCGGGCGCGTGCGGCCCGGGCTCGATCCAGGTGTTGGTCATGCGGCACAGCGGGAATTCGCGGTACGAGGCGCGGCGGCCGTTGCCGGTCGGGCGCTCGTTCGCGAGCCGCGCGTTCAGCACGTCCCACATGTAGCCGACCAGGATGCCGTCCTGCACCAGCACCGTGCGCTGCGCGGGTGTGCCCTCGTCGTCCACGCGGAACGAGCCGCGCGAGAACGGCACCCGCCCCGAGTCCACGATCGTGACGCATGGCGCCGCCACCAGCTGCCCGCGCTGCGTGGCGCGGATCGAGCTGTGCTTGCGGATGCCGTCGCCCTCCATGCTGTGGCCGAAGCATTCGTGCACCATCACGCCGCCCCAGCCCGGCGCCACCACCACCGGCCACGAGCCGGCGTCCGGCTCGCGCGCGGCCAGCAGCGTGACGGCGCTGGTCGCGGCGTCGAGCGCGATGGACTCGGGCGGGCGCTCGGCCGTGAAGTAGCGCGCCTCCACCGAGCCACCCCCGGTCGCGAGCCCGTGCTGGCGCACCTGGCCATCGGCCGCCACCACCGACACCGTCAGCCGCGCGAGGAACATCGTGTCCTCCGCCCATACGCCGTCGGAGTTGGCGACGAGGAAACGCCGCGAGGAATCCGCCATCGAGGCCGACACCTCGTGCACGCGCGCGTCGTGGCCGCGCGCCGCCGCGTTGGCGCGTTGCAGCATGTCGGCCTTGGCCTCCGTTTCCAGCGTGAGCGGCGCGGGCTCGTGCAGCACGAACGGCGGGGGGGCGTCCACCACGCGGAACGCCGGTGGCCGCGCGCCGGCCGACGCGCCGCGCGCGATGCGGGCGGCGACGCGCGCCGCCTCGCGCAGGTCGCCGGGATCGAAGCCGTCGGCGTAGGCATAGCCCGTCTGCTCGCCCGCGATCACGCGCACGCCGACGCCCTGGTGCACGGAGTACTGCGCGTGGCGCAGGCGGTTCTCCTCCAGCGCGAGCCCGGAATGGACGCCGCGCTCGGCGTACACCTCGGCGAACTCGCCGCCCTGCGCGCGCGCCAGCTCGAGCAGCTCCGTCACCAGCTCGGGCGAAACCAGCGGGAGGTCGTGCGCGGGGGCCTGGGCGGAAGCGGTCACGGCGTGACTCCGGGTGAGGGTGAAGTGCGGACGCAGTCTATCGGCAGTGGGGCCGCGCGCGCACGCGTGGCCGCCTCCGCCGGCCCGCGAGGCCGCGACCGCGCGGTTGCGTCAGGCCGTCCCCGCGGCCGCGCACCGCGCGTCTCACGGCGTGTGTGCCCTGGATGCGGCCCGCGCCGCGCGCGCCGCGGCCTCGGCGCGCGCCCGCGCGGAGTCGGCGGGGGAGACGACCGCCGGCGTCGTGGCGTCGGCTGCCAGCGCGCCGAACCGCCGCAGCGCGGCCACCACGGCGTCGGCCGGGATGTCGTTGGCAGCCGGATCGCGCGCCAGCGCCCGCCACGGCGGGGGCCCGTCGAAGTCGTATGCGTCCATCACCACCACCGGCGTGCCGTGGCTCTCGACGTGACTCGGGTCGTCGGGATCCACGCGCCACGTGCGCGCCCAGTCGTACAGCCATTTGGCATCGTCCTCGACCAGCCGCACGCAGGCATGGCTGGCAGGGTGGCCAGGCAGCTCGTACTGGTGCAGCGAGATCCCGAGCCGGCTGTCCAAGTTCACGTACCAGCGCAGCAGCCATTCGTCGTTGAACGTGCTGCGGCGCTGGGTCTGCTTCCAGTTGGTGTGATAGAGGCCGGCCGGGGTGGGCTTGTCGCGCCGGCCGGTGCTCGCCGTGCCCCAGCGCACGATGCGCCCGGAGTCGTACGCCGCCCACGCCTGGATGCGCGCCGAGATCACGAGCAGCCGCGGGATCGAATCCGCGGGGGGAAGCGCGCGCGGGAACGGCAGGAACAGCGTCCAGTCGGGGGCGAGCGAGTCCCAGCGCGCCGACTGCGGCACCACCAGCGAGTCGCCGCCGCGGACGCGATCGCGGTCCACGCGATTGAGCCGCGCCACCTGGTCGAACCGCGACGGACCGAGCTGTTGCACGAGCTGCGCCAGGTCACGCGCGCCACGGATGTGCCGGATCGTGTAGCGCACGTCGGAGGCGGCGGCGCGCAGCATCAGCAGCAAGGCCGGCAGCAGGGTGCGATAGGGCACGGGCCGAGCACCGTGCCAGAGGCCGCCCCGGCGGGCCAGCCCGACCGGCCGGACGCACCTTGTTGACTACTCGGTCATCTAAGCCATAGCTTACCGACCGGTCAGTCATCTAATCGCCGCAGCGCATGGCGACGCGACTGGCTGAACACGCGCATCACGGAGGAAACGTTCCATGGCCACGCCCGCGACCACTCCGCAACGCACGCATCCACGCTGGCAGCGCCGCAAGGAGGCGCGACCGCGGGAGATCCTGGGCGCGGCGCTGGACCTGTTCGTGGAGCGCGGCTACGCCGCCACCAAGATCGAGGACGTCGCCCGCCGCGCGGGGGTGTCCAAGGGCACGATGTACCTGTACTTCGAGAGCAAGGAGGCGCTGTTCAAGGAAGTCGTGCGCGCCTCGATCGTGCCCGAGCTGGAGCGCGCCGAGCAGAAGCTGCGCGAGCACCGCGGCAGCGCCGCGCAGTTGCTGGGCGAGCTGATCGAGGGGTGGTGGACGGTGATCGGCGAGTCGCGCTCGTCGGGTCTCGCCAAGCTGATGGTGGGCGAGGCCACCAACTTCCCCGAGCTGGCGCGGTTCTGGTACGAGGAGGTCGTCACGCGCGGCCGCGACGTGCTCGCATCGGCCATCCAGCTCGGCATCAGCCTGGGCGAGTTCCGCCCCATGGACGTGCCGATCGCCGTGCGGCTGGCGATCGCCCCGCTCATGCACGCCAGCGTGATGAAGCACTCCTTCAACCGCTGCCTGTACGAGCCCGGCGACCAGCGCGCCATCGTGCGCATGCACATCGCATTGTTCCTGCGCGGCATCGCCACCCACCCGGAGCCCTATCATGAGTGACGCGGCCGCCCCCGGGCCGAAGCAGCGTCGTTCAAGAATCGCCCCGATCGCGCGGATCTCCCCGATGGCCGGGATCCCCGCGCCCGCCCCGCGGGCGGCCGTCGCGCGCGCGTGCGTCGTTCCCGCGCTCGTGCTGGCGCTCGCCGGCGGCGTGTCGCGCGCCCG
>DASSIN010000245.1:0-8474 GCA_035691845.1 Candidatus Eiseniibacteriota bacterium | reverse complement strand
CGGCCGCGTGCGCGCGATCGGCACGGCACCGGTGCGCGGAGTGCGCGGTCCGCCGGCACGAACGGCCGCCGGCATCGCCCGCATGCGCGGCCTGTCATTCGACCGGCCCGCGCACCCCGCGCCGCGCTCCGCGTCGCGCCTGGCCGCAATCCATCCCGCAACGTCTACGCCGCCATCCGCGCCCGTCCGCGGCCGCACCGTCGGTCGCACCCCGGATGCACGTGCGGCGGCATTCCCTGCTGCATCACAGGAGCCGCTTGGCTCCCGCGCCGTGCGCCCGGGAGGCGGCGCCGGCGCGTTCCATCCGCCCTCCGCAGGAGAATCCTCATGACCCGCATCACCCGCCTGCTGTGCGCGGGCGTGCTGGCGCTTGCCCTGTGCGCCACGACGGCCCTCGCGCAGACCGACACCACCGGGGCCGCGACGTCGACGTCGACGATGTCCACGCCCAAGTCGACGACCACGCACGCGAAGCACAAGGTGCACCGTCGCGCCCGGAAGAAGAAGACCAGCACCACGAAGACCGCCTACCATCCGTCCTCGGCGGAGCGGAAGGAGCACGTGAGCAAGAAGCCGCACGCGTTCGTGTCGCGCGTCAACATCAACACCGCCTCGCGCGAGGAGCTGATGCGTCTGCCCGACGTGACCGGCGATCTGGCGGACAAGATCATCGCCGGGCGCCCGTACGGCAGCGGCAAGGAGCTGGTGGCCAAGGGCATCCTGACCGACGACGAGTACAAGAAGATCGAGCACCGCGTGAGCGCGAAGCTCGAGACCAAGTAGTCTTGCCGAACTGGACGCGCGCCGGCGGGCAACCCCCGCCGGCGCGCCGTCGTTCGTGCCGCCACCGCCGCCCGGTGACGCGCTCCCGCGCCCGGCCGCGATCCGTTTTCGCGTCATGGAACGCGCCACCGGGGCCAGTTCGTGAAGGCGCGGACAGGCGCTTGTTCGGGAACCGTCAACCCGCGCGAACCAGCGCCCCGGCGGCAATTCTGACCCTTGTCTGCGGACCCGGAGTTGCGCATCATGGGTGCGCTCGACGTCCTTCACCTGGGAGCACGATCCGTCCATGAACGCATCGCGGTTGCTGGTTCTGCTGTCCGTCGTGTTCGGCACGCACGCGGCCGTTGCGCACGCGGAGCTGACCGCGCCGTGCGACGGCACGCCATCCACGAACGCGTGCACGGCGTCATCGCCGCTCGAGCGCTCGTTCGCCGCCATGCTGCACCGCGACACCGGACTCACCGCGCGCCCCACGCATCGACACGGCACGCTGCGCATGCACGTCACGGCCGCGCCCGGTCACACGCTCGTGCACACGGCGCACGCGCGCCGTCATGCGCACGCGCACCTGTCGAAGCTGCGCCGCCACGACAACGCGCACACGCTGGCCCGCTCGGAGCGGTCCGCGCCGGCGCAGCATCCGCGCGATCACGCGGCGCCGCCCGCGCCGCCCGCGCCCACCCAGGTCAACTTCCACCGCCACGGCCCCGATCCGCGCGGCAGCGCATTCGCGCTGCCCGTCTCGCACGCCGTCGGCGCCGTGATGCGCGGCGTCATCGCCATGAATCGTGAGCACCCGCGGGTCATCCGCGGCGAATCGCCCGTCCACGTGGGACGCGGTCCTCCGGCCGGGGGAACGACCTCGAATCCGCGACTCGCCGCCGCACGCCCCGCGAGTCCGCGCCGCGCGCCCTCCGCGCGCAGGCCTTCCCGCCCCGCACTCCTCGCCCGATCGAACGCCATGCGGCTGCGCCGTTCCCGCCGCCCGATGTCCGCGCGCGCCCGTTTCGCGCGCGCCCCCTTGCGCCCGACCATCGATGTTGTGTCACCGGAGCCATCCGGCTCCCGCGTTCGCAGCCCGGGAGGCAGCTCGAACGCGCTCCTACAAGCCTCCACAGGAGAACATTCATGACCCGTATCACCCGTGTGCTGTGCGCCGGCGTGCTGGCCCTCGCCCTCAGCGCCGGAATTGCCCTCGCGCAGGACAGCACGGCCACCGCCGCCCCGGCCGAGAAGCCGGCGGCGACGACGATGAAGCATCACAAGGCCGTGAAGAAGCACAAGAGGATGTCGTCGAAGAAGAAGAAGGCTGCGGCCAAGAAGGCCGAGGGCGCTTCCTCCGAGACCGGCAAGTAATCCGGCGAGGCCACCGCGGCGCGCGCTCGCACGTGCGCAACGGTGTGAACGTGCCGGCGATCGGGCGACCGATCGCCGGCATCGTTGTTTGCGGGTGGCGCGCTACTTCACCAGGTCGACCTTGCGGATCCGGTCGCCCTGCACCAGGCGGTGCACCACGTCCATGCCGTTCGTGACGTGGGCGAAGATGGTGTAGCGGCCGTCCAGATGGTGCTGGGGCGAGTGGGTGATGAACCACTGGCTGCCGCCCGTGTCCTTGCCGGACAGCGCCATGCCCACCATGCCGGCGTCGTAGCGCAGCGGGTTGTACTCGCACCGGATCGTGTAGCCGGGGCCGCCCGAGCCGGTGCCGGTGGGATCGCCGTCCTGGACCACGAAGTTCGGCACCACGCGGTGCAGCGCGAGGCCGTCGAAGTAGCCGCGCTCGGCCAGCCGGCAGAAGTTCTGGACCGTGTGCGGCGCCTCGGCGGAATCGAACTGCCAGGTGATGTCGCCGACGTTGGTGTGCAGGATGGCGCCGCGCCACGCGGGCGGCGCGAACCACGCGGCGTCGTAGCGCACGCCGGCGTTGCGCGGCGGATCGCGGCGCTCGAGGCTGTCGGCGCGCGCGCGCCCGGCCAGCTGCCGCAGCGCGTCGCGGATCGCGATGCGCGCGTCCGCGTCGGCGTCGCGCGCGTGCCGGCGCCACGCGCGCTCGAGCGCCGGCACGCTGGCGGAGTCGCCGAGATCGGCCAGCGCGCCGGCGACGGAGGCCACGTACAGCGTGGCGCGGTCGTCGAGCCCGGCGCGCAGCCGCGGCAGCGCGGCGCGCACCTTGAGCGTGCCGAGCGCCTCGGCCGCGGTGGTGCGCTCGAACAGCGGCGTGCGCCCGTCCAGCCGCTCGAGCAGCAGCGGAACGGCGGCGTCGGCGGGCAGCAGCGTCAACGCCTGCAACACGGCCACGCGCGTGTAGATCGAGCTGTCGGCCAGCAGCGGGTGCACGTCGGGGAGCGCGTCCACGCCGCGCTGCGCCAGCAGCGCGCGCGCCGCGGCGCCGCGCGTGGCGGGATCGAGATCGCGATGCACGGCGTCGGCCAGCGCGCCGAGCGCGGCGGTGCGCGCCTCGGGCGGCGCCTGCTGCCAGGCGAAGCGGTCCGCCAGCACCGACGCGGCGGTGACGCGCAGGTAGGGGTGCACGCCGTCCTTCAGCACGTGGGTGAGCCGCGCCAGGCAGGTGCCGCACGTGCTGTCGGCCACCTGCTGCAGCGCGCGCATGGCGTTGACCGCCACCCCCACCTCGCGGTCGTCCAGCGCCGGCAGCAGGTAGGCGGTGGCGCGCAGGGACTTCTGGCGGCCCATCGTGCGCACCGCGTAGGCGCGCACTAGCCACGCCGGATCGTCCACGTGCAGCGCCGCGACCAGCACGATGCGATCGGGCGCGTTGATCTTCTCGAGCGCGTACAGCACGCGCCACCTCACGTCCGGGTCGGGATCGTCGGCGCGCGCGATCAGCGGCGCGAGTGCGGTGGAATCGGCCAGCCGCCACAGCGCCACCGCCGCCTCGCCGCGCAGCAGCGGCGAGGCGTTGCCGAGATACGGGACCACGTGCGTGGTCGCGCCCTTGTCGCCGAGCTTGCCGAGCGCCTCGAGCGCGAGATCGGCCTCGGTCACGTCGCCCGAGCCGAGCGAGCGCTCGAGCGCCGGGTGCGCCGAGCGATGGCCGATCTGCCCGAGCGCGAAGATCGCCTCGCGGCGCACGGCGGGATCGGCGTCGGTGGTGAGCGGCACGACCGCGTCCACCAGCGTGGAATCCTGCAGCCGGCCGGCCGCGCGCGCCGCACGGGCGCGCACCGCGGGCCTCGTGTCGGCGAGCCCGGCCACGATCCAGCCGTCGGTGGCGTCGCGCTCGTCCTCGGCGCGGTCCAGCGAGTCGAGCGCGGCGGGTGCGGGCAGCGCGCGGGTGTCGGGGCGGGGCTGGGTGCGCTCGGGTTGGGCGGATGCGGGGGCGGCCGGCGCGATCGCTGCGGCGAGCAGCAGCGCCGCGCAACGCGCGATCACCCGGCGCGCGGCGCTACGGTCCGGCGGGAACGGTGTCGGCCACGTGTCGGGCGCGGCGCAGCTTGACGATCGGTCCCTGGCGCGTGACGTCCGAGCCGCCGGCGTGCACGAGCAGCTTGTAGAAGTAGACCCCGTTCGCGATCTGCGTTCCCTCGGCATCACGGCCATCCCAGGGGATCTCCTGATAGTGCCCGGGGAGCGCCGGCTGGGTGTGCGACCACACCAGCTTCCCCGCGGACGTGAACACCCGCACCATCACCTCGCCCGATGCGTCGCCCTCGAGATAGAAGGCGAACCGCATGCCGTCCTGATCGAACGGGTTCGGGAACGTCACGAGATTGCTGATCCGCAGCGTACTCCCGACCTGGAAGCGGTGCACGGCCACCACTGTGCCCTGGAGCGCCAGCGTCACCGTGTGAGCACCGTTGGTGTACGGGGCATGTGTCCACGCCAGCATCCACACGCGGCCGCTGGTGTCGCCGCGCGCCGGCGTGGCGGTGAACGCCTGCGGCAGGCTGTCCACCTGCAGCGCCAGATCGGTGGGCGGATCGAGCGTGGTGGGCGAGATCAGCAGCAGCGTCAACGTGTGGGCGGACGAGCTGCTCACGTCGGCCGGCAGCACGTCGCCGTTGGCGACCGGCAGGTTGTCGTGCAGCAGCACGGTCTGCAGCTCGAACACGACGTTGAACGTGCTCGTGGTGCCGTAGCGGTCGGTGCTGTGCAGGATGAACTTCTGCGCCCCGGTGCCGAGCGTGGTGTGGTAGCTCATGTGGTAATGGCGGCCGCCGGTCACGGTGTCGGGGAACGCCGGCGTCAGCGTGAACTCGGAGTCGGGCACGGTGTGCGCGCCGGTCTCGTCCACGCGGTCCACCGAGATCGCGGACAGCGACACGTTGGAGACGAAATCGGCCTCGAGGTCGAGCGCGTCGCCCGTGGTGGTCAGCCGCACCGGCTGGTTGTCGGTCACCGTATCGCCGTTGGCGGTGACGAAGATCTGGGGCGGTCCCACGGTGAAGCGCGTGGCGGGATCGCCCAGCAGGTTGTAGGTGAGCCCGACGAACTTCTCGAAGTAGCTGCCGCCGCGCGTCGGCACGTAGCGCGCCACCGCCAGCGCCAGCGCCTCGCCCAACACCACACGCGCCCCGTGGTCGCCGATGTCCGGATCGCGCGGCGGGTCGGCGAACATCGCGCGCGCCTGCTCCACGTTCAGCTGGTAGGTCGGGCTGGTCGGCACCAGCTCGAACCCGGTCGATGCCCACACCGCCACGGCGCAGCGGTTGGGCGCGTTCATCAGGTTCTCGCCGATGCAGCGGCCGGTCTGCGGATCGCGCTCGATGTACGATGCGAAATCGTTGACGTGGCACGAGAACGCCGACATCAGGAACGGCTTGCCGTCGTTGACGATGTTCAGGTAGTCGAACGGCTCGCCGTCGCCGTTGGTGAAGAACCGCTCGTGCGCCAGCACGCGCTGGTTGGCGTGGCCCTGGTAGTTCCACCACAGCAGCCCGCCGGACAGCCACGACAGCAGCTGCGGCGTGAGCGTCGAGCGCACCACGTTCTCCGCCGCCACCGCGCTCGTGCGGCACGTGTCGGTGCCGCTCTGGTAGTAGAGGCTGGGCGTGGTGATGTAGCTGCGCAGGTCCACGGTGTCGGCCTGGCACTGCCGGAGCCCGGCCTGGTTCAGGATCACGTCGCGCACCTGGCCGGTCAGCGAATGGAAGAACAGCTCCTGCGACTGGAAGCAGTAGTCGAGGTGCCCGCCCACGTCGCCCTGCAGGCTGCCGGAATAGGCGTCGTCGGAGTTGAGCAGGATGTGCCGGCGCCACAGCTGGTCGGGCGCGACCGCGTCGTAGTTGACGATCTTCAGCACCTCGTTGGTGGCTTCCGGCAGCGTGCTCGCCGGCAGCCGGCCCACGTACATCTGCGGCAGCGGCACCGGGTCCAGCGCGCAGGAGGGGTCGTCGTCGAAGCACCACGCGTACCACGGGTCGCCCGCGATCAGCTCGTCCTGCACGTTGGAGTTGATGGGCGCGATCGGCACGAGGTCGGGCCCCGAGGTGGCGAGCGTGCCGTGCGTGTCCTGGCTGCCGTCGCCCACCAGCAGCAGGAACTTCGCGTTCCAGTTGAGATACGCGAACCGCACGAGGCGCTTGATCGACCACTTGGATTTGCGCCCGCCGTTGAATTCGTCGTTCACCGACTCGAGCGGCGCCACCTGCACGTCGAACCCCTGCGAGGTGCGCAGGTTGACGAGCGGCGTGACCGCCGGCAGCAGCGCCTCGGGCACGATCAGCAGGTAGTCGTGGTTGGCGAACGCGGTCGAGAGCTGGCGGCGCGTGACGGCGCCGTAGGCCGAGGCGGGCGGCGACTTGGGGGTGTCGAACACCACGTAGCGCCGCAGCTGGCCCGCGCCGGCCGAATCCTGGAAGTCGGCCGTCCAGTCGGCGCCGAGCGCGATCTGCGGCGCGGCGAGCCGCACCGGCGCGGTCGAGTCGCTCACGTCCCACGCCTCGAGCGCGTTCGAGCCGAAGCCGCCGGCGTGGATCTGGTAGGTCCCCGCCGCGCCGGCGTTGTTGCACGCCAGATAGCCGCCCAGCGCGCGGAACTGGCGCCAGTAGGTCAGCTCGTACCAGTCGATCGAGGCATTGGTGAAGTCGAACTGCCCGGGCGGTCCTTCGCCCGAGCGGCCCCAGATCGCGAGCCGGTTGGTGAGCCCCTCGGACAGCGCCGAGCCCGGAATCGCCGCGTCGCTCACGAACGGCGCGAACCCGGTCCACACCAGCGAATCGGCAACGTAGGTGCTGACCGCCGATCCCGTGCGCGCGTTCTTCGTGACCGTGCCCCACACGAAGTGCGGCGTGTAGGTGATCCCCTCCCAGCGGATCCTGAACTCCGCCGGCTGCGCCGCGTCGAGATCGTCGACCGCGAACGCGATCGAGTCCGAGCGCCCGAGGTACGGCAGATAGGAGAACGTCCACACGAACCGGTCGAACCAGGTGGTGTCGAAGTTGGCCTCGACGTACGACAGGTTCTTCTCGGTGCGCTCGGTCCACGGATAGGACGCGAGCGGCGCCTGCGGCGCGCGCGGCATCGCCGGGCGCTGCGGAACGCGCAGTCCCACGCCGCCGCGCAGCCGCGTGGCGTAGACCACCTCGGCATCGCCCCAGTCGCGCTGCGCGATGCTGGCGCGCGAGCGCTCGGCCCAGTTCTGCACCCACACGACGATGCGGTCGCCGGAATCGAACACGCCGTTGCCGTTCGCGTCCTGGACCTCGATCGGCAGCTCGAGCGTGACGTAGGACGGGCTGGCGTCGGGCACGTACTCGTGGCGGTGAACGCTGACCTCCGCGACCGGCACGCCCGAGGGGTAGCCGTTGGCGACCAGCGCGTCGTAATCGAGCCCCCACACGCCGGTCGAGTCGATCCGGACGCGCACCTCGGGCTCGGTCTCGTCGAAGCTGGCGCGGGCCGCGATCGCGGCCGGCAGCGCGGCGCGCGACAGCCGGCCGCCTGGCTCGGTGATGGCGCGCGCGACGTGCAGCCGCTCGGGCGCACGGAACGCCGGCGCCTGCGAGGCGTTGAGCAGCAGCTCGCGGTAGAGCGGCTCGAAGTACTTGTCCGCGGGGCCGGCCGCCGCCCCGCCCGCCGCGCCGCCGACGAAATCGACGCGCACGACCAGCGCGCCCGCGCTCGTCAGCCGCGCGGCCGCCTCGTCGTAGCGGAACGGGTTCAAGCTGACCGCCACCATGCGCTGGCGCCGCAGCTCGAACGGCGCGCTCACGGTGACGATGCCCGCCGGCCACGGCCCATCGGCGATCGGCGTCGCCGGCTCGAGCCCCGGCTGCGGGCCCAGGCCATCCTTCGCGTCGCGCATCACCGGCTTGCCGGCGATCGCGAGCCGCACGTGCTCGCGCGTGGCGACGGGTCCGGAGGAGACGAGCGTGGCGCGCGCGCTCGCGCCCTGCGGGATCGCGAGGATTGCCTGCGCGAACGGCAGCAGCGGCCGGCCGGGGTCGGCGTACACCTTCCAGCCGGTCAGCTCGAGCGTGGCGCGGCCATCGGCGCCGGGCGCGCCGAGCGCGAACGCCGGCAGATCGAGCCGCAGCGTGACGCCGCGCTCGTCCGCGCTCACGATGCGGATGGGCTCGCCTTGGACGGCGGCGGGCTGGACGGCGGCGGCGGTGGAAGCCGTGCTGCCCGCGGGTGCAGGGGTGGCGCCGATGTCGGGGGCGCGGGCCGGCGCGAGCGCTCCGCCCGCGACCGGGCGCGGAGCGGGCAGCGTGCCGCGCGGGATCGCG
>DASSIN010000244.1:0-7851 GCA_035691845.1 Candidatus Eiseniibacteriota bacterium | reverse complement strand
ACGAGCGGCCGCAGCGGATCGCCGGCATGGCCGCGCGCGGCGGTGAGCGCGCCGCTCACGGCGTCCCCGGGGGCGCCACGCGCGCGGGCCCGTCCACAGGCGCGCGCTCGGGGGCGGACAGCAGCAGCGCGTCCACGCGCTGCGCCAGGTAGCCGGCCACATCGTCCTCGCTCTGGTTGGCGTCGATCACGTCGAAGCGGTACTCGCGCGCCAGCGCGTCCAGCTCGGTGATCATCCGCCCCTGGTAGTTCACGAACGACTCGTACAGGTCCTCGCCCATCGGGATGTCCATGCCGGACTCCCAGTAGTCGAACCCGCGCGCGGCGAGCATGCGCGGCACCAGGTCCGGCACCTCGATGCGCAGGTGGAACACCGCGTCCGGCCGCAGCGAGAACGCGTACACCTGCTTGATCCAGTCGGGATCGGTGCCGCGCGTGATGGCGCGCGCGATCAGCGAGTAGACGTAGCGGTCGGTGAGCATCACGAACCCGGCGCGCAGCGCGGGCACGATCTGGTGCTCGAGCCGGTCGGCGAAATCGGTGGCGTAGAACAGATTGAACGCGTGCGTGCCGAGCGTGTTCCCCTGCTTGGCGCGGCGCAGCCCGCGGCTGGCGAGGTCGGAGCGCGTGAAGCCGGTCTCGGCCACCGCGTAGCCCTGCTGCTCCAGGTGCTGGCGCAGCCGCGTGACGTGCGTGGTGCGGCCCACGCCGTCGGCGCCCTCGACCACGATCAGCCAGCCGGTCAGCTCGGACAGGTCGAGCCCCGGGATCCCGCCGCCGTAGGTCTCAAACCGCGGCACGCAGGCTCTCCCGGCGGCGCAGGCCGCGCAGGTGCGGGCGCACGCTCTGGCGCAGCAGCTTCTGCTGCGCCTCGATCGGCAGCGTGGCGTCCATCACCACGAGCCCGAACTCCTGCACCAGGTGGTCGTAGTCCTCGAGGATCCTGGCCTGGAACTGCCGGTACGACTGGTTCACGTCGGCCGAGAACCCCAGGTCCATGCCCGACTCGTACCACTTGAGCTTCGGGCGCCCGGACAGGATGCGGCGCAGCGCCACCTCGAGCGGCGTGCGGAAGTAGAACGCCTGCGTGGGCACGGGCGCGATGCGGTACAGCGAGCGCACCCAGCGCGGGTCCACGCCGCGCACCACGTCGCGCGCGAACGCCGTGTACACGTAGCGGTCGGCCAGCACCACGCCGCCGGCCTTGAGCGATGGCAGGATCTCGCGCTCGACGCGGTCCATGAAATCGGTGGCGTGGATCAGCGAGAACGTGAGCGGCGTGAGCAGCCGACGCCGCTTGCCGCGCGAGGTGGTGGCCTTGACGATCGGCGACGAGTTCCACTCGCTGTACACCACCGGGTAGCCGAGCCCGCGCAGCCACTGCGCCAGCAGCGAGAGCTGCGTGCTCTTGCCCGAGCCGTCGATGCCCTCGACCACGAACAGCCGGCCGGGATAGTCGCGGCGGTGCGATCCGTAGATCTCGGCGCTCACACGCGCTCCGTGCGGCGCGCGAGCCGGCGCAGCGCGCGCGGCGGCAGGAACCACTCCAGCGCGCCCGTGCCCGGCTTCAGCTCGCCCGCGAACCGGATCGCGCACGCGCCGGCCTTGCGCAGCGCGAGCGCGACCGGCGCGCCGAACACGAGCGTGCCCGCCAGCTTGCCCAGCTCGGGCTCGTGCCCGACCAGCACCACGTTCGTGTCGGGCGCGAGCGCGGCGAGGAACGCCACCACCGCGCGCGCCGAGCCGCCGGGGCGCAGGCCCTCGAACGTCTCGCGCGCCGCCTCGGGCCAGCACTCGCACGCCAGCTCCGCCGTCTGCCGCGCGCGCGCGAGCGGACTCGACACGACCAGGTCCACCCCCGGCAGCAGGCGCTCGAGTCCGCGCGCGGCGCGGCGCGTGCGCTCCTCGCCGCGCGGCGTCAGCGGACGCGCGTCGTCGTCGGGCCAGCGTGAAGGATCCGGATGTCCGGCCGGTCCGTGGCGGAACAGGATGACGTGCATGGAAGTTTCGAAAAATCGGCCAGGGGTGTTGCGGGAGAGGCTTCGAGCCTAGCACTGCCGGCAGGCCCCGTCAGCGCGCGTGGCGCCGCTGGGCCCAAGTATTCGCGCCACAAGCGACTGCGGCCCCGGCACGTTGCCGGAACGGCGACCCTACGACGACGGTTTCGCGTTGCCGCAATACCGCCGTCACGTTGCCGAAACACGCGCCGTGATGCCATGCCCCCGACCGAGCCGCGTTCGTTCCGGGGACCGTGCCATGCCACGCAGTGGACGCCCAGTTCTGATGCAGCGTTCCACGCTGATCGACCGCATCCGCACGCTCGCCGGTCGTCCGCAGGGATTGTTCCGCATCCATCGCACGCACGCGGATCTGTACGCCCGCGCGCGCCGGCAGTTCGGCTCGTGGGCCGCGGCGGTCGGCGCCGCGGGACTCGACTACCCGGGCGCGGTGCGCGTGGCGCGGATGCGGGCCGTGCGTTCGCGCCGTCGCGGCCGCCGCCGCGCACCCGTGTCGTCCCCCATCTCACGCACTCCGAGGAGGTATGCATGACGCGCCGCGCCTGCGCGCTCGCGACCCTGGTGCTCGCACTCGCTCCACGCTTCGTCCACGCCGCCGACGCCACGTCCGCGCCGCTCGCGGCCGCCGCCGACACGCTCGGCGCGCCCGCGCCGCCGCCGGTCGCGACCCCGCCCTCCGGGCCCGATTTCCCGCGCGGCCGCATCAGCGGGTACGTGTTCGGCGACCTGTACTGGAACGCGGTCGGCGACCCGCGCCACGCGTACGCCGTCTCCACCGGCGCGGACTCCGGCAAGGCCTACATCGACGCCTCCGGCAAGCCGATCACCCGCGACCTGAACGGCGTGCAGATCCGCCGCATCTACTTCCAACTCGACAACGACCTGTCGATCAAGTATGCGACGCGGCTGCGGTTCGAGGCCGACAGCAAGGAGCTGACGAGCGGCGGCAAGATCACGATTTTCGTGAAGAACGCGTACCTGCAGGCGAAGAGCGTGTGGCCGCGTGGCGACGTGTACGTCGGCATGCAGACCACGCCGACGTGGGAGAACGCCGAGGAGTTCTGGGCCTATCGCGCGATCGAGAAGACGATCGGCGACTTCCTCGGCCTGGCGCCCGCGTCGGACCTGGGGCTCGAGACCAAGGGGTTCGTGGACGGCGCCCACCACGTGGGCTACGCCGCGATGGTGGGGGACGGCACCGGCCAGAAGCCCGAGACCAACCGCGACAAGCGCCTCTACTTCGCGCTGCCGCTGCGCGCGGGCACGCTGCGGGTCGAGCCATACGCCGACTACGAAAACGGCCCGGAGTCCACCGACAAGGCCACCTACAAGGTGTTCGCGGGCTACGAGCCGCCGCACTCCGCAGTCGGGGTCGAAGCCTACGACCGCGTGAGCCACGCGCCCGGCGGCAATGCCGAGCTGCGCGCGTGGTCGGTGTTCGCGCGCTGGAGTGCCAGCCCCACGCTGGGCGCGTTCGCGCGCGTGGACGGCTGGGATCCCAACCGGCGCATCGCGAGCCGGCTCAAGGAGCAGCTGTGGATCGCGGGGCTCGACTGGCAGCCGGTCAAGGACGTGCACGTGATGCCGAACGTCGAGGCCACGCAGTACGACGCGGCCGGAAGCTTCGTCGCGCCCGCGCACCACGACCTGCAGGCGCGCGTCACGTTCTACTACAAGTTCGCCAAGCCGCAGTCGTGATCATTCCACGTGGAGGCAGCATGCGATCGATCGCACGCATTTCGTCCCTGGTCGCCGCCGCCGGCGCGCTGCTCGCGGCCCCCGCGCTGGCGCAGACGCTGACCGGCGCCGGCGCCACGTTCCCGTATCCCGTGTACGCGAAGTGGTTCGACGCCTGGCACCAGAAGACCGGCATCGCCATCAACTATCAGCCGATCGGCAGCGGCGCCGGCATCCAGCAGGTGCGCGCGGGCACGGTGGATTTCGGCGCCAGCGACGCCGCGTTGTCCGACGACGCGCTGCGCGACATGCCGCGCAAGGTGATCCACTTCCCGACGGTGGCGGGCGCCGTGGTGATGGCCTACAACCTGCCCGACGTCGCCGCGCCGCTCACGTTGTCGGGCGAGGTCGTGACCGGCATCTATCTCGGCAAGATCACGCAGTGGAACGATCGCCGGATCGCGGCCCTGAACCCCGGCGTGACGCTGCCGGCCTCGCCGATCCTGGCGGTGCACCGTTCCGACGGCAGCGGCACCACCAATATCTTCACCACCTATCTGTCCTCGGCCAGCACCCAATGGAAGGAGCTGGTGGGAGCGGGCACGTCCGTGAGCTGGCCGGTCGGGATCGGCGGGAAGGGGAATGACGGGGTGGCGGGACTGGTGCGGCAGACGCCGGGATCGGTGGGCTACGTGGAGCTCGCGTACGCGATGCAGAACCGGCTGTCGTTCGCGGCGATGCGCAATCGCGCCGGCCGGATCGTGCACGCCTCGATCGCCAGCACGCAGGCGGCGTTGAGCGCGTCGGCGGCGAAGCTCGCCCGGGACGTGCGCGCGCCGATCGTGGACGCCGCGGCGCCCGACGCCTGGCCGATCGCCGGGCTCACGTTCCTGCTCGTCTATCGCGACATGCCCGATCCGGCGAAGGCCAGGGCGCTGGCGGACTTCATCGGTTGGGAGATGCACGAGGGCCAGGCCGACGCGCAGGCGCTGCTGTACGCGCCGCTGCCGGACGCGGTGGTGAAGGTGAACGAGGCGAACCTGCGCCGGCTGACAGCGCGTGGGCGCCCGCTCGTCGCCGCACGATGAGCGACATGAGCGATCGGGGCGCGGCGTGAGCGCGGGGCTCGCCACGGCGCCCGCGCGCGGCCGCGCGCACGGCCGGCGCTGGTCGCTGGCCGATCCCGTCTACCGCGCGCTGCTCGCGCTGCTGGCGTGCGTGGTGTTCGTGCTGGTGGCGCTGATCGTGGCGGAGACGTTCCAGGGCGCGCGCCCCGCGATCGCCACGTTCGGGCTCCGGTTCCTGACCGCGCGCGACTGGGATCCGGTCGCGAACACGTTCGGCGCGCTGCCGTATCTGTACGGCACGGTGGTGTCGTCGGCGCTGGCGCTGTTGCTGGCGCTGCCGGTGAGCATCGGCGCCGCCGTGGAGCTGGCCGAGCTGGCGCCACGCGGCGTGGCCAGCGTGGCGTCGTTCCTGATCGAGCTGCTGGCCTCGATCCCGAGCATCGTGTTCGGGCTGTGGGGCGTGTTCGTGCTGGCGCCGTGGCTGCGCACGCTGGTCGAGCCGTGGCTGCAGCGCCACCTCGGCTTCCTGCCGCTGTTCCAGGGGTTCCCGTTCGGCATCGGCATGCTGGACGCGGGCATCGTGCTGGCGATCATGATCGTGCCCACGATCGTGTCGCTGTCGCGCGAGATCCTGCTCGGCATGCCGCGCTCGCTGCGGGAATCGGCGCTGGCGCTGGGCGCCACGCGCGCCGAAGCTATCGGCGTGGTGCTCGACGCGGCGCGGCCGGGAATCCTGGGGGCCGTGATCCTGGCGCTCGGCCGCGCGCTGGGCGAGACCATGGCCGTGACGATGGTGATCGGGAACACCAACCGCATCTCGGCCTCGCTGTTCGATCCCGGCGCCACCATGGCGAGCGTGATCGCCAACGAGTTCACCGAGGCCACCGGGAAGCTGTACCTGTCGGCGCTGATCGAGATCGCGTTCGTGCTGTTCCTGCTGACCGTGGTGGTGAACGCGATCGCGCGGCTGCTGGTGCTGTGGGCGACGGGAGGGAGGCGCGATGTCGCCGGCGCCGCGTGAGCGCGCGCCGCTGCGCGCGGGCGGGCCGTCGCGCGGGCGGCGGTTCGGCGACCGCGCGCTGGTGGCCGCCTGTCATCTGTCCACCGCGATCGTGCTGGTGCCGCTCGTGCTGCTGGTCGTCCACCTGCTCGAGCGCGGGCTGCCGCTGCTGCGCCCGCAGTTCTTCACGCACATGCCGACGCCCGTGGGCGAGGCGGGCGGCGGCATGGCGAACGCCATCGTCGGCACGCTGATCCTGGTCGGGCTCGGCACGCTGTTCGCGGTGCCGATCGGCGTCGGCGCGGGTCTCTACCTGGCGGAATTCGGCCGGCACAAGCTGGCGCCGGTCGTGCGCTACACGGCCGACGTGCTGGCGGGCGTGCCGTCGATCGTGGTCGGCGTCGTGGCCTACGGGCTGGTGGTGGTGCCGATGGGGCGGTTCTCGGCGGTCGCGGGCGGCGTCGCGCTCGGCATCCTGATGCTGCCGACGATCGTGCGCACCACCGAGGAGGTGGTGCGGCTCGTGCCGCAGTCCTACCGCCAGGCGGCGCTGGCGCTGGGCGCGCCCGAATGGCGCATGATGCAGCAGGTGGTGCTGCCGGCCGCGGCGCCCGCCATCGCCACCGCGGTGCTGCTCGCCGTGGCGCGCGCGGCCGGCGAGACCGCGCCGCTGCTGTTCACCGCGCTCGGCAACCGGTTCTGGTCGGTGCGGCTCGATCAGCCGATCGCCTCGCTGCCGGTGTTCATCTACGACTACGCGCGCGCGCCGTATCCCGACTGGAACGCCCAGGCGTGGACCGGCGCGCTGGTGCTGCTGCTGCTGGTCACGCTGCTGTCGGCCGTCGTCAGGTTCACCACGCGTCGCATCCCGCGGCGCTGATCGCGTCGGCGCGCCGATGCGCGCGATCTCGAAGGAGGTGCTCGTGCAACGCACGCGCTGGTTCGTCTACGCCGCCGGCCTGCTGCTGGCGGTATCGCTCGCCCACTGTGGCCGCTCCGGCTCGAACGCGGGTGCGCCGGGCGGCGGCGTTGTGCAGGCGCCCGGCGCGGCCGCCGGCGGGGGCGGCGCCGGGCTGACCGGCGCCGGCGCCACGTTCCCATACCCCATCTACTCCCGGTGGTTCGACGCGTGGCGGAAGAAGACCGGCGTCGCCATCAACTACCAGTCGATCGGCAGCGGCGCCGGCATCCAGCAGCTCGCGGCCGGCACCGTGGATTTCGGCGCCAGCGATGCGCCGCTGTCGGACGACAAGCTGAAGACCATGCCGCATCCGGTGCTGCACCTGCCGACCGTGGGCGGCGCGGTGGTGCTGGCCTTCAACCTGCCCGGCGTTCCCGCCGTGAAGCTCACGCCCCAGGCGATCGCCGGCATCTTCCTCGGCACGATCAGGATTTGGAACGATCCCGCGATCGCATCCGCCAACGCCGGCGTGACGCTGCCGAATACGCCCATCCTCGCCGTGCACCGCTCGGATGGCAGCGGCACCACCAACATCTTCACCACCTACCTGTCCGCCGTGAGCCCGGCGTGGAAATCGAAGGTGGGCGCCAACACGTCGGTGAGCTGGCCCACGGGCGTGGGCGGCAAGGGCAACGACGGCGTGTCGGGGCTGGTGAAGCAGACGCCGGGCGCGATCGGCTACGTGGAACTGGCCTACGCGCGCCAGAACCAGCTGGCGATGGCCTCGATCCGCAACCGCGCCGGCCAGTTCGTGACGCCCACGCTGCAGTCCACGACCGCCGCGATCGCCGCGTCGTCGGCCGCGCTGGCGAAGGACGTGCGCACACCGATCGTCGACGCCGCCGGCGCCCAGAGCTATCCAATCGCGGCCGTCACGTTCCTGCTGGTGAACCAGGACCAGACCGACGCCGGCAAGGCGCGGAAGTTCGTGGACTTCGTGCGCTGGGCCATTCACGATGGGCAGGCACAAGTCGAGGCGCTGGACTATGCGCAGCTGCCGCCCAACCTGGTGCAGCAGGACGAGGCGACGCTGAAGAAGATCACCGTGAACGGACAGGCGCTGCCCGCGACGTGAGAGAGCTGACCGTGAAGAATCCCGCGGAAGACGCGGCCGCATCCCCGCCCGATC
>DASSIN010000243.1:0-19466 GCA_035691845.1 Candidatus Eiseniibacteriota bacterium | reverse complement strand
CGGGCGCCGCGCTCGCCGGCCGCCGGCCCGAGTCCAGCTCGCGCTGCACGTAGCGCAGCTCGTTGTAGACGTCGCGCGCGGTCTGGAACCGGTCGCGCGGGCTCTTCTCCAGGCAACGCGTGATGATGCGGCTCAAGTCGCGCGACAGATCGGCGCGCAGCTCGATCACCGGCGCCGGCACGTCGCGCAGGATCGACGAGCTGACGTCCGCCGGGGTGGCGCCGGTGAACGGCCGCCGCCCGGTCGCGAGCTCGTACAGGATGATGCCGAGCGAAAACAGGTCCGAGCGCGCATCGACGGGCTCGCCGCGGATCTGCTCCGGCGCCATGTACGGCACCGTGCCCATCACCATCCCCTCGATCGAGATCGGCGAGGTGGCCGTGGCGCCGATGGTGGCCACCTCGGCGGCCGGCGCGGGCTCGAGCGCCACCTTGGCCAGGCCGAAATCGAGCACCTTGACCCATCCGTCCACCGTCACCATCACGTTGCCGGGCTTCAAGTCGCGGTGCACCACGCCGCGCTCGTGCGCCGCCACCAGCGCGCTCGACAGCGGGAGCCCGAGCTCGAGCACGCGCGCGAGCGGCAGGCCGCCGGGCTGGACCAGGTGGTCGAGGCTGCGGCCCTCGACCAGCTCCATCGTCAGGAACCGGACGCCCTCCTCGTCCTCGACCGAATGGAGCGTGACGATGTTGGGGTGGCTCAAGCCCGCCACGGTGCGCGCCTCGCGCTCGAAGCGCGCCAGCCGCTCGGCCGACGAGGCCACCGCATCGGGCAGCACCTTGATCGCGACCTCGCGGCCGAGGCGCGTGTCGCGTGCGCGGTACACCTCGCCCATTCCGCCCGCGCCGAGCGGGCCGATGATCGTATAGGTGCCGAGCCGTGAGCCGGGAGCAAGCGCCATGGGGGACGCAGTCTAGCAGACGCGACGAGGCGCCCGCCGCGCAGCGGGCGCCTCGCTCGTCACACGTGTTCGCGTCGCGGCGCTACTGCCTCGCCGCCGCCGCCGCCGGCTTGGGCTGGAAGTCCGGATGCCCGGTCTGCCACAGGCAGAACGCGTACATGTTGGCGAAATTCCGGAACGCGACCTTCTTGTCCTCGGTGAAGTGGCCGTTGTCGTAGTTCACCTGCAGCAGCACCGGCTTGCCGGAGGCGGTCGCGTTCTGCAGCGCCGCCGCGAACTTGGCCGGCTGCCACACGATCACGCGCGGATCGTTGAAGCCGCCCACGCAGATCACCGCCGGATACTTGACGCCCTGCTTCACGTGCTGCAGGCCGTCCATCTCGTACAGCGCCTTGAACCCGGCCTCGTCCTTCACCGAGCCGAACTCCGGCGTGTTCACCGGACCGTTCGGGGTCGCCTCCATGCGCACCGCGTTCGCGCACGGCACGTTGGCGATCGCGGCGCCGAACAGGTCGGGCCGTTCGGTGATGGCGCGGCTGATCAGGATCCCGCCCGCGCTCGTCCCCTCGCCGAACAACTTGGCCGGCGAGGTGTACTTGTTCTGCACCAGGTACTCGCCGCACGCGATGAAGTCGTTCCACGTGTTCGGCTTGGTCGCCTTGTAGCCCGCGTGGTACCAGGCGAAGCCCTTCTCGCCGCCGCCGCGCACGTGCGCGATCGCCACCACCACGCCGCGATTGACGAGGCCCAGGTTGTAGATGCTGAAGCCCGGGTTGCGCGAGATGCCGTAGGCGCCGTAGCCCGACAGATAGCAGTTGGCTTGGCCGTTCTTCTGCACCCGCTTCTTGTTGTAGAGGATCGACAGCGGCACCTGGGTGCCGTCCTTCGCCGTCGCCTGCACCTCGTCCACCGCGATGTCGTCGAGCCCGGTGAAGTTGGCGGGCATGTTGAGCGCGCTCAACGCCAGCGACTGGGTGGCCGGCTGGAAATCGTAGCGCTCCGTCGGCCGCGTCCACGACGTGATCACCGCCTGCGCGTCGTTCGACGTGTCGTCGAATCCGCCCACCGACACGCTGCCCGAGCGCGGCAGCGGCACCTGCTCCCACTTGCCTGCCGCGTACGCGTACTCGAACACCTGCGAGTTGATGCCGTCGGAGGTGGTGGCGAGCAGGTAGTCCTTGGTGCGGTTGATGCCGCGGATCGTGTTCTCGCCTTCGGGCATCACCACCCTGGCGTGCTCGACGTCGGGGTGGGTGATGCTGGTCTCGAGGATCTGGTAGCGCGGCGCGTTCTTGTGCGACAGCAGGTACAGCTCGTCGCCGTGCACCATCACCTGCGTGACCTCGTCGTCCGCCTTCAGGATCTGGCGCCAGTGGATCGTCGGCGCCGTCACCTCGCCCGCCGGCGCCACGAAGATGGTCTGCTCGTTGCGCACGCTGGCCGGCACCGCCACGATCCACTTGTGATCGTCCGAGAACGCGGCGATCGGCAGATCCTCGGCCTTCATGCCGAGCGCCGGATATTTCTCCGCCGACAGCACCACCGGATCGCTCTTCGGATCGGTGCCCACCACGTGATAGTAGGCCTTGGTGTTCAGCTCGCGGTTCTTGTCGTGGACGTCGCTCGAGTTCATCAGGTTGTACGTGAACCCCTTGCCGTCCGCGGTCCACCCGCCGATTCCCTGCCAGCACGGCGAGATCGCCTCGGGCGCGAGCGTGCCCTTGTCAACGTCGAGGATGCGGATCGTCGCCGACTCCGAGCCCTGCTCGGACACACCCAGCGCCACCTGCCTGCCGTCCTCGCTCGGCTCGAAGAACGACAGCGACACGCTCTTGCCATTGGCGCCCGCGGTGGGGTCGAACAGCAGCTTCTCGTCGCCCTTGATGCCGTCGCGGTAGTAGAGCCGGCCCACGGACTCGGTGGGCAGCGTCTTGCGGTAGAAATAGCGCCCGTTCTTGCGCACCACCTCGCCGATCACCGCCGGACGCATGGCGTCGAGGTTCTCGAAGTCCGCCATCAGCGCGTCGCGGCCCGGGATGCGGTCGAGCACGCCCTTGGTGTAGTCGGCCTGCGCCTTGATCCAGTCGGTGGTCTCGGTATTCGAGAGGTCCTCGATCCAGCGATAGTTGTCGGTGAGCGTGGTGCCGAAGTAGTTGTCCGTGACCGGCACCTTCTTCGCGGGCGGCGGTCCGGATGCGGCCGCGAACGCGGTGGCGGCGGCCAGCGCGAGCGCGGCGGCGAGCGTGACGGTGAATCTGGCTTGCATGGGCGTCTCCGGGAGTGTTGCGGGGCGGAGTGTGCCGGCGGTCGGGGCCACGCCGACGGGAAACCGGCGCAGGATAGCAGAGTGGCGATGGGTGCCGGCGAGTCGGGTCGCCGGCCACACGCCGGCGCCCCCTCGCCGCTCGAGCTCGCTTGCCAACGTCAGCCGGCAACGACATCGGCGCGCGAACGCGGATGTGCCCCGGCTCACGGCCGCAGCAGGACGCGCACGACGGCCGCCCCCCGCGCGCTCGTCAGCCGCGCGAAGTACAGGCCCGGCGCCGCGTGCCGGGGCGCCGCGTCCCATGCGACTTCGTGATAGCCCGGCTCGACGCGGGCGTCGAGCAGCGTGCGCGCGTGACGCCCCTGCAGGTCGAACACGTCGATTCGCGCCGGCGCACTCTCCGGCAGCGAGAATCGCAGCCGGACCGGCGCGACGCCGGTCGCGCTCGCCAGCTCCAGCACCGGCACGGGTGGAATCCCGCCGGCCAGCGCCACCGGCTGCGCCTTCTTCGGCGGCCCGCACGCCAGCAGTGTCAGGATCGGGCGCGCGTCGCGGATCAGATAGAACGCCTGATCCACGTCCAGCTGGCGTCCCGCCTGGCGATTCACGTCCGCGATGAAGCCGTAGAGATCGGCGCACGCGGCCGACGTGTCGCGCGCGGCCAAATCGGCGAGCACCGCGTTCAGATCCTTGGTGAGCGAGCGATCGACGTTGCGCTTGAGCGCGATCGAGTCCAGCTCCGCGAGCAGGTTCCGGGTCAGCTGCAGCGCCGAGGGCAGGATCGGAATGTAGAGATAGGCCTGATTGTCGTAATAGCTGGACTCGGTTCCGGTGCCGAATGCCTGCGCCAGGCAGTTCACGTATCCCGAGCTGTCGGAGATCGCCTGGATGTCGACACGGATCGAGTCGCCGGCGGCGAGCGAATCCGCGTCGCACACCACGCTGTCCTCCGAAACGATCGTGAAGCCCCGACTCGAGGATGCGGACAGGACGCGCACTCCCGGCCCGTACAGGATGGCCTGCAACACCGCCGGGCCCGAGCGCGCCGGGCCGCGGTTCCCGAAGTACGCGGTGAGCTGGAACGGCTGCCCCGCTCCGGGCGAGGCGGGCGTGGCGCCGAGCGTCACCCACACGTCGATGTCCGTCGCTCCCGCCGGAACCACCTGCGTGGCCTCGGCGGACACGTTGTTCGACGAGTCGGGATCGGTGGTGGCGCTGGACGCGGTGGCCACGTTCACCAGCGTTCCCGGCGCGCTCGTGCCCTGGACGAGCGTCATCACCGCGCTGTCTCCCGCCGCCAGCGTGCCCACGTTCCACACGCCCCAGCCGCTCGAGTCCGACACCGATCCGCGTTGGGTGTTGAAGAAGTGGTACGTGGTCATGTCCGGCACGCGGTCGCGCACCACCACCTGATCGGCGGCATCGGGCCCGTGATTCTCGACGCGCACGGTGTAGGTGACGGAGTATCCGACCTGCGCCGGATCGGGGTTGTCGGTCTGTGACAGCGCCAGATCGGCCACCACCGCCGCGTGCACCGCGCTCAACACCACGACGCCGCTGTCGGAGGAGAACGCCAGGCCATCGGCCCCCCAGCGCACGAGCTGCCCCAGCGAGCCGTAGCTGCCCGCCAGCGTCCGGGTCTTGACCGGCGTGAACGTGGCGGCGTCGAACTCGAAGATCTCTGGCGAGCCGTAGAAGAAGCTGCCGGAGCTCAGGAAATACACGCGCGCCGAGTCGGGCGCCACGGACGTGCCATAGGTGAAGTCGGGGAACGAGAACGTGCCGAGCAACGTGCGGGCTTCGGGATCCACCACCTGTCCGTTGCTGCCGTAGACGCGCCCGCGGTCGTAGACGATCCGGGTCGAGAACCCGCTCAACAGGCTGCCGAGCGAATCGAGCACGTGCGGGCCGGTGGCGTCCACCGTGACGCGGGTGAAGTCGTAGCCGGTGGTCTCCGCGTTGTAGCCGTACAGCCGCGACGGATCGGATCCGAACGCGATCGCGTCCATGATCGGGTAGCTCGGCAGCATCTGCCCGCGCGCCACACCCTGATCGAAGATCGCGAGCCCCATGTAGCCCGGCGAGCAGCAGCTGTTGCCGAGCGCCACGGCGACGACGTCGGGGTGCCCGGGCTGAACGGCGATGTCCAGCGCGCGATACGGCCCGAAGAACGGATCGGATCCCAGGCTGAACTGAACTCCGGCCGTCATCGTGGCCACGTCGAAACGTCGTACCGCGGACGCTCCGCCCAGCGCCACGTACAGACTGTGGCCGTCGTCGGACAGCGCCAGCACGCCCGGTTCGCTGCCGACGAACACCGACGGTCCGATCGCGCCCGAACCAGGATCGATGCGCGTGATCGTGTTGCCGATGCCGGACGCGCGGCTCGGCACGCTCGCGTAGATCATGCCGTCGGCGGGGTCGTAGACGATGTCGTTGGCCGGCACGGGCAACCTGAGCTGGCGCATGCCGTGAGCGGGCGCGGCGATCCCTGCCAGCAACGAGACGAGCGAGAGCACCATGGCGGCGCGCATGACTCCCCCTGCTGAAGCGGTGGTGAAGGGGCGTGGCTCGAGCCGGCTCGGGAGCGCCGCACGCCTTGGGCCCGATCGATTCCGGGCGCACGACCACGCACCGGATCCGGCGCGCGAAGCGGGCTCGCTCATGCACGGTCTCTGACGGGGGAGGGAACGAAGCATCGCCAAAGAGCAGCGTGCTGCGGGACGAGCCAAGCACTCGCACCGGCCAGCGTCAACGACGGAATGGCCGCGACGAGGGCATGCCCCGAGGGATTCGACTGCCATGCTGGCAGGCGCCCAGCCATCCGGTAGGCTCTGGGCCTCATGAGCTTGTTCCGCAACGAAGCCATCAATCGCGTCAACCTGCACTACGCCGTGCTGCAGCTGGCGCAGAGCGGGGCGGACGTGTTCGTGTTCGTGTACCTGCTGCGCGCCGGCGTGTCGGTGCCGCTCACGTTGTGCACGCTATCGGCCACCCTGGTCGTGCGGCTGGCGCTGCGGCCGCTGGTGCTGGCGGTCGCCCGGCGCTCCGGCATTCGCACCACGCTCGTGATCGGCACGCTGCTCGAGGCGGCGATGTTCCCGATCCTGCCCGCCGTGCACGGTCCCGACGCCGCGCTGCTCGCGGTGATCGTGGTGGGCGCGCTGGCCGGCGTGTTCTACTGGACCTCGCATCACGCCTATTTCGCCGCGGTCGGAGACGTCGCGCAGCGTGGCGGGCAGATCGGCACGCGGGAGGCGATCGCCGCGGTGATCGGAGTCGCGGCTCCGCTCGCCGGCGGATGGGCGCTCGTGCGACTCGGCGCCGTCGTCGCGTTCGGAGCGGCGGCGGTCGTGCAGGTGCTCGCGGCGCTGCCGCTGCTCGGCGCGCCCGAGGTCAGGGTGCAGCCGGAGGCCCCGGGCGGGTTCCGCGCCGCGTGGCCGGGCGTGGCGCTGATGCTGGCCGACGGCTGGTTCGGCGCCGGCTTCACGTTCGTGTGGCAGATCGCATTGTTCGTGACCCTGGGCCAGAGCTTCACGGCCTACGGCGGCGCGATGGCGCTCGCCGGTCTGGCAGGCGGCGTGTTGAGCCTCGGGGTCGGCCGGCTCGTGGACCTCGGGCACACGCGCCGCTCGGTTGCGCTCGCATCGGCGCTGGGCGGCGGCCTGCTGGTGCTGCAGGCGTTCGCATACGGCACGCCCTGGCTGGCCACGCTCGCGAACGCGCTCGGGCCGTTGGTGCATGGTTCGATGACCCCCGTGGTGATGTCGAGGCTCTACAACCTGGCGCAGGCCTCGCCGTGCCCGATGCGGTTCACCGTGGCCAGCGAAGGCGGCTGGGACCTGGGGTGCGGCGCGTGCTGCCTGGCGGCCGCGGGGCTGGTGTGGGCCGGGTTGCCGCTGTCGATCGCCATGCTGCTGTCGCTCGCCGGCGCCGTCGCGGTGGGCGCGCTGTTGTGGCGTCAGGACACTGCGGCGACCGGGGTGCCGGCGCATCAGCCGATCGCCTGACGTCGGGACCGGCGCCGGCCGCCCGTCATGACGTCGGCCGCCATTCCAGACGGTGGGCGGCTGTCGTAGAGTGCCGCCTGGACCTGGCGGTTCCACCGCTCCACACATTCCATCCCCGATCCGGAAGGCCTGCCCATGCCACGCCGCTCCCGCCGATTCGTCATGCGCGCGCTCGTCGCGTGCGCCTGCCTCGCGCCCGTGCGCGCGCACGCGTCCGAATGGGACGCGAGCCCCACGAAGATGCTGCGCTCCCCCACGGTGAGCGCGAAGCAGATCGCGTTCGCATACGCCCAGAACATCTGGATCGTGGATCGCGCCGGCGGCACCGCGCGGCGGCTGACGAGCTTCCAGGGTCAGGCCTCGAGTCCGCACTTCTCGCCCGACGGTCGCTGGATCGCGTTCAGCGGGCAGTACGCGGGCAACCTCGACGTCTACGTGGTGCCGGCGAGCGGCGGCGAGCCGAAGCGGCTCACCTGGCATCCGGCCGCGGACGAGGTGCAGGGCTGGACGCCGGACGGCAGGGACGTGGTGTTCGCGTCGGGGCGCGCGACGTGGGCGCCGATCGGCGTGCCGCGGTTCTGGAAGGTGCCGGCCGCCGGCGGGCCCGAGCAGCCGCTGCCGCTGCCGCGCGCCTACCAGGGTGGGATCTCGCCCGACGGCACGCGCATCGCCTATCGCATGGACAACTCGTGGGACGAGGAGCGCCGCAACTACCGCGGCGGCCAGAACCGCGCGATCTGGATCACGGACCTGAAGTCGTTCGACACCACCACGCCGCCGTGGGACGGCTCCAAGGACATGCAGCCGGTGTGGATCGGCGACACCGTGTACTTCATCTCCGACCGCGACGGCGTCGCCAACGTGTGGAGCTACGACACGCGCAGCAAGGCGCTGGGTGAGCTCACGCACTTCACCGACTTCGACGTGAAGACGCTGGACTCGGGCGCCGGCGCGCTGGTGTTCGAGCAGGCGGGCGTGGTGCACGAGCTCGATCCGGGCTCGAAGCAGGAGCACGTCGTCCCGATCGCCGCCGCCGGCGACTTCCCGTGGATGATGCCGCGCTGGGAGGACGTGTCGGGCTACGTCACCAACCTCGCGATCTCGCCCAGCGGCCGGCGCGTGCTGGTCGAGGCGCGCGGCGAGATCTTCACGATCCCGGCCGAAAAGGGCGACACGCGCGACCTGACGCGCTCGAGCGGCTCCGCCGAGCGCGACCCCGCCTGGTCGCCGGACGGCCGCTGGGTGTGCTGGTTCAGCGACCGCTCGGGCGAATACCAGCTCGTGATCGAGGATCAGAGCGGCATCAAGCCGCAGCGCGTGATCGCGCTGCCCAAGCCGACGCACTACTACACCGTGTCGTGGTCGCCCGACTCGCGCAAGATTCTCTACCACGACACCAATCTGAAGGTGTGGGTGATGGACGTGGCGAGCGGCAAGGCGAAGATGCTGGGCGCGGACCCGTGGATGGTGCCGCAGCGCACGATGTTCCCCACCTGGAGCCCGGACTCGCGCTACGTCGCATACGCCGCGCACCTGAACTCGCTGTTCCGCGCGATCTACGTCGCCGACGTCGAGACCGGCGAGTCGCACCAGGTCACAGACGGCCTGGCCGACGCGATGTACCCGGTGTTCGATCCGAGCGGGAAGTACCTGTGGTTCCTGGCCTCGACCGACTTCGGCCTGCGCTCGCAGTGGCTCGACATGACCTCCTACGATCACGTCGAGGACTTCGGGCTCTACCTGGCGGTGCTGAAGAAGGGCGATCCCACGCCGTTCGCGCCCGAGAGCGACGAGGAGGGCGGCGCGCCGGCCACGCCGGGGCCCGTGGCGGTCGCGGCCGGCGGGCCGGTCGAGGGTCGCGGCCACGAGCGCGGCGCGAAGGCGGGGGCCGGCAGCGACGCCGGCGCCGCCCGGCCGGCGGTGCGCGTGGCGATCGATTTCGACGGCCTGCAGTCGCGCATCGTGGCCGTGCCCGGCGTGCCGGAGAAGCCGTACGCGCTGCTCAAGACCGGCGGCGCCGGCACCGTGTTCTACCTCGAGAGCGCGGGCGGCGGCGCCTTCGCCGGCGGCGGCGGAACGCTGATGCGCTACCGGTTGAGCGAGCGCAAGGCGCTCCCGTTCGCGAGCGATGTGGCCGACTACGCCGTGAGCGCCGACGGGAAGAAGCTCGTGTACCGAGCGGCGGCGCCGCCCTCGCCCCCGCCGCCGCCCGGCGCCCAGGCGCCGCGCCCGAGCGCGCCCAGCCTGTTCCTGGTGGACGCCGACAAGGCGCCGCCCACCGCCGGCGCCGGCAAGCTGCCGGTCGCGCTGCGCATGTGGCTCGATCCGCGCGCCGAGTTCGCGCAGATCTTCGCCGAAGGCTGGCGCGACCAGCGCGACTACCTGTACGTCCCCAACATGCACGGCGTCGACTGGCCGAAGATGCGGCAGTGGTACGGGCAGTTCCTGCCATACGTGCAGCACCGCGCCGACCTGAACTACCTGCTGGACATGATGGGCGCCGAGATCTCGATCGGACATTCGTACGTGCGCGGCGGCGACATGCCCGAGGTGCCCGAGGTGCGCTGCGGGCTGCTGGGCGCCGACTTCGACGTGGACCAGGGGCGCTACCGGATCACGCGCATCTACGACAACGAGAGCTGGAATCCCGATCTCAAGTCGCCGCTGGGCGTGCCCGGCCTGAACGTCGGCGTCGGCGACTACGTGCTGGCGGTGAACGGCGAGGACCTGCGCGCGCCGGACAACCTCTACCGCCTGCTCGACGGCACCGCCAATCGCCAGACCGTGCTGACGGTGAGCCACCGCCCCGGCATGGATGGCGCGCACGACATCACCGTCGTCCCCGTCGCCAACGAGCAGCCGCTGCGCACGCGCATGTGGGTCGAGACCAACCGCGCGCTGGTGGACAAGCTGTCGGGCGGGCAGCTCGCGTACGTCTACCTGCCCAACACCGGCCAGCCCGGCTACGCCAGCTTCAACCGCTACTACTTCGCCCAGCAGGACCGGAAGGGCGCGGTGATCGACGAGCGCTACAACGGCGGCGGCTCCGCGGCCGACTACATGATCGAGGTCATGCAGCGCCGCTTCGACGGCTACTTCAACAACGTCGCCGGCGATCGCGTGCCGTTCACCAGCCCCGAAGCCGGCATCTGGGGCCCGAAGGTGATGATCGCGAACGAGATGTCCGGCTCGGGCGGAGACTACCTGCCGTACATGTTCAAGTCGCACCAGGTCGGCACGCTGGTGGGCAAGCGCACGTGGGGTGGCCTCGTGCACACCGCCGACACGCCCGTGTTCGTGGACGGCGGCTCGATGATCGCGCCGCGCGGCGGGTTCTTCGCCGCCGACGGCCACTGGGCGGTGGAGAACACCGGCGTCACCCCCGACGTGGACGTCGAGAACTGGCCCAGGGACGTGATCGCCGGCCACGATCCGCAGCTCGAGAAGGCGGTCGAGGTGGCGATGCAGCAGCTGAAGGAGCACCCGGTGCAGCGCGCGATGATGGAGCCGCCGCCGCCGACATGGGGCGTGCGCAAGACGACGGAGGGCGCGGTCGGGAGCCGGTAGGCGATGCTGGATCCGATTCGCGGGCTGAACCGCTCCCAGCGCCACGCGTTCGTGGCCTCGCTGGCGGGCTGGTCGCTGGACGCATTCGATTTCTTCATCTTCGTGTTCGTGCTGAAGTCGATCGCGGGCGAGTTCCACTCCACCGTGAAGGCGGTTTCGGAAGGCATCTTCCTCACGCTCGCCATGCGTCCGTTGGGCGCGCTGGTGTTCGGCTGGCTCGCCGAACGCTACGGACGCCGGCCGATCCTGATGGTGAACGTCGTCAGCTTCTCGGTGTTCGAGCTGGCCTCGGCGTTCGCGCCCGACCTGCGCACGCTGCTGATCCTGCGGGCGCTGTTCGGGTTCGCGATGGGCGGCGAATGGGGCGTGGGCGCCGCGCTGGCGCTGGAATCGCTGCCCGCCAAGGGCCGCGGCACGTTCTCCGGCATCCTGCAGGAAGGCTACGTGCTCGGCTACCTGCTGGCTTCGGCGCTGTTCGCGTTCGGATTCCAGGCGCTGGGCTGGCGCGGCATGTTCGTGGTCGGCGCCGCGCCCGCGCTGCTGGTGCTGTACATCCGCTCGCGCGTCGACGAATCGCCGGCGTGGCTCGCCGGACGCGAGCCCAGACCCGCCGGCGCGCGCGCGGGGCTGTCCGCCATCGTCTCGTACCTGCCGGTGTTCCTGTTCATGGTGGTGCTGATGGCGTTCTTCAACGCGTTCTCGCACGGCACGCAGGACCTCTACCCCACGTTCCTGCAGGTGCAGCACGGCTATTCGCCGCGCGTGACCGGCACGATCGCCATCGTCTACAACGTCGGCGCGCTGCTCGGCGGCATCGTGTTCGGCACCATCTCCGAACGGCTCGGCCGCCGGCGCGCGATCGCGCTCGCGTCGCTGCTGGCGCTGCCGATGATCCCGCTGTGGGCCTATGCCGCCACGCCGCTGCTGTTCGCGGTGGGCGCGTTCCTGATGCAGTTCATGGTGCAGGGCGCGTGGGGCATCGTGCCCGCGCACTTGAACGAGCTGTCACCGCCCGGCGCGCGCGCGATGCTGCCGGGCTTCGCCTACCAGATCGGCAACCTGGCGATGTCGCGCATGGGCCCGTGGCAGGCAGGCATCGCCGAGAGCCACGGCAACGACTACGCCCTGGCGCTGGCGTGGACCGCAGGTGTCGTCGGCGTGCTGGTGGCGCTGGTGGTGATGCTGGGGCGCGAGCGCAAGAGCGTGGAGATGCACGCCAATGCCTGACATCGCCGGCCGCGAACCCGCGCCCGGCTGGCGCCACGGCACCGACCCCGACACGACGGGGCCCCGGGGAACGTGACGCCCCGGGGCCCCGCGCGATACGGCTGCGATCCGTGCTACGGCGCGACCTGGAGCTGAAGCGTCACGCCGGTGGCCGGCTGGAACGAGTAGTGGTTCACGGTCGTCGGGAACAGGAACTTGTCCTGGCCGCCCGGGAGCGTGATCAGGTAGTAGTGGTCGTTGGGATCCACGAGGCCGGGGAACGTCTCCGCTCCCGCCGCGGCGCCGTCGGCGCGATTGCTGTAGGTCCAGGTGATGTCGCCCTGGACCTTGATCGCTCCGGCGCCGCCGGGCCCGCCGGCCCCTCCCACCGTGTGGCCGCACTCGGAGCCGTGGATGTCGCCGCCGCCGCCCGCGTCCACTTCGATCCAGAACCAGATCCCGCCCGTCCCGACGCCGTTCGGAGGCGGCGCGCAGAACGGGAAGCTCACGTTGTCGCAGTTTCCGGAGAATTCGATCTGCGCGAGCGGCTGGCTGGCCTTGCCATAGGCGGAAGCCGGCGCATGCCACGCCGCGAGCGCGATCAGGGCCATCACGGGCAAAGTCAACGAGCGGGTGAGCGACCTCATATGCCCTCCAAGGTTGTGATGCGGGGGAATCGCCAAAAAGCCCGCAGAAGTCTAGCGCAAGTGTCCGGGCGCCGTCACGCACGTCGTCGTTGGCATTCGCGCCCACGACGACGCCCCGGGAGCGCAGCGGCTCCCGGGGCGCGTCCAAGTGCGCGCGAACTAGTGTCCGCCGTCGCCGACGATGATGGTGGGGCCCGTCCCGCCCGTGATCGATGTGCATACGGGAACACTGAAGCGCAGCGAATAGCTGCCGGCGCGGTAGGCGTTCACCGTGGGCGACTGGCCGCGCATCACGACGAACGACGTGTCGCCCGCGCTGAAGCAGCCCGCGGGCGCGTACACGGTGTCGGCCTGGGACAGGCTGGAGTTGAAGTTGATTCCCGACCCGACGCTCACGCGTTCACTCGTGGGCTGGTACTTCGAGCAGTTCGAGGTGCTGTCCCACGTGATGGTGATGGGCTGCCCGTTCCCCACCGCCGCCTGCGTCGTCGGGGCCCCGCCCGGCGACGCCGCCTTCTTCGCACAACCGGCCGCGGCCAGGAGCGTGCACGCGATCCCCACCATCACCCAGACGCCGAGCGCGCGATCAGCCAGTCGCTTCATGCGAATCCTCCGTTTGCAGATGGGACTGCACCGATTCCGCCGGGGGTGCGGGGCTTCCGTCCAGCAACCGCTGGAACCTCGGGTCCGAGCGCAACGCCGCGAGCGACGGGTTCGCCGCGAGCACGTCGACCGCGTATCCGCCGGCGCGGGCGCGCTCGAACAGCGCCAGCGCGCGCTCGCGCTCGCCCACCGCCTCGAACATCACCGCCGCGCGCGCGTGCACCGACGGATCGGCCGGCGCCAGCGCCAGCGCGCGCTCGGCGGCTTCGCGCGCCAGGTCGCGCTGGCCGCGATCGGCGCGCCAGCCGGCGAGCATCAGCCAGCCCTCGGCGTCGTGGGGGTTCAGCTCCAGCCGCTCGAGCATCAGCGCGATCGCGCGGTCGCGCGCCTCGGCGGCGCGCGCCGCGCCGTCCGGCAGCTCGTCGCACGCGTTGGCCAGGTTGCCCCACAGCGCCGGGTCGTTCGGCAGCAGCGCGATCGCCTGCTCGAACGCGCGCGCGCTGTCCGCGAAGCGCCCCTGGTAGAACAGCACCGTGCCGAGCCCCGCGTGGCCGTACGGCGTGGGCTCGAGCGCCACCGCGCGCTGGTAGGACGCGAGCGCTTCGTCCAGCCGGCCGGTGGCGAACAGCGCCGAGGCCAGGTTCGCGTGCCCCATCGGATTGTCGGGTGACAATCGGGTCACGTGCTTCCACGGCTCGATCGCGAGCGCGTAGCGCCCCTGGCGATAGAGCAGCGCGCCCAGCCGGTTGTAGCCCAGCCAGTCGTCCGGCCGCGCCGCGATCAGCGCGCGCGCGGCGTCCTCGGCCGTCTCGAATCGCCCGGCCCGCATCGCCGCCAGCGCCAGCCCCGCCAGCGCGTCCGGATGCTGCGCGCGCAGCTCGAGCGCGCGCTCGAACTCCGCGATCGACTCCTCCAGCCGGCCGGTCGCCAGGTGCAGGTCGCCCAGCGTGACGAACACGTCCGGCATGTGGGGATCGAGCGCGATCGCGCGCTGGCACGCCTCGGCCGCCCGGATCGCGAGCGCGCGATCGGAGCGGAGCTGGTGCTTCTTGAGATACGCCCGCCCCAGCGCCGCGTTCACCGACGCCGTGTCGCCGCCTCGCTCGTTCAAACGCTCGAGCATCGCGATCGCCTCGTCCAGCGCGATCTCGCTGTCGCTGCGCTTGAGCTTCGCCAGCGCTTCGAGGAACGTGCGGTGGGCGTGCGGATCGCGGGCGTGGCTGGCGGCGGCCGCCAGCCCCGTCGCCGATCGCAGCGCCGACCGCACCCCGTCGAGCCAGCGGTCCTCGAGCTCGAACAACCGCCCGGCCGCGCCGTCGCACGTGTCGCCCGCCACCACCGTGCCGGTCGCGGCGTCGGTCAACGTCCAGGCCAGCCGCAGCCGGTCGCCCGCGCGGCGCAGCGAGCCGGCGAGCGTGAAGCGCGCGCCCAACCGCCGCGCCTCGCCGCGCAGGCGCGCGCCATCCCCCGCCGCCTCGGGATCGTCGAGCGCCATCACCTCCAGCCCGTGAAATGCCGAGAGCGCCGCGTGCACGGCATCGGTGAGCCCGCCGGCGTCGCGCGCGTCGCCCGGATCTGCGCCGGCCGCCCGCACGGGCGCCACCAGCACCGCGTTCGGGCGCGCCGGCGCCGCCTCGGCACGCTCGGCCGCGCCGCGCACCGCGACCCCGGTCACGCGCACGCCCGCGTCCTCGCGCGCGTGCTCGCGCAGCGCCGCGAGCAGCGCGTCGGCATCCGGATAGCGCTCGCCCGGCGACTTGACCAGCAGCCGCAGCACGATCGCATCGAGCCACGCCGGCACCTCGGTCCGGCGCGTGGAGGGCGCCGGCGCCGGCTCGTGGACCGCGGCGTACAGCAGGCCCTCGGTGCGCTCGCCCGCGAACGGCAGCGAGCCCGTCAGCGCCTCGAACAGCACCACGCCCAGCCCGTACAGGTCCGCGCGCGGATCGGCGCCATGCCCCAGCACCACCTCGGGCGCCACGTAGGCGGCCGTGCCCATCGCCGTCATCGTGGTGGTGAGCTGGGTGCTGTCGGACATGGCCGCCAGGCCGAAGTCCAGCACGAACACGCGCCCGTCGCGGTCGATCATCACGTTGCGCCCGGTGATGTCGCGGTGGACGACGCCGCGCGCGTGCGCGTGCGCCAGCGCCTCGGCCACGGCGATCGCCATCCGCACCGCGTCGCCGATCGCGAACGGTTCTCGCGCCGCCAGCTCGCTGACCGTCTCGCCTTCGATCAGCGCCAGCGCGATGAACACGTCCGGGCCGGCCTCGCCCGCGCCGTACACCGTCGCCACGCCCGGATGGCTCAACGCCGAGGCCGCGCGCGCCTCGCGCAGGAACCGCCGGCGCGCCTCCGCGACGTGCACCCACTCCTCGGACAGGATCTTGAGCGCCACCGGCCGATGCAGCAGCGTGTCCTCGGCCTTCCACACCGAGCCCATCCCGCCCTGACCGAGCTTCCCCACGATTCGGAAGCGATCGATCTGCCTGCCGATCACGCGGCCCTCTCCGTGCCCACCGCAAGGGAATGCCGGGCCCGAGCGTAGCACGGCGGCGCCGCGGGGCAACGGCGCCGGCGGCGACGGAAACGGGGCGCACGCCGATGCGCATGCGCCCCGTCGAAACCCGGATCGCGGGCCATCCGCTGCGCCCGCGGGCCGCCTACTGCAGCACCGTGTACTTGCGCTGTCCCGCCGGGCGGCCGTCCACCTGCATCCGCACCAGGTACACGCCCGGCGCGAGCGAGGCGGCGCCGGACCGCCCCTCCCACGGCAGGGCGTGGCGACCCGCCGGATATTGCGCATCGCCGAGCGTGGCCACGCGGCGGCCGGCGAGGTCGACGACCTCGAACGCCACGCGCGCCGGCTGCGCCAGCGTGAACTCGAGCTGCGCGTCGCCGCGGCCCGGGTTGGGCGTGATCGCCGCGAACCGGGTGACGCGCTCGGCGGGCTCGTCCACCGCGGCCGTCCCCGCGTTGACGCTGATCCCGTACGTGCCCGACAGCCCGACCTCGTTCGTCACCACCACCAGATAATCGCCGCTCGTGGCCGGCGTGTACGGGAGGCTGCCGTGCGACAGCGACAGCACCGCGTCCGCGTTGGTGGCCCAGTACGCGGGCGAGCACCCGCCCGGGTGGAACAGGTACATGTGGCCCAGGTTCACGGGCGAGCTGCCGAACGTGAACGTGTACTGCTGCCCCGCGGCCAGCGACACGCGATAGGCCCGCAGAATCGTGCCCGATCCGATCGGGGCGTTGATCGGCACCCCGAGCGGCAGGTTGGTGTCGGCCCGGTCCCACTCCACGCTGACGGGCGCGGTCGCGCCGGCGAACACCTGGAACGCGTTGATCCCGACCAGCGCGCCCGGCGCCGGCGGGCACGATTCCAGGTCGCCGACCGCCAGCTCCACCGTCTGGAACCCGATCGAGGACGTCTTGAAGTAGTTGCTGAAGCAGTAGGGCCAGCCGGTGGAGGGGCTGGTCGGGTCGTATGCGCCGACCTGCCAGATGTCGCCGCGCACGCCGGCCGCCTGCCAGTATGGCCCGAGCGGGTCGGCCCCGGCGCCGATGTCGAAGAAGTTGGACTGGTTGGAGCCGCTGGTGGGGGTGCGGCGGGCCAGCGTGTTGACCGGCGCGCCCGAGCAGGTGCCCATGCCGATGCCGTAGAAGCCGGTGCTGGCCTGGGTGTTGACCACCACGATCCCGTACCAGCCGGTGACCGGCGGGCTGATGCCGGTGACGCTGTAGCCGGGAGGCGTCTGGAAGCCGGCGTACGCGTTGGACGGCCCCGCCCATTGCGTGCCGCCGGTCGGCTCGAACACGTACGTCATCAGCGGCCCGGTGCTGCCGTTGTTGTCGATGCTCAACGTGTAGAGCGTGCCCGTCTGCAGGAACACGTCCCACACTTCGATCAGCTGGCTCGAGGTCAGATTGCGTTTGATCAGCGGCGCGTTCAGCACCAGCTGATCCGGGCCGGAGTCCCACTGCACCGTGGCGGGACCGCTCCCCTCCTGCAGGAACAGGTTGGCGCGCACGTAATAGCTGCCGAGCGCGTTGTAGTTGAAATCGCCGACCACGAAGTCGACCGAGGGCGGCACGCCCGCTGAGGTGGCCAGCGTCCCGCTCTCGCACACCGGCCAGGACTGGCCGCTGGCCGCGCTGTTCACGCTGATGTCCCAGTCGTTCGAGCCAGTGCCGCGCACCGCCACGCCGGTCCAGTAGTTGTACTGCTGGTCGAACGAGAACCAGTTCTCGGCGGTGAAAACGCTGACCGGCGTGCCGGCCGTGAGCGCCGTGGGGGCCGTGCACGACCCGACCGTGACGCCGTAGCTGCCCGTCTGGCCGTTGTCGTTGACGACCACGACCCCGTAGTAGCCGTCGGACGGCGCGGTGTAGCTGGTGGAGCCCGTGGTCTCGAACTGGGCCGAGGACCGGCCCACCCAGTACGTCCCGCCCGTGGTGTTGCGGAACAGCAGCAGCCGCGTGTCGGCCGTGCCGGTCGGGTGATTGATGCTGAAAACGTAGCTCGCGCCCGCCGTCAGGTACACGTCCCACACGTGCAGCACGTCGCCCGGCCCCGTGCTCACGTCCACGCGCGGATCGTTGATCTGCAGCAGGTCCGCGCCGCTGTCCCATTCGATCGTCCCGGTGCCGCCGCCCGAGAACATGTGCGCGCCGGCCGTGTAGGTGCCGGTCGCGTTCCGGCCGGGATTGAAGTCGCCGATCACGAAGTCGACCCCGGAGGTGCCCAGCGAACTCGCCAGCAGGGCGCTCGTGCACGTGACGGTCGCCCCCGGCGTGTACATGTACATGTCCCAGTCGGTGCCCGACGGCGGCCTGACGCCCACCGCCGTCCAATAGGCGTCCGTCTGGGTGAACTGCCAGTAGCTGTCGGTCGCCGTCGTCGTGACCGCCACCCCGCTGGAGAGTGGACTGCACGCCGCGTGAAGCCGGGCCGGCGCGGCGGAGGCGAGCAACGCGACGCCGAGCAAACCTGCGATGGGGGCTCTCATGGCCGGCCTCAACGCGGAAGCCCGGCGGGGCCGCTCGCCGCCTTGCGCAGCTGCGCAGGCGTCAGCGGACCATCGGGGCGGGTGCGGATCGTGCTGACGCTGTTGGGCTTGAGCCCCGTGGGACGCCACGGCTTGGGCGCCAGCGCCGAGCGCACGGCGCGCGTCCGCGCCGTGGGCGGCTGCTTCAGCGACGTGGCGCGCGCGGCCAGCGCCTGCTGCTGCGGCGTCGGCGGCAGCGTGGTGCGGACTTCGGCCGGCTTCGCCGCCCGGCCGGACTCCGCGCGCGCCGGACGCGCGGCGGAACCGATGCAGGTGGCCACGAGGATCAAAGGGGCGAACAGCGTGAAGCGCATGAGGTTCTCCTGGCAGCCGCGGCGCGGCACGAGGGTGATGCCCGCGCAATGCGCCATCGACGCGCGTGCGTGGGAGTTGCGGTCGTTCGACGTGTAATAGGTTGGGTGGAAGTGGCGGCCAGCCGGGCGAAGCAGGTGCGAAGCTTCGCAGGGTTCCGGACGTTCGTCGCACGCGAAGAGAGCGATGCGGATCGTGCGAGGAACGCGAGCCGTATCGAAACAGAGCGCCCCGATCGAAACAAGGGAAATCGCCCGATGTGGCGATGGGTTCGTGTTCGGAAGTTACGCCGTGCGAAACGATGGCGGGCCTAGGTCCCCCGCCGCGCCTCCGCCTCGGCCAGCCACCCGCGCCGGATCTCGTCCGCCGGAACGCTCGACAGGTAGGGCTTGAGATCGAGGAACGGCGTGCCGTCGAGCATGTCCACCCCCCGCACGCGCAGCCGCGGCCCCTCGCGACCCAGCAACCGCACGACCGTGAGCCCGATCGGATTCGGGCGGCGCGGCGAGCGCGTGGCGAACACTCCGTGCGGGCGGTCGTCGAGCGGCGGATGCGCAATCAGCTCGAAGTCGGTGGAGCGGTCGAACACCCAGATCACGAACAGGTGCGAGAACCCCTCGATGTCGGTGAGCCCGGCCTCGAGCCCCGGCTCGAGCTCGAGCGTGCCCTCGGCGTCGTGACGCGCCCCCGGGCCGCGCGGAATTTCGGCCGTGTCGTGATACGGCGAGCGGATGATGCCGATCGGCTCGAACGTGAACATGCGTCAGCGCTCGCGGGGTGGGTGGTGTGCGCCACAAACGCGCAGGCCGCCCGCGTGAGCGGGCGGCCGCGTGCGTCGAGATGCGCCGGATTTCAACCGACTTGGCGTCACACTTCGAGCGATGGTCCAGGCGGCTAGCGCGT
>DASSIN010000242.1:0-3821 GCA_035691845.1 Candidatus Eiseniibacteriota bacterium | reverse complement strand
CGCACCGCCTGCGCGCGCGGCAGCGCGAACCGCACGCGCGCGCCGGCCCGCGTCGGGCTGGGCTCGGGCACGGCCAGCATCAGCGCCGGCGCGTTCGCGGACACGGCGGGCAGCGCGGTGCCGGGCGCCGCCACGATCCGGCCGACATAGCCCTGGTTGGCGACGTTGTCGACCGAGAAGCGCGCGTACCACAGCGCGCCATCCGGCCCCACCAGCCAGTCGGCGATCTCGGGATAGCCCTCGGCCCACGCCAGCGTGTCGGGCTGCCCCGGCACGGGCGCGGCGCGCGTCCACCGCGTGCCGTCGAAGTGGAGGCGCACGAGCACGCCGGAATAGAAGTCGCTGTAGAACGCATCGCCGCGGTACGGCGGCGGGAACGGCGCGGTCGCGCCGGCGGGCGCCGCGTACACCGGGCCGCCGATGATCGCGGCCGTGATGCCGGGGTGCGGATAGCTCCACACCGGGCCGTCGCCCTGCACGCCGCAGTTGTCGCCGTAGACCGCCGGGCCCTCGTACACCGGCCAGCCCTCGTTGCGGCCGCCGCCCGCGATGCGGTCCACCTCCTCCCACTGCACGTCGCCGACGTCGGCCACCATCAGCGCGCCGTCGATCGGGCTCACCGCGAACCGGAACGGGTTGCGCAACCCGTCGGCCCACACCAGCTTCGCCACGCTGCTGCTGGAGCCGGCGTAGGGGTTGTCGGGCGGAGCGATCAGCGACACCGCCGGCGGCCCGCCCGCGCCCGCCGGCAGCCGCGACACGTCCAGCCGCAGGATCTTGCCCGTGGCGATCGTCGGATCCTGCGCGTTGCAGGGCTGGCTGTCGTCGCCGATGCTCGCGTACAGCATGCCGTCGAGCCCGAACCGCAGCGTGCCGGCGTGGTGCTCGAGCTGCGTGCACGGGATGCCGGTCAGCACGTCGTAGCGCGTCGCGGTCGAGAACTGCAGGCTGCCGTCGCCGCCGCCGGTGAGATCGCCCGAGCCGGCGTAGCGCGAAATGCGCAGCGTGGCGGACGCGCGGTCGCCGCACAGAATGTACAGGTAGGGCCGCTGCGGCCAGCCGGGATCCACGGCCATCCCGAGCAGACCGTTCTCCCACTGATCGGTCCGGATGTCGTCGAAGTTGGCCGCGGGATCGCCGGGCGCGAACGTGCCGCCGCGGATGCAGCGGATGTCGGGAACGTGGTACTCGGCCACGAGCGCGCGGCCGTCGGGCAGGAACGCGAGCGCGATCGGGCTCGACAGTCCGCTGACGACCACCTGATCGCTGAACCCGGTCGGCAACACCGGTTGCGCGTGCGCGGGGTGCGCAGCGAGCGCGAGCGCGGCGTGGGCGGCGAGCGTGAGCGCTGCCAGCCGCCACACGCGAGCGGAGCGGCGGGTGGCGTGCGACGCGGGGCGGCGTGGGAGCATGGCCCGATGGGTCCGTCGAATGCGCGCGACCCGCGCAGGTTCAACTCGGGCACGCTCCCGGGCCCGGCATCCAGCGAGCTCGTCCGAAGCGTGCGGCTTCACTCCAGTGGATGCGGCCGCATGGGAGCGCGATGCCACCACCGCCGCTCCGCCGCCGCGCGGGCTCCGCCGTTCGACGCCAGGGATTCCCCCCTGCACGCGCCGCCGCGGCCGCGGGCGCCCACCAACGCAAACGCGCGCCCCGGAATTCCGGGGCGCGCGAACCTTGGCGCGCGGCGACTACCAGGCGAACGAGGCGGAGATCAGGTGCGTGGTGTCGAGGTTCTGATCGTTCGGAAACTGCTTGTCGTTGCTCGCGAAGAACCGCGGCAGCGACGCGGCGTAGTCGACGCCGATCTGCTTGTAGCGGAACCCGGCGCCGAAATCGAGGTCCTTGGCGTTGATGCCGGTGCGCAGCGCGAACAGGTTGCGATACCAGTACTCGATGCCGGTGCGCAGGTCGGCCGTGACCGCGCCCAGGTTCAGCTCCGAATCGAACCGGCGATCCTCGAAGTTCCAGCCCAGGTCCACCGCCCACGTCAGCGCGTGCCGGTCGGCGGGCTTGAAGTTGAACGCGGCGCCGGTGTCGAGCGTTGGCGCGATCGTCTCGCGCGAACCGTTGCTCCACGCCAGGTACGTGCTGGTGACGTCGTGGAACGCGCCGCCGATCGTGACGGCGTCGGTCGGCATGTACAGCACGCCGGCGTCCAACCCGGCGCCGAACGCGTGCGCGTGCTCGCCCGGAATCGTGTCGGGGATGCTCTCGGTCACGAACTTGAGGCTGCCGCCCCACGACCAGTGCGCGTCGCGCTGGCGCGCGTAGGACAGCACGTATGCCATGTTGCTGCTGCTGGCCATGAACAGGTCGTCCTCGGTCAGCAGCAGGCGTTCGCCCGGCTCCCACACGCCGTCGCCCTGTCCGGGGTCGGGCGTGGAGGGATCGCCGTCGCGCCCGTAGTCGAGGAAGTCGCGCCCGGCCACGAGCCCGCTGGGCCGCGGGGTCACCGGAATGTCGTCGACGCCGAACCGCACGATCCCGACGCCCAGCGCCGCGCGATGGTTCTTGCCGCCGTCGAGCGGCACCACCGCCCCGATGTAGTCGTGGTTGGCGAGCGAGCCGAACTTCTCCTGATGCTGCGGGATCACTTCCTTGTATGGCAGGTACACCATGCCGGCGGGGTTCCACCACGGCGCCGTGGCGTCGTCGGCCACCGCCGTGAACGCGCCGCCCATGCCCACCGCGCGCGCGCCGATCGGGATCTTGAGGAACTCGCCCGCGTATTTCGTGGCCGAGGCGGGAGCGGCCAGCAGAACGGTTGACAACGCGAACAACAGCGGGCGGAGCTTCCGAATCATGGTGCCTCGCGTGGGAACGCCGGCCGGGTGGGAGAACCGGATGAGGCTAGGGGTGGCTCGCGGCGACTGTCAACCGCAGCCGCCGCCGGCCGGCGGGCGCGAGGAGGCGCCGATCGCGCTACAGCACCACCGGGCGCGGGATCGCGCGCCACTCGGGGATGCTGGCACTGCCGATGCCGCGCGCGATGCGCCATTCGCCGTGATCGCGCACCAGCTCGTTGCTGGTCTGGAACGTCAGGTCGCGCCCGGTGCCGGTGGGCCGGAAGCGCACCTGGTAGGTCACCACCATGCGTCCGCCCGTCACCCCCAGCGTGTGGAACTGGTCCAGGTGGATGCGGCGCGTGGGCGGCATGAACCACAGCATGCCCGCGAACGGCCGGTCCTCGGTGTCGTCGAGCATGCACTGGGCGAGCGTCCATTCGTCGTTTGCGCGCAGCGCCTCCCAGTAGGTGAACAGCGTCGAGGTGGGCGTCGCGAACCGCAGGTCCACGGTCGAGCGCTCGCCCTGCCCCAGCAGGCAGAGCGCGAGCACCACGAGCGCCAGCCACTGCCACCCGCTCGCCATGCGGCGCGGCGCGGCCATGGGGGGAACTACACCGACGGCCGGGGCGGGCGTTCCCGAATTCGCGGGCGGAATCGAGGCGACGAGCTGGAGCGGGGGCGGGATGCGATCGAGCTGCACGGAAGGAAACCTCTGGACGCGCATCCCTGCCTCGATGGCGGCTGCGCGGGCCATGGTGGCCCGCCGGCCACCCTCACGCAGCGCACGAACCGTACCCACGTGAAACGGGTTCGCATGCACGGCGAAAGCGGCCTCGGAAAAGCCTACGGTGCGCCGGCTGCGGGCGTCAACGCTTCACGTTGCGGGCGCGGGCGATGGGCGGCGCGAACCGCGCGCAGCTCACCCGCGCGGCCGGCGGCGCGCGCGCGGTGCGCCCGCTCGCCCACCTGCTGCGCGGGAATCCCCGCGCGGCGGGCGCCTGATCCCACCCGCGGGACGCCCGCGCGGCACCT
>DASSIN010000241.1:0-10190 GCA_035691845.1 Candidatus Eiseniibacteriota bacterium | reverse complement strand
AGGCGGGCGTGGCCTCGGTGGATGGCGCGCCCGGGCCGCCGGCCGCCTTTCGCTGGAACGGCCAGATCGTGCGCCGGGCGCCCCCGGCCGCGGGCTCTCCCGCGCGCGCGCCGGACACGATGACCATGCCCGAGATGCCTTCGATCGTGCGCTTGGGGACGCCCGCGCGCTGCAGGTCGGTGACGGCCGTGTACGGCCGGCCGGCGACGATCTTCTTCGCCGTGGCGGGGCCGACGCCGGGCAGCGCCTCGAGCTCGGCCTGCGATGCGGTGTTGAGATCCACCGGGCCCGATGCGGCGGGCTGCGCGCGCGAGGCTGCGCGGCCGCCGCGCTTGCGCTCGTTCGTGACCTCGCGCGCCGCCGGTGCGGGGGCGGCACCGCTCACCGTCACCTGGTTCGAGATCTTCCCGATCGTGGCCGCCGTCACGCCGGCGCGCCGCAGGTCGGACACGGACGTGTACGGGCGGCCCGCGATGATCCTCTTCGCCGTGGCGGCGCCGACACCCGGCAGCGCCTCGAGCTGCGCCTGCGAGGCGGTGTTGAGGTCGACCGGGCCGGAGACGGCCGCTGCGGCGCGCGCGCGCCCGGTGGCGCCGCCCTTCGCGCGCGCCCTGGCCAGCGCCGCGCCGGGCGCCAGCAGCGCGAGCGCGAGACCGACCGCCAGCAGACCCGTGAACGTGATTCTCGAACGAATGCGCATCGACGAGCTCCTTGCGCGAGCGCGACGGCAAGCCATCGCAGTGTTCCACACCATCATCGTTTGGCCGGACGTGAACGCGCGCATCCTAGCGCCGCCGCTGTCCGATCGCACGAACGCCGCGGCGCCGCATGGCCGGCGAGCGCATGCCGTGACGCCGGCCATCACACTCCGCTCGCGCTTGACCTCGTACGGAGCACCGAATAGCATGCGTGCCCTCAAGTTAGCGGCTGGGGTGCGACCCTAGCTCAGTTGGTAGAGCACGTGACTGAAAATCACGGTGTCCCCAGTTCGATTCTGGGGGGTCGCACCATCTTCTGGCACCCGCCTCGGGCGCCGCGCCTCGCCGGCAGCGAACGTCGGCTCCGCAACGGGTTTCCGGCCGCGCGTGGGGGGCGTTCGTGCCAGGCAGCGCCGATGTAGCTCAGTGGTAGAGCAATCGCCTCGTAAGCGATAGGTCGGCGGTTCGACCCCGCCCATCGGCTCCAGTGCGAGAGCCCCGGTCCCGAAGGCCGGGGCTCTTCGCTTGGCGGACACCGCCGGCGTTGTGGCGCAGCACGGCGCTCACGTATCGTCACGCGGCAGCGGCCGCGTCCCATCGGAACGGAGTCCGTCGTGAACGAGCGCCAGGCCCCGCCGGGGTTGATGATCAGCGTCGCCGGCATCCGCGGCATCGTCGGCGAATCCTTGACGCCCGACGTCGTGGCGCGCTTCGCCGCGGCGTTCGCGCGCGAGGCGCCGGCCGGCGCGATCGTGGTCGGCCGCGACGCGCGCACCACGGGTCCGCTCGTGCTCGCCGCCGTCACCGCCGGCCTCACCGGCGCGGGCCGCGACGTCATCGACCTGGGGCTCGCCACCACGCCCACGGTCGAGATCGCCGTCGAGCATCTGGGCGCTGCCGGCGGCGTCATCATCACCGCGAGCCACAATCCCGCGCCCTGGAACGCGCTCAAGTTCCTGTCCGACCGAGGCGAGTTCCTGGACGCGCGCGCCGGCGCCGCCGTCCGCGCGCGATTCGAGTCCGATGCCTCGCCCTGGGCGGCGTGGAACGCGATCGGCCACGTGCGCTCCGAATCCGACGCGCTCGCCTGGCATCTGGAGCGTGTGCTCGCGCTCGACGTGGTGGAGGCGGAGGCGATCCGCGCGCGCGGCCTGCACGTGGTGGTGGACGGCTGCCGCAGCGTGGGTGGGGTGGCCGCGCCGGCGCTGCTGGCCGAACTGGGTGTGCGGGTGACGCCGCTCGACTGCGAGCCCGACGGCGCGTTCACGCGCGAGCTCGAGCCGCTGCCCGAGCACCTCACCGCGCTGTCGCGCGCGGTGCGCGCGGCGCGCGCGGATTTCGGCGTGGCGTTCGATCCCGACGCCGATCGCGCGGCGCTGGTGGACGCGGACGGGATCGCGGTGGGCGAGGAGTACACGGTGGCGCTCGGGACCCAGACGGTGCTCGCGCAACGGCCGGGCCCGGTGGTGACAAACCTCTCCACCAGCCTTATGATGGAGGCGGTTTCCGCCCATGCCGGTGTGGCTCTCCATCGCACGCCGGTGGGCGAAGCGCACGTGGTGGAAGCGATGCACCGCGTGGGCGCGGTGGCGGGTGGCGAGGGCAACGGCGGCATGATCCTGCCGGCGGCCCACCATGGGCGCGACGGCCTCGTGGCCGTGGCACTCGCCTTGCAAGCGATGTCGCACGGCGCGTCGCTGCGGGCGCTGGTGGACGCGCTGCCCCGCTACGCGATGGTGAAGCGCAAGTTCCCGCTCGCGGGCGGCTCGTGGCAGCACATGGCGCCACGGCTCCGCGGGCGTTTTGCAGACTGGGCGCTGAACACGGACGATGGGCTCCGGTTCAGCCGCGATGGGGAGTGGGTGCACGTGCGCCCCTCGGGAACCGAGCCGGTGTTCCGGGTGATCGCCGAAACGGCGACCGAGAGCCGCACCCGCGAGCTGGTCGAACAGGCGCGCGCCGCGGTCGGCGCTCCGCAGGAGGGTTAAGCGGCATGTGCGGCATCGTCGGCTACGTGGGGCACCGCCCGTGCCTGCCGATCCTGGTCGAAGGCCTGAAGCGGCTGGAGTACCGCGGTTACGACTCCGCCGGGGTCGCGATCCAGAACGGCGACGGCCTCAAGGTGGTGAAGGCGGCGGGCAAGATCCGCGAGCTGGAGTCCCGGCTCGCGCGCGAGTCGCTGCCCGGCACCTCGGGCATCGCGCACACGCGCTGGGCCACGCACGGCGAACCCAACGACGTCAACGCCCACCCGCACGTGGACGGCGTCGGCCGGCTCGCGCTCGTGCACAACGGCATCATCGAGAACTACGCCGTGCTCAAGGCCGCGCTCAAGGCCGAGGGGCACGTGTTCACCACCGACACCGACACCGAGGTGCTCGCGCACCTGATCGAGAAGCATCGGGCGCGCGGGCTGAAACTCGAGCTGGCGGTGTGCGCCGCGCTGGCGGACGTCGAGGGCACCTACGGCATCGCGGTGATGTCGGCAGACGAGCCGGGCACGGTGATCGGCGCGCGCAAGGGCTCGCCGCTGGTGGTGGGGATCGCCGACGGCGAGTACTTCCTGGCCTCCGACGTGGCGCCGATCATCGACCACACGCGCCAGGTCGTGTACCTGGACGACGGCGAGATGGCGGTGCTGACACCGGACGGCTTCCACACCGCCACCGTCACGGCCGAGCGCATCGACAAGGCGGTGCACGAGGTGGAGTGGGACCTGACCCAGATCGAGAAGAGCGGGTTCGACCACTTCATGCTGAAGGAGATCTTCGAGCAGCCCGCGGCGATGCGAAACTCGATGCGCGGCCGGCTCGACACCAAGGAAGGGCTGGTGCGGCTGGGTGGTCTCAACATGACCACCGAGGAGATGCGCGAGATCCGCCGGCTGATCATCCTGGGCTGCGGCACGTCGTGGCACGCCGGCCTGATCGGCGAGTACATGATCGAGGAGCACGCGCGCATCCCGGTCGAGGTCGAGTACGCGTCGGAGTTCCGCTACCGCAACCCGATCGTGCGCGAGGGCACGTGCGTGCTGGTGATCTCGCAGTCGGGCGAGACCGCCGACACGCTGTCGGCGATGCGCGAGGCGCAGCGCAAGGGCGCGCGCGCGCTCGGCATCGTCAACGTGGTGGGTTCGACCATCGCGCGCGAGTCGGACGGCGGCGTCTACATCCACGCCGGCCCCGAGATCGGCGTGGCGAGCACCAAGGCGTTCACGTGCCAGGTGACGGTGCTGGCGCTGCTCACGCTGGCGCTCGGCCGCACGCGTGCGATGAGCGCCGAGACCGGCATCCAGCTGGCGCGCGCGCTCGACGACGCGCCCGGGCAGGTGGAACAGATCCTGTCGCGCAGCGCCGAGGTGCGGAAGATCGCCGAGCAGTACAAGCACCACAACAACTTCCTGTACCTGGGGCGCGGTTATCAGTTCCCGGTGGCGCTGGAAGGCGCGCTCAAGCTGAAGGAGATCTCCTACATCCACGCCGAGGGCTACCCGGCGGCGGAGATGAAGCACGGCCCGATCGCGCTGATCGACCGCAACATGCCGGTGGTGTTCATGTGCACGCGCGACTCGGCCTACGACAAGGTGATGAGCAACATGATGGAGGTGCGCTCGCGCCGCGGCAGCATCATCGCCATCGCCACCGAGGGCGACACCGACGTGGCGCGGCTGGCCGACCACGTCATCTACGTGCCGCAGACGCTGCCGATGCTGCAGCCGATGCTGTCGGTGGTGCCGCTGCAGCTGCTGGCGTACCACATCGCCGTGCTGCGCGGGTGCGACGTGGACCAGCCGCGCAACCTGGCGAAGAGCGTGACGGTCGAATGAAGACGCCGCTGGCCGTGCCCGACGCGCCGCAGGCGATCGGCCCCTACCGCCAGGCGCAGCTCGTGCGCCTGCACGGCGGCAACAAGCTGGTGTTCACCTCCGGCCAGATCGCGCTCGACCCCGCCAGCGGTCAGCTCGTGGGCGACGACGTCGCGGCGCAGACCGCGCAGGTGCTGAAGAACCTGGCGGCCGTGCTGCGCGGCGCGGGGCTCACGTTCGAGGACGTGGTGAAGACCACCGTGTACCTCGCCGACATGGCGGACTTCGCGGCCATGAACGAGGTGTACGCGAAGTCGTTCGGCGAGTCGCTGCCGGCGCGCACCACGATCGCCGCGGCCGGGCTGCCGAAGGGCGCGAAGGTCGAGATCGACTGTATCGCGCTCGGCCGCGACCTGTAATCGCGATGCCGGGACGGCGCCTGCGCCCCGCGGTCGCGACGCGGCGCCGCGCGCGCCCCGCGCCCGCCGTCACGCCCGACGGCGACCGGCGCCGCATCGAGGTGCGGCTCACGCAGCTCGTCACATGCGCGGGTTGAGCGTCGAAGCTGGGTCCGGCGGACCTGCGTGACGCCCTGAATTCCCTGCCGCCGCTCAAGCGCGACGCGCGCGTGCTGGTGGACGCCTCGACCCTCGACGACGCCGGCGTGTTCGCGTGGGGGCGGGGCGAAGCGCTGGTCCAGACGGTGGATTTCTTCACCCCCGTCGTGGACGACCCCTACGACTTCGGCCGCATCGCGGCCGCCAATGCGCTGTCCGACGTGTACGCGATGGGCGGCCGGCCGGTGACGGCGCTCGGTGTGCTGTGCGTGCCCGAGCACGGCATCGGCCCCGCGGTGCTGGCCGAGGTGATGCGCGGCGGACAGGATGCGATGCGCGAGGCCGGCGTCAGCATTCTGGGCGGCCACTCGGTGACGGATCCCGAGCTCAAGTTCGGCTACGCCGTGACGGGGGTGGTGCAGCGCAAGCACCTGCTCACGAACGCCGGCGCCCGGCCTGGCGACCGCGTGCTGCTGACGAAGCCACTCGGCACCGGGATCCTCTCGACCGCGCTCAAGCAGGGCCGGCTCGAGCCCGCGCTCGCCCGGCGGCTCACGCGCCACATGACCATGCTCAACCGGCGCGCGTCCGAGGCGGCGGTCGAATTCGGGGCGCGCGCCGCCACCGACGTCACCGGGTTCGGGCTGATCGGCCACGCGAGCCAGCTGGCCGACGCGAGCGGCGTCACGCTCAAGCTGCATCCCACGCGCGAGTGGTTCCTGCCCCGCGTGCCGGAGCTGGCCGCGGCTGGCGCCCAGCCGGGCGGCCTCGGGCGCAACCGCGCGTTCTTCGCCGGCGCGGTGGACGAGGAGGCGGTGGCACCCCAGCTGCTGCCGGCCCTGTACGACCCGCAGACCTCGGGCGGTCTCCTGATCGTCGTGCCGGCGCGCCGCGCCCGCGCGCTGATCGCCGCGCTGCGCAAACGCCGCGTGTGGGTGGTGGAGGCGGGCGAGGCCGTCGCGCGCGGCGCGCGCGCGCTGGAGCTGGTCTAGCCGGCCGGTCCCGCACGGCGCCCGCCGCGCGAATCCGTTACCCGGATCGCCGCCGAACCGCTACGCTGCGCCCGAATCGGGGAGCGTGCGCGCGCGGCGCGCGTGGCACCGCGACCCCGCAACCGGGGGAGGCCGAATCATGCGTGCGCGTGGGATGTCGTGGATCGCTGTCGTCGCCGTGGCGCTGTGCGCCGCGCCGGTGTTCGCCGCGAACATGGATGCCATGGGGATGATGGGCGGCGGAACGCATCAGCGAATGTTCACCTTCGGGATCGGCGGCGGTGTGGCGCTGCCGGTGAGCGATGCCAAGGACGCACTCAAGAACGGCTGGAACGGGCTCGGCTACGCGCGCGTCCGGCTGCCGGGATTTCCGGTGTCGCTCGGCGTCAACGTGAGCTTCCAGCGCTTCGACATGAAGGACGCGGCCGTGAGCACGGGCACGGGCGGCCTCGCCACGTCCGGCACCAGCAGCATGCTGGGCGGCCTTGGCGACGTGAAGTTCGACCTGATGCAGGGCCTTCCCATCCATCCCTACATCACCGCCGGCGTCGGCGCGTACAATCTGAAGACCGACGTGTCCGGCGCCGAGGGCGAAACCTCGAAGACGCACTTCGGCATCAACGGCGGTGCGGGCATCGCGCTGCACTTCGGCGCGATCGCGGGCTTCATCCAGGGCCGCGTGGACAATGTGTACACGGACACGGGCGGCGTGATCGACACCAAGTCGATCCAGGTGATCCCCGTGACGGCCGGCATCGAATTCTGACGTCCGGCGTGGCGGCGCGCGGGCCCGCCGGCTTCCGCCGGCGGGCCTTCGCATGCCGGCGTTGGCGCGATCGCCACGCACGGGCGCGGCGATGGCGGGCGCGCCGAGGCTTCGCGTATAGTCACGCGTTCGATGCAGCGGCGTATGCGGGAGCGAATGGGGTCTGGTGGCCTCCGGGGACTTCAAATCCTGCGGTCGGGCGTTGAGAGCGCCCGAGGTGGGTTCGATTCCCACGCGTTCCCGCCAACTCGGCACCGGCGTTGCGGGTGGAGCGCGCTGGCGGTGGCGGCGATGCTGGTCGCCGGCGGCGCCGCGCGGGCCCAGTCGCCGGTGGGCCAGCCCACGGCCGGCAGCCCGAGCGCGACGCGTGACAGCCTCGGCGCATCGCAGGCGGACGAGCGCGCCGCGGCGGCCGACACGGCCTCGCGCCACGAGCCCGTGGTCAAGCGCTTCGATCAGCCGCGCTGGGTGATGCTGCGCTCGCTGGTGGTGCCGGGCTGGGGGCAGGCCTCCAACGGCTCGTGGACCAAGGCCGTGATCCTGGGCAGCGGCGAGATCGCGCTCGCGACCGCGGCGCTCGCCGACAACCGCGAGCTGGACCGGCTGCGCGAGCAGATCGACGTGGGCACCGGCGATCTCGACACGCAGAACGCGCTGATCGACCGCTACAACCACCGGCTCAACCTGCTCAACACGCACGAATGGCTGCTGGGGGGCGTGATCGTGTACGCGCTGGTGGACGCCTACGTGGACGCGAACTTCAAGCACTTCCGCGCCGAGTTCGAGACCGACAGGGCGCTGCCGCGGGGCCCGCGTCCGGGCCGGCCCACGGGCGCGCGCGTGTCGCTGGAGTGGGCGTTTTGAGCGATCCGCGGCTGGCCTCGATCCGCAACTTCTGCATCATCGCGCACATCGATCACGGCAAGAGCACGCTGGCCGACCGGCTGCTCGAGCTGACCCACACGCTGACGCCGCAACAGATGAAGGCCCAGGTGCTGGACGACATGGACCTGGAGCGTGAGAAGGGGATCACGATCAAGTCGCACGCCATCGCGATGGAGTACCGCGCGCAGGATGGAAACGTCTACCAGCTCAACCTGATCGACACCCCGGGCCACGTGGACTTCACGTACGAGGTGTCGCGCGCGTTGGCGGCGTGCGAGGGCGCGGTGCTGGTGGTGGACGCGTCGCAGGGGATCGAGGCGCAGACGCTGTCCAACTGGCTGCTGGCGCGCGAGCAGAATCTGGCGATCGTGGCGGCGCTCAACAAGGTGGATTTGCCGGCCGCGCATCCCGACGACGTGGCGCTCGAGGTCGAGCACGTGACCGGCACGCCGGCCGAGCACGTGCTGCGCATCTCGGCCAAGACCGGGCTCGGCGTGCCCGAGCTGCTGGAACGGGTGATCGCCGAGATCCCGCCGCCCACGGGTGAGCCCGACGCGCCGCTGCGCGCGCTGATCTTCGACTCCAAGTTCGACCAGTATCGCGGCGTGGTGGCGCTGATCCGGGTCGTGGACGGCTCGGTCGGCGCCGGCGATCAGATCCGGTTCCTGTCCACGGGCAAGCGCTACGAGGTCACCGAGGTCGGCCGCCTGCGGCTCAAGCTCGAGCCGGTGGACCGGCTGCGCGCGGGCCAGGTGGGCTACCTGGTGGCGGGGGTGAAGTCGGTGGCCGACGCGCGCGTGGGCGACACGATCGGCGACGCCGGCGTCGAGGGGCTGGCGCCGCTGCACGGTTTCCGCGACGTGAAGCCGATGGTGTTCTCGGGGTTGTACCCGCTCGAGGCCGAGCAGTACGAGGCGCTGAAGGAGGCGCTCGGCAAGCTGGTGCTGAACGACGCGTCGCTGGTGTGGGAGCCCGAGACCTCGGCCGCGCTCGGGTTCGGGTTCCGCTGCGGGTTCCTGGGGCTGCTGCACATGGAGATCGTGCAGGAGCGGCTGCGGCGCGAGTTCGACATCGACCTGATCGCCACCACACCGAGCGTGGAGTACAACGTGCTGCTCACCAACGGCGAGGTGCTGAACGTCGACAACCCGAGCCAGATGCCGCCCACCCAGACCATCGAGCTGGTGGAGGAGCCGTACGTGCTCGCGCACGTGCTGACGCCGAGCGAGTACCTTGGCAACATCATGAAGCTGTGCCAGGACCGCCGCGGCATGTACGTGAGCCTGGAGCACCTGGAGGAGCGGCGCGTGCGCGTGGCCTACCGGCTGCCGCTGGCCGAGATCGTGCTCGACTTCTACGACCGGCTGAAGAGCGTGTCGCGCGGCTACGCCTCGCTCGACTACGAATTCGACGGCTACCGCGAGGGCGAGGTGGTGAAGCTCGACCTGCTGCTGAACGGCGAGCCGGTGGACGCGCTGTCGGCGATCGTGCACCGCGACAAGGCCTACGATTGGGGCCGCGACCTGTGCGCGCGCTTGAAGGAGCTGATCCCGAAGCAGATGTTCCAGGTGGCGATCCAGGCCGCGATCGGCAGCAAGATCGTGGCGCGCGAGACCCTGGGCGCGATGCGCAAGAACGTGACGGCCAAGTGCTACGGCGGCGACATCACGCGCAAGCGCAAGCTGCTCGAGAAGCAGAAGGAGGGCAAACGCCGTATGAAGCAGATCGGAACGGTGGAGGTCCCGCAGGAGGCGTTTCTCGCGGTGCTCAAGGTGGAGCGTTAGTCATGTCCTACGACGTCCGGAGCGGGAGTGGGGGCCGAAGCGGAGGGACGGGGACGAAGAAGCGCTCCATCGTGCGCGAGTACGTGGAGGCCGCGCTGTGGGCGCTGGTCATCACGATGGTGCTGCGCGCGTTCGTGATCCAGGCGTTCCGGATTCCGTCGGAATCGATGCTGAACACATTGCTGGTCGGTGATTTCCTGTTCGTGAACAAGTTCGAGTACGGCCCCAAGCTGCCGTTCACGCACACGCGGCTGCCCGGCATCCGGCAGCCGCACCGCGGCGACGTGATCGTGTTCCAGTACCCGCAGGATCCCACCAAGGACTTCATCAAGCGCTGCATCGGGACGCCCGGCGACGTGGTGGAGGTGAGCGGCACGCACGTGATCGTCAACGGCGACACGCTGGTCGAGCCGTACGCGCGCTTCGAGGACCAGCCGTGGCACAAGGATCAGCCGCCGCTCAAGATCCCGCCGCACCAGTACTTCATGATGGGCGACAACCGCGACAACTCGAACGACAGCCGCTACTGGGGCACGGTGGACATGGACCTGGTCAAGGGCCGCGCGATGTTCATCTACTGGTCGTGGAATCCGGAGCGGTTCCAGCCGCGATGGGAACGCCTGTTCCGCGTGATCCACTGACCGCGGCCGACCCGGCGCGCGGCGGACCCGGCGCCGGGACGACGCCGGCGTCGATGGCGGCC
>DASSIN010000240.1:0-18277 GCA_035691845.1 Candidatus Eiseniibacteriota bacterium | reverse complement strand
CCGGCACGCCGCCCGCGCCCGCCGCGCCACCGGCAGGCACGCCGTCCGCCGGCGTGACGGCCGCCGGGGCCGCGCCGGCGTCGGCGATCCCCGCGGACCGCTACTCGAGCACCATCGCCCACGGCGGCTGGCTCGCGTTCTTCTGGCTGTTCGTGTGGGGGCTGGCGCTCAACCTCACGCCGTGCGTCTACCCGATGCTGGGCGTCACGGTGTCCATCTTCGGCGCCAAGCGCACGCTGCCGACGCCGCTCGTGATGATGAACGCCGCCGTGTACGTGCTCGGCATGGCCAGCATGTACACCGCGCTCGGCGTGATCGCGGCGCTGACCGGAGCGATGTTCGGAGGCTTCCTGCAGAGTCCGCCCGTGCTGATCGGGCTCGGCGTGCTGCTGGCCGCGATGTCGCTGTCGATGTTCGGCCTGTACGAGCTGAATCCGCCGCCGCAGCTGCTGACGATGCTCGGCGGCAGCAAGGGCAGCAGCGTGGTCGGGATGTTCCTGTCGGGGCTCGTGGTGGGCGTGTTCGCGGCGCCGTGCATCGGGCCCGTGGTGGTGTCGCTGCTCGCGATCGTGGCGGCGCGCGGCGACGTCGGCTTCGGCCTGCGCACGTTCCTGACGCTCGCGCTCGGGCTCGGCGCGCCATACCTCGTGCTCGGCACGTTCTCCAACCTGCTGCAGCGCATGCCGCGCTCGGGCGAGTGGATGGTGTGGGTGAAGAAGGTGTTCGGCGTGGTGACGCTGGCGGTGGGCGCGCACTACGCGGCGCTCGGCGTCGCGCCGTCGCTGGCGCGCTGGGTGATGCCGGCCGCGCTCGTGCTCGGCGGTCTCTATCTCGGATTCCTGGAGAACAGCGGCAAGGGCGTGGCGTTCCGGCGCTTCAAGTGGGCGCTGGGGGCGGCCGGCGCGATCGCGGGCGTGTGGCTGGTGGTGACGGCGCCGGGGCCGGGGATCGAATTCCGTCCGTTCGAGGAGCAGGCCTACCAGGCGGCGCTCGCCTCGGGGCGCCCGGTGATGCTCGACTTCTCCGCCGACTGGTGCGGGCCGTGCCACGAGCTCGAGAACGCGACGTTCACGGACGCCCGCGTGATCGCGCGCGCCAAGGGTTTCACGGCGTTCAAGCTGGACTTGACGCGCTCGGATTCGCCCGAGGCCGAGCAGTGGCGGCGTCGCTTCAACGTGCGCGGCGTGCCCGCCGTGCTGTTCGTGGCGCCCGATGGCGCCGAGGTGCGCGGCGCGCGCGTCGAGCGCTTCATGGGGCCGGACGAGTTCCTGCCGCGGATCGAGCTGGCGGCGCGCGGCGGCCAGGCGGCCACACGCGAGTGACGCGGGCGTGGGGGCGGGCTTCCGCCCGCCCCGCGCGCGCTACAGCCTGAAGTTCAGCCCGCCCATCAGCTTCAGATTGGCGACGTCGCCGACGCCCAGTCGCAGCTCGCCGAACCAGTCGTAGTTCTGCGTCGCCGGCACCTGGAAGCCGAGCACGGCGTTCAGGCCGAGGTTGGTGTCGCTGCGGTCGGTGAACGGCGGCGGCTCGTCGATGCTGGCGGTGTTGATCTGCAGCCCGCCGCCGAAGTAGGGCCGCCAGTCGCTCTCGCGCATTTGCGCGTGATAGAGGGCGTCGAAATTGATGCCGACGTCGCTCTCGCCGTCGCCGAAACCGAGATCGATGCTCGGGTCGACGGTCCAGTGCGGGGCCACGTTGAGCGCCATCTGGCCGCCGAACACGAACTGGTCGGGCGACAGGCTCAATCCCGCGCGCAGGCCGGCGCTCGCGACCGACACCGGCTGGGCGTGCGCCGGCGCGATGAACGCGGACGAGGCGAGCAGCAGCGCGAGCGCGAGGCCCGCGCATGACGTGCGAACGATGCGTGTGATCATGGATTCCTCCGTGCTCGAACGGGGAGCCGGGCGACGGGGCGAACGGCGAGCATAGGCAGAGCGGGCGGCGGGGTGCAATCCGCGCGGGCGCGCGTGTCCGCGTTTGATAGAGTGGCGGGCCATGGCTCCGGCATCGTTCCGACACTTCCGTGGCGCGGACGGCGTTATGCGCCGCCGCCGTCGGCGGCGCGCCGTGCGCGGCACGCCGGCGTCGGGCGGGCGATGAAGCTCGCGCGCGGGGCGCGCCTTGGCCCCTACGAGATCGTCGCGCCGCTCGGCGCCGGCGGCATGGGCGAGGTCTACCGGGCCAGGGACACGCGCCTTGGCCGCGACGTGGCGATCAAGGTGCTGCCTGACGCCCTGTCGGGGCATCCCGAGATCCGCGCGCGCTTCGAGCGCGAGGCGCGGACCATCTCGGCGCTCAATCATCCGAACATCTGCACGCTGTTCGACGTCGGCCACGAGGACGGCGCCGAATATCTGGTGATGGAGCTGGTGGACGGCGAGCCGTTGTCCGACCGGCTGCATCGTGGCGCGCTGCCCGCGCCGGAGCTGCTGCGCATCGGCATCCAGATCGCCGACGCCCTCGAGCGCGCCCACCGCGCCGGCGTCATCCACCGCGATCTCAAGCCCGGCAACGTCATGGTCACCCGCGCCGGGGCCAAGCTGATGGACTTCGGCCTGTCCCGCGCGACCGGGATGGCGGGTGCGACGGGTTCGACATCGTCGCCGGGCGGGCTCACGCAATCGCCCACCATCGCCCAACCGCTCACGGCCGAGGGCACGCTGCTCGGCACGTTCCAGTACATGGCGCCGGAGCAGCTCGAAGGCCGCGAGGCCGACGCGCGCAGCGACGTGTGGGCGCTGGGCTGCGTGCTGTACGAAATGGCCACCGGGCGGCGCGCGTTCGAGGGCCGCAGCCAGGCGTCGCTGATCGCCGCGATCCTGGAGCGCGAGCCGGCCGCGATCGAGGGATCGGCCGGCGACGCGGGACCGAGGATGGAGGCGCCGCCCGCGGGGCTCGAGTGGCTGATCCGCCATTGCCTGGCCAAGGACCCCGACGACCGCATCCAGACCGCGCACGACGTGAAGCTGCAGCTGCAGCGCATCGCCGAGGCGGCGGGGATCACGGCCGGCGCGCCGCGCAGCGGGATCTCGTCCGCGTCGGCCGCGCCTGCGATCGGTGCGCGCGCGCGCGCCGGTGCCCGGACGGGTTGGCTGGCGGCGGCCGCGATGCTGGTCGCGCTGGCGGCGTTCGTGGCGTGGGCGTGGCCGCGGCTGTTCCCGGCCCCCGCGGCGTTCCGGTTCCACCCCAACACGCACATCGCGGGTGCCGCCGACGTGCATTGGCCCCGTGTCTCGCCCGATGGTCGCGCGCTCGTGTTCCAGGCCGCCGACTCCACCGGCCTCGTGCGCGCCTGGCTGCTGCGGCTGGACGAGGCCGTGCCGCAGCCGATTCGCGGCAGCGAGGGTCTGCAGCGCGCGTACTGGTCGCCCGACGGTCGCGAGATCGCGTTCGTGGCGAGCGGCAGGATCGAGCGGCTGCCGGTGGCGGGAGGCACGCCCGTGACGGTGTGCCCCGCGCCCCGGGGGGCGGATCTCAGCTGGGGGGCGCGCGGGCAGATCCTGCTCGATGGCCTGCAGACCGATTCGCTGCGCGTGGTGCCCGCCGGCGGCGGCGAGCTGCGCCCGGCCACGCGCGTGTCACGCGCCGACCACGAGATCGGCAGCGCATGGCCGTGCTTCCTGCCCGACGGGCAGCACTTCCTGTTCATCGGTATCCGCAACGACGGCCTCGCCGCCGACATCCGGCTCGGTCGGCTGGGATCGCTGGACTCGAAGCTGATCGGGCGCTCCGAAGGGCGCGCCGAATACGCGCCGGGCGGCTGGGTGCTGTTCGTGCGTGGCGGCGCGCTCGTCGCCCAGCGTCTGCAGGTCGGCGCCGGACGGCTCACGGGCGATCCGATCACGCTCGTGGACAACATCGATGTCAACACCGAATCGGGAGACTTCTCCGTCTCCCGCAACGGCGTGTTCGCGTTCGAACCGCTGGGGGCGGCCGGATTCGGCGTGCGCGTGCTCGATCGCCACGGTGCGCCGGCCGGCCCGGTGCTCGCGCAAGGCGAGCTGGGCAATCCATGCCTGTCTCCCGACGGCCACCGGTTGCTGTACGAGCGTCGAGGTCCACTGTCCGCCGCGTGGGGCGACGTGAGCATCTACGACCTGGAGCGTGGCGCCGATTCGCAGGTGACGTTCACGGGCGGCCAGGCGGTGCGCTCGACCTGGTCTCCCGATGGGCGCCGGTTCGCGTACACGCGGATCTCGCCGGATGGTCGCGTCACGCTGATGGTGGCGCCCGCGGAGGGTCTCGGTGCGGTCGACTCGATCCCCGTGCCGGGCGCCGGGATGTATCTGACCCAGTGGATCGGCAACCGCCTCGTCGGGTATTCCAGTGCGCCCCGGCCGCTGTACGTCGATCTGCAGGACGCACGCCGCCGGGTGCTGCCGCTGCTCGGCGCCGACGACGTCATGGGCAAGCCGCAGGTGTCGCCGGATGGAAGATGGGTGGTTGGCAGCGCTCCCGACGGCACCACCATCCAATCGTTCGTGCGAAACCTGTCCGGTCCCGCGGGGCGGTGGCGGATCACGTTCGGACAGGGAGGCTTCAACCCGTTCTGGACCCGCAACGGCGCCGAGATCGTGTTCGAGAGCACCGACGGCCGGGTGATGGCGGTGGACGTCCGCACGCGCGACGGCTTCCAGGCGGGCGCCCCCCACGCGCTGTTCAAGCTGCCGGTCCAGTCGCTCACGCGCGAGGTCGCGAGCTGGGCGCCGGACCCGCGCGGCGAGCGGTTCGCTGTGCTCACGCGCTCATCGGGCGGGTCGTCCGGTGACGACATCGAGATCGTGACCGACATTCGGGCGCTGCTGTCGCGGCGATAGCCCGGGCGGGCGGCTTACGACGCGCGGCCGCGCCGGCCGCCATCACCCGGCGAACACGGTGCTCCACGCGAAATCGACCGCCGCGTGCGTGAGCGCGGCCGCGCCGATCGAGCGCGTGCGCCGCCACACGAACCCGTAGGCGAGCCCCGCCAGCCCTGCGAGCAGCGCGTAACGCCAGTTGGGGGCGGGCGGATGGCCGGCGTGCGCCAGTCCGAACACCACCGACGCGGTGAGCCACGCGCGCGTGGGCCGATTCGGCCAGCGGCGCTCGAGCGCGTTCTGGATCAGGCCGCGAAACAGGAATTCCTCGGGCAGCGCGACGAACGCGTAGATGCGGAGCGCGCGCGCCGCGAGCGCGAGCCCACCGCCGGCGGACACGCCGGCGTGCAGGAAGCCGAGCGCGAGCCCGAGCGGCGCCGCCACCGCCGCGTACGCCCCGAACGCCAGCGCCGCGAGCACCAGCGCGCGCGGGCCGGCCGACAGCCGCCAGCCGACGCCCGGCACCGGTCGCGCGGCCACGAACAGCCACACCGCGAGATCGAGCACGAGCTGCTCCGACAGCTCGACGCCGTGCGCGGCGCTCCACGGCAGCTCGAGCCCGCGCACGATCCCGAATCCGGCCGACAGCCACAGCAGCAGCGCCGCCGCCACGCCACGCGCGGCGGCGTGATCACGCGCCGCACGCCCGTGCGCGCCGGGAGCGGGGCGCCACGCCCACAGCGCGATCGCGGAGAGGCCCACCAGCGCCAGCCGCAGCACGGCGGCCGGCACGCGGCGCTCGAACGCGAGCGCGCCGGCCGTGTAGAATGCCAGCCATCCGAGCCAGCCCGCGGCCAGCGCGCGCGCCGGCGCGCGCTCGAGCCACGCACGAGCCCGGGCCGCGAAGGACCTGACGGTGAGCGCGAGCCCCGATCCCACGGCCATCACGAACACGAACCCTGCCGCCCAGCGCTCGGCCGCGGACGCCGCGCGCTCCACGGTGGCCACGAATACCACGGTGACCGCCGCGACCAGGGCCGCCGCCAGCGCGGCCTCGAGCCAGGCCGGCGCGGCCGAAGCGATGTCGCGCGTGTCGGGCTGGGCCGAGCCGCTGCTGTTCGTGGCGCTGCTCTCCGCGTTCATCTGGATCGCTCCCGCGCTGCCGCTCGCACTCGCCGTGGCGTGCATCCTCGGGCTCGCCGCGATTCCGATCGCCTCCAACATCCTGCACCACGACGCGCCCGCGCGCCTCGGGTTCCGGCTCGACAACCTGACCGCCGCCGCGCGCCACGTGGCGCCCGTCACCGCGCTCGGCGCGCTCGCCATCGTCGCCGCCGGGCGGCTCTCGGGCGCCGCGCCGCGCGCCGACATCGCGCTGGCCGCGCTCGGCTATCCCCTGTGGGGACTGGCGCAGCAGTACGCGCTGCAGGGGTTCGTCCATCGCCGGATCGCCGAGCGCTGGGGCGAGAACCGGACGGCGGCGGCGCTGTCGGCGGGACTGTTCGCGCTCGTCCACCTGCCGAACCCGGTGCTGGTGGCGGGCACCGCGGTGGCGGGCTACGGCTGGTGCCGCGCGCACCAGCGCGCGCCGAACCTGGTGGTGCTGGCGCTTTCGCACGCGCTGCTGGCCGCGCTGCTGCTCGCGGCGCTCCCGCTCGCGTGGCATCATGACCTGCGCATCGGCCCCACCTACTGGACGTTCCCGCGCTGACCCGCCGCTCACGGAGGAGACAGATGTCGCCGAAGTTCCGCCGCCTTTCGCCGGCGCTCGCGCTGGCGCTGATCGCCACGCTGCCCCCCGCCGCCCATGCCGCCGCCGACGCCGGCGCGCGCGCCGTGATCGACCGCTACGCGCAGGCCGCCGGCCCCGCGGCGCACACCGTGCGCACCAAGGGCACGCTGCACGCGTTCGGCCTGACCGGCACGGTGGAGTCGTTCTCGCAGAGCCCCGACAAGGCGGCCAGCGTCACCGCACTCGGCCCCTTCACGCTGCGCGAAGGCGTGGACGGCGCGCACGGCTGGAAGACCGATCCCGGCGGCAAGCTGCTGGCGCTGGACGGCAAGGACCTGGACGAGGCGCGCGCCAACGCGTGGTTCGACAACGAGGCGTGGCGGCTGCCCGACGAGGGCGGCGGCACGGTGAAGTCGCTGCCCGACGTGCGCGATTCCGCCGGCAGCTACCACGCGCTCGAGGTGACGCCGCCCGTCGGGCGTCCGCGCACGCTGTACTTCGAAGCCGCCACCGGCCTGCTGGCGCGCGAGGAGGGCCACGTGGACCAGCAGGTGGTGGTCACCACGCTGTCCCAGTATCGCGAGATCCAGGGCCACAAGATCCCGGGCACCACGCACACCGAGCTGGTGGGTCTGCCGCAGAACGCGCTCACCATGACGCTCGATTCGGCGTGGGTGGACGTTCCCGTCGAGCCGTCGCGGTTCGCCGAGCCCAGCGCCCAGCAGGCCGAGGCGGTCAAGTGGCTGAAGACGCCCGGGCGCGCCGCGCTGCCGTTCGACTATCGCGGCAAGCACCTGTGGCTGCGCGCGTCGGTCAACGGCGGCCCGCCCGCCGACTTCATCTTCGACACCGGCGCCAGCATCACCGTGATCGACTCGAGCTACGCCGCCAAGATCGGGCTCGAGACCCAGGGCCATCAGCAGGGCCAGGGCGCGGGCGCCACCGGCGGCGCCTCGTTCTCCAAGCTCCGCTCGCTGCGCGTCACCGGCGTCGGCGATTCCGACGACGGCATCGAGCTGGGCGAGACGCGCGTGGCCGTGCTGTCGGTCAATCCCGTGCTGGCGCCGTTCTTCTGGCGCGACGCCGCGGGCGTGATCGGGTTCGACGTGATCGACCAGTTCGTGGACGAGATCGACTACGACCACCGCACGCTGGTGCTGCACGACCCGAAGACGTTCAAGTACGAGGGCAAGGGCGAGGCGATCCCGATGCGGCTCGCCAACCACGTGCCCGTCGTCACCATGACGCTGGACGGCAGGTACACCGGCGACTTCCGGCTCGACGTCGGCAGCAGCTCGACCGTGGACCTGCACACGCCGTTCGTGAAGGCGCACCAGCTCGCCGCGCACGCCGGGAAGTCGGTGGAGATCGAAGGCGGCGGCTTCGGCGGCACGTTCTCGAACCGGCTGGTGCGCATGCAATCGCTGCAGGTCGGCCGCTTCGCATGGCGGCGCCCGCTGGTGACGCTCACCCAGGCCACGAGCGGCGCGTTCACGAGCGAGGACTACGCCGGCAACGTCGGCAACCGCGTGCTCGAGCGCTTCAAGGTCACGTTCGACTACGACGGCCGCAAGGTGTACCTCGAGCCCGGCGCGAAGTACGCCGCGGCCGATCACTTCGCGCGCGGCGGGCTGCAGCTCGCGCTCGAGAACGATCAGGTGATCGCGATGGGCGTGCTGGCCGGCTCCGCCGCCGACGCCGCGGGCCTGCGCGAAGGCGACCAAGTGGTGAGCATCGACGGCAAGCCGATCCGCACCTGGAACCCCGACACCATCGAAGACGCCCTGAACGAAGGCCCCGTCGGCGCCACCCACAAGATCCAATACCGCCGCGACGGCAAGCTGGCGGTGACCACGGTCAAGCTCAAGGACATGCTGTAGCAGCCACCGACACCAACCTCATCCGTCGCGCGCAGCTAATCAGCGCGCGTCGCGAACCCGCCTGCCCGCACCTGCCATCCCGTCTGCTTCCTTCGGCTACCTCACGCCACCGCCATCCGGACCGTAGCGACGACGCCATCCGATATCGCCTAATGACGCTCTGACGGCAAGGCCGCTCACCGTCGAAACGGCGGCCATCACCGGCGGCCCCCCCCGATCACCGGCGCTGATGATCCCGCTGACGGAATCTTGCTTTTGTTCGCGAGCAATGCTCGCGGGATCAGGTGTTCGCTCATGCGCCGCATTGGTTGGTTGATCGTCCTCGCGCTGACCATGTTGCCCGCGGGGGCACACGCGCTTCAGCTTCGGTGGAGCACCGGTGGCATCGACACGAGCTTCTCCGAGAACGTTCGTGCGATTCTCGTCGTCGAAGCCGACTCGGCCGGCACCACGCTCCCGCCCTTGTGGACCCTGCAGTGGATAGCCGACTCCTCGGGCGTTCAAGCCGAAGCGCAGGATTCGATTCTCGCATGCCTCGGTGATACCGCCAGGGTCGACACGATCCAAGGCCCGGCGACACCGGCCGACAGTGCTGCGAACCTCGTCACCGCACACTTCTGCTCGGGAGGAAGCTCGACGGCCGCGAGCGCCTATTACGTCCTCGATCTGTTGGGCGGCAGCCGAGGGAGGCTGAGGGCGGTGGCCCTCGCCAGCGACAGTTCCGTGATCGAATCGAACGAGGTGACGTACAATCAAGGTGTGTCCGGCACCTTCGAGCCCGTCATCCTCAGCAGCACCAGCACGCACGTCCACGGGGAACTGACCGTCAACGTCGAGGGTGCCGGCCTCGCTGCCGCCCAGGGCCTGAACATCGCCGCGACCGATGGATCCTGGTCGTTCCCGCTGGCGATCGTCGGCCGCTCCGACTCGAGCATCACCGCGCATAGGGTCCTCGCGGCAACGCTGCCCCAGTGCATGGTCCAGGCGACCATCGGCGTGGCCCCGGTCGCCACGGCAACGGTGGATGCCGACAGCTTCCCGCCGCTCGAGCCGCGGGGCAGCAGCTCCTACTTCTCCGCCTCGCTCGACACGGCCGGAATGCTGGCGAAGGACTTCGCCTTCGTGGACGCCGGCGACGAGTGGCACATCTTCTACACCCGCGAGTACCAGACCGGCTACGGTGACTACGAGAACCAGCGCCTCATCGGGCACGCCGTCTCCACCGATCGGAACCTCAACACGTGGACGGTGGAGACGACCCTGTGCGACACGTGCTCGGTCCACGCTCGACCCGGTAGGATCTGGGACAACCTCCACGTCTGGGCGCCATGTATCGTCCGCAAGCCGGGCGACATGACCTACTACATGCTGTACACAGGCGTCGAGCTGGACACCATCAGCCAGCAGCCGACACTGCAGACCTCTCAGATTCAGCGAATCGGGATGGCAACATCGACGGACTTGTTCCACTGGACACAAGACGCCTCACCACTGTACTGGAATAAAAAGGTCCCTTGGACTTACCAGGACTCGACGCACAACGCCACCAATATCGGCGGTGACGAGTTCTTCTCGGAAGCCTGGCAGTTCCGCGACCCGTTCGTGGCACCAGATCCGGATAATGCCGAGCGCTACTTACATTACTTCGCGGCGGTCGACTCCTGCGCGCAGATCGCGGGCTCCGGCGGGTGCTCCAGTCAGTACTTGGTGGGTGTTGCGCGCACGCCCGCCGGCGACCCTGGCAATCTGCGGAAGTGGGAGGACGTCGGACCACTTTTGCGTACCTCGCAGTCGCACATGGCCGCAGACAGGGTCGAGTCGCCAACTTGGCTTGCTCGTGGAGGCAGCTATTGGCTCATGTACACGGCTGCGCACGAGTACGGCGATCAGCTCACCTTCACGCTCAACCCGCACCCGGCGGCCCTCGACACGACGACATGGACCGCGCCCGACTCCCTGAAAGCGATCACGTGCGGGCAGCACAATTTCCCAAGCCCGTTGAACCTGTGGCACGCGCCAGAGGCGCTCAACCTCACGACGCAGGAGTACCTGATGGCGTGGTCGGACGACCTGCTGAATGGTGGAACGATCCAGTTCTCGCAGATCAAGCCGCCCGATGCTACCTGCCCGAGCGACACCTTCCAACTCGTGACTCCCTACGTGGTGGCCGTTCCGGCCAAGGCTGGCATCCTGGCCACGGCGCCGATGGCATTGACGCTGGCGGGGCCGTCACCCGCTCGCTCGACTGCACGGCTGCGAATCTCGCTCGCGAGTCCGATGCGGGTACATATTGCGGTGTACGACGTGTTTGGGCGTCGGGTGAGGACGCTCGTGAACGGGGCGCTCACGTCGGGCTCGACACCCATAGTGTGGGACGGACGCGCGGAGCATGGGGGGCGGGTCAGCAGCGGCATCTACTTCGTGCGTGCGACCTGCGCCGCCGGACGACAGGCGGTCAGGGTCCCTCTCATTCGCTGAACGGTCATGTGCCACGCGATGGGTGCTGTCCAGCAGCTATGGGCCAGGCGATGGCTCCGCTGCTCAGACGCCATCCCGCTCGTGCTTGCAGTCGGTTCCGCCGTTGTGATCGCGAGCAATCCGACGTGGGCGCAGATCGTCGACCGCGACCTCTGGGGCGTAGACAACAGCGTGCTTGCCGTCTGCCGCTTGGGTAACACGCTATACCTGGGAGGTGCCTTCAATTCGGTCGGGCCGTGTACAGGGGGCCTTGTGGCACTTCCCAGGAATGCGTGTGGTCCCCCGCTACCGTTCCCAAAGGTGGCCGGCTACGTTTACAGGGTCGCTGGTGATGGTCACGGCGGCTGGTTCCTGGCCGGCAACTTCACGGCGGTCGGCGGCGTGGCTCGCTATTGCTTCGCCCACATTCTTCCCGACGGCAGCATTGCCGCTTGGAACCCGAATCCGAATCGCGTCCCGTATGGTGCCGGATGGCTGCTCGTCTCCGGAAGCACGGTGTACGTGAGCGGTGGATTCGCGACGATCTCGGGCAAGCCCCGCCTGTACATCGCCGCTTTGGACGCCACGTCCGGGGAGGCTCTCGACTGGAATGCCCACGCGTATGGGTTTGTCGTGCCGTGCGCGGTCCGTGGGACTACGATTTATGTTGGCGGCTTGTTCAATCACATTGGAGGCGCAACGCGCCACAACATCGCCGCCCTGGACGTGGTGACGGGGAATGCAACGGCATGGGATCCGGGCGCTGACGGCGAGGTTGATTCGATTCTGCTGTGGGGAAGGCACCTTTACGTGGCCGGAAACTTTAGGCACATCGGCGGCAAAGCGAGGTCGGCGCTCGCCGAGCTCGATCCGGCGACAGGAGTGGCGACCGATTGGGACCCAAATATTCAGCCAGCCAATAATAGCCACATCGTTACCGTGGGACTGCATGGAAACACTCTTTATGTTGGCGGGTACTTCGAGAGCGCAGCTGGGCGGCCCCGCCAAAGCCTTGCGGCCTTCGACTTGGTTACCGGGCAATTGACCGAATGGGACCCGGAGCCCAGCTTCGCGGCAAATCATGTTCCAATCGTGTTCGGCCTGGAGCTAGATGGGCACGCGATCTATGTAGGCGGACAGTTTGATCACGTCGGTGGAGAGTCACGGCATGATGCCGCCCAGCTCGAGCTGCGCACTGGACGAGCGACCGACTGGAACCCGGACCCAGATTGGATCGCCTATAGCTTCTGTGCATCCCGCGACCTTGTCGTGATGGGTGGTGAGATGAAGAGCGTGGGGATGGTCCCGCGGCACAATCTTGCTGCGTTTGACTTGGCGACGGGGCGGGTCAAGGACTGGAATCCGAACATGGATGGCGTCGAGGTGACCTCCCTCGCCGCGCAGGGGGGGCGGCTCTACGTCGGGGGCGCGTTCTGGAACGCGGGCGGACAGCCTCGCAGCATGCTGGCGGCGCTGGACACGCTGACGGGCGCGGCCACGGACTGGAATCCGGGCGCTGACGACCTCGTCAACACGCTGCTCGTGCGGGGCGATACGGTGTACGTGGGGGGGAACTTCAACCACGCCGGCGGACAACCCCGCAACTACCTCGCCGCGCTCGACGCCAAGACGGGGGCGGCGCTGCCCTGGAACCCTTCTGCCAACGACTACGTGGAGGGTCTGACTTCGATCGGGAACACCATCTACGCGGGCGGCTGGTTCACGCGCATGGGGAGCGACTACCGCTATTCGGCAGCCGCCGTGGACGCCACCACGGGGGCGGTGCTGCCGTGGCGGGCCGATGCCAAGTGGGTGGTGAGCGACCTCACGAGCATCGGGAACACGGTTTATCTGGGCGGCCCGTTCGAGCGTGTCAACGACCAGCCCCGGAACGGACTGGCGGCGGTGGACGGCGCGACCGGGGCGCTGCTGCCCTGGGACCCGAACCCGAGCGGGCCGCGCGAGGATGGGTACTACACCTCGATCAACGCGCTGGCGGCTCATGGCAACACCGTATTCGTGGGCGGGGACTTCACGCGGATCGGGGGGCAGGCGCACGCCAGTCTGGCCGCGCTGGATGGGACCACCGGCGCGTCGCTCGACTGGGATCCCAACCCTGACCAATCGGTGTGGGCGCTCGACGCCAGCTCGGATCGGCTGTTCGCGGGAGGCTACTTCCAGGCCGCGGAGCTGACGCCGCATCTGGCGGTGATGGGCGTCTCGTTCCCGGCGCTCGCGGTGGCGCAGCGCGCGGCGCTGAACGCCGCCGCGGCCATCGCCGGGGTCGTGACGCTGGCGCCGGCGGCACCCAATCCCATGCGATCGACGGGTATGCTTCGCTTCAGCCTGCCGCGGGCGGGCCCCGTCAGCCTCGCCGTTTACGACCTGCAGGGCCGGCGCGTGGCGGTGCTGTTGAACCACGAACTGCAGCCGCCGGGCGAACACGCGACTCCTATTCGCACCGACGGCTGGCACGAGGGCGAATACTTCGTGCGGCTCGAGGCCGGCGGCGTCACGCGGACCGAGAAGCTCGTCGTGCTGAAGTAGCTCGCCAGCGCCAACGATCTGCCAATCAGAAGACTTCCCCTACGCCTCCGGTGGGCGCTCGCGGTGCCAGTGGGTGCGCTTCTGGTACAGCTCGCCCAGGTCGAGCAGCAGGGCTTCGCTCCAGGGCGGGCCCATGATCTGGAAGCTGGCGGGCATGTGGTCCTTGCCGAAGCCGCACGGCAGCGCGATCGCCGGCAGGCCGCAGCCGTTGCCGATCGCGCCGGCCGGGTCGGAGTACGGCAGCGTGTCGTACAGGTCCTTGTCGATCGGCGGCGCCACGGACAGGAAGTTGGGCGTCACCACCACGTCCCAGTCGCCGTAGAAGTCGGCGACTTTCTCCTGCAGCACGCGGCGCATGCGCCACAGCTTGACCACGTCGGTGCCGTTGACGGCGGCGTTGATCTCGCGCTGATATGGCGCGTAGGCGTCCTTCAGCTGCTTCACGCGGCCGTCCTTGTAGAAGTTCTCGAACGCCGAGATCGCCTCGGAGCTGATCAGCGTGCCGGCCACCTCGCTGGCGGGGAAGTCGGGGAACTTGGCCTCGTCCAGCTTGAGCCCGGCGCCGCGCAGCTCGTCGCACGCGCGGTCGAACGCCGCCGCCACCTCGGGCTCGGCGCCCTTCTGCTTGAAGTCCATCTTGACCAGCGCCACGCGCAGCTTGGACAGATTGCGGCGCGAGCGCGGCAGCTGCGGCGACACGTCGGCGGAGGTGTGGTCGGCGGGGTCCTGGCCGCCGATGATCTCGAGGATGGTGCGGCAGTCCTCGGCCGAGCGCGCGAGCGGCCCGATCTTGTCGAACGTGTAGCCGCACGCCATCGCGCCGTGGCGGCTGACGCGCCCGTAGGTGGGGCGCAGGCCGGTCAACCCGCAGAACGCCGACGGACACAGGATCGAGCCCCACGTCTCGGTGCCGAGCGCGAACCCGACGAGGCCCGCGGCCGTTGCGGCGCCGGAGCCGGACGACGAGCCGCCGGTCCAGCGCGTCGTGTTCCACGGGTTGCGGCCGGGACCGCTGATCGAGGCGTCGGGCCAGCGGTAGCCCAGGCCGCCCGCGAACTCGATCATCGCCAGCTTGCCGAGCAGCACCGCGCCGGCGTCGCGCAGCTTCTTCACCACCGTGGCGTCGATGTCGGGCACCTGGTTCTTGAGCGGCACCGCGCCCCACGTGGTGCGGATGCCGGCGGTCGAGAACAGGTCCTTGGCGCCCCACGGCACGCCGTGCAGCGGGCCGCGCCAGTGGCCGCGTTTGATGTCGGCCTCGGCGTCCTTCGCCTGCTGGCGCGCCAGGTCCTCGGTCACGGTCTCGAACGCGTTGAGCTTGGGCGCCACGCGCCGGATGCGCTCGAGGTACGCTTCGGTCAGCTCGACGGGGGACAGCTGATGGTGGCGGATCTCTTCGCCCAGCTCGGTCGCGGACAGGAACAGCACGTCTTCGCCGATCACGATTGACGCTCCTTTCCGCGCGGGGCCAGCGGCCGGAACACGAACGCCTGCTCGGCGCCGTTCGGCAGCTCGTAGGTGCGGATGGTCTTGAGCGCGGCGGAGACGTAGCCCTTCTGCTTCTCGATCTCGGCCGCCAGCGCCTCGCTGCGGCCGGCGGGTCGGGCGGGCGCCGGATGCTTCGCCGCCGGGCGCGTGGCGGCGCGGCGCACGGTGCGGGCGATGCCGCGGGCGGGGGTGGCGACCGCCGCGGCGGCGCCGGCAGCCATCAACTGCAGGAACTTCCGTCTCGATCGCTTCATGATGCGGCGCTCCTTTCCAGCGAATGGCCCTCGAACCGCTCGAGCTGCGCGCGCAGCGCGGCGGGCATGGGCATGCTCTGCTTGCGATCGTAGTCGTAGCAGACCTGCACCGTGGTGGCCTCCACCACCAGCCGGCGCGTGGCCTGCTCGCGAATCTCGTACGCGAACGCGAACGACTTGCCCCCGATCCACGGACAGCGGATCGCGATCTCCAGCACCTCGTTGACCAGCGCCTCCGATCGGAAGTCGCACGTGACGTGGGCGAGGATGAACGGCACGCGGCGGTAGTCGGAGTTCTCCGCCAGCCGCCGCCAGTACTCCTGGCGCGCGACCTCGAGATAGGTGACGTACACGGCGTTGTTGATGTGGCCCATCGCGTCGGTGTCGCGGAACCGCGGGCGCATCTCGTGCACCACGCGGAAGCCCGCATGGCCGGAATCGGCGGGGGCGTTCACGCTAGAACCCGTTCAGCGGGTGAACGAACGCCGCGCGCCCGCGGAACCAGGGCTCGACCAGCTCGGCCGCGCCGCCGCCGGCGTCGAGCAGCCCGGCCTCGGCGGCACGCATGGCCGACAGCGTGCCGGTGACGAGCGGCGCGAGCACGTCGACCGGCACGTTCAGCCGCGGCGCGCGCCCGCGCCGGCCGGTCTCGGCGCTCACCTTGAGCCTGCCGTCCTTGGCCGCCACGCGCCACGCGCGCGCGTTGGCCGGCAGCACCGCGTCCTGCACGTCGAGCAGCACCTCGCCGCGCGCGCCGGGCGGCAGCGGCAGCGATTCGAGCGCGGCCTTGACGTCGGTGATGCGCACCATCATGCCGTTGGCGACGTGGCCGGTCTCGGTGAGCAGCGACAGGCCCTCGCCCGGGTGCAGCGTCTCGCCGGTGCGCAGCGTGGCGAGCCACGCGTTGTCGGCCGGCGCCGCGACGTGCATCTCCTTCACCTGATCGGACAGCGAGCCGAGATAGCCGACCAGTCCGCGGTGCGCGTCGGGCGTGCCGGCCACGAACTCCTTGATCGTGAGCGACAGCTCGAACGGCCCCTTGGCCGCGTCCACCTCGTAGAACAGGTAGCCGTCGATCTGTCCGCGGCGGCGGCCCTCGTACACCACCCAGTCGCCGGGATAGCTCCACAGCCGGCGCTCCCACCACTCGCGCCGGCGCTCGAGCGCCCAGTGCCCGTGCTGCTGCGCGACGCGCTCGTACAGCGTCTGCACGGCCTCGCGGTCGGGCAGCATCAGCCGCCGCACCCAGCGCGTCTCGTCCGAGGCCGGCAGGTTCGCGGGCCGGAACGACAGCTCGTGCACCACCTCGACCACGCCCCAGCCGAACTTGCGGTAGAACGAGCCGCGGAACGCGTACAGCGCGGCGAACGCGTGGCCGCGCTGGCGCAGCTCGCGCAGCGTGGCGCGCAGCAGCGCCTCGGCCACGCCGCGGCGCCGGTGCTCGGGCGACACCGCCACCGAGCCGATGCCGATCACCGGCACGCGCGCGCCACGCACCCACGCGGTGAGCGGATAGAGCACCTCGGAGGCGACGGTGCGGCCGTCCAGCTCGCCCACGCGCACGTCGCGCAGCGAGAACCGCGGGTGGTCGGTGTAGAAGTCGCGCCGCTTCTCCAGCGAGGCCACGCGGTAGGCCAGCATGCCGAGCTCGGCCAGGTTCTCGACGTCGGTGCGGCGCGCCGGGCGATAGCGCAGCGCCGGCGGCCGCGTCACGCGCGCCGGGCTCACGCGCCACGCTCCGCGCGGGCGCGCGCCGTCACAGCGAGCGCTCCTCGGTGACGTGCAGCACCACGCCCGCGGGCGTGGGCACGAGTCCCTGGCCGCGCAGCGCGCGGCCGTCCGAGGTCTCGTTCAGCACCTGATCGGTCTGCCACGCGCGATTGAAGTAGGCGAGCACGTCGAAGCGGTAGCGGCCCGGCGGCAGCGGGCCGGTCGCCGCCATGAACGGCGGCGTCTCGAACGCGCCGTGATCCACGCTCACCTGCATCGTCTTCACGGTGCGCTGGCTGGCGGCCTCGGACACGGTGATCTGCACGCGCGCGCCGTCCGGCAGCCGCAGCGCGCCGGCGACGCGCATGGCGCCGCCCGGCAGCCGCGAGGCCTGCAGGCTCGAGAGCAACGGCTCGCCGCGCGTCAGCGTGGCGCTGTCGGGCAGCTCCTCGAACGTGAGCGGGCCGCTCGCGCGCGGGTGCGATCGCCCGCAGCCGGCGATGAGCGCGAGCCCGAGCAGCAGTCGCGGCGCCGCCGCCACGGACGCGGCGCGGCGCACCGCGCGTGGGGTGCGGCGGACCCGGCACATGGCGGCAAACTACTGTCCGCGCCGCCATTCGGCAACAGCGGCGCGTGGGTCTGCGCCCCCGCGCGGCGGCGCCCCGGTTTCGCCTTTGGCGATTGACTCCGCCCGCACCGGTCCTTAGGCTCCCTCGTCCTCGTGGCCGCGTTCGCGGACGACCGGGCCCCACCCCCTGTTCCGTCTCCATCAGGAGTTCGCGTGACCAGCACCATCCTGACGCTGTTCTCCAGCGCGTGGCTCGCCACCGCGCCCGCGGCGCAGACGCCGCGCGTCACCGCCGCGGATCTCGTGCGGCCCGGCACCGCCAGTTTCACGGTGTACGCCGGCACGTCGGCGCCGATGCAGGACTTCCGCACCGTCGCCAACGGCGGCACGTCGGCCGGCATCTCCGGCAACTATCACATGACGCGCCGCATCGATCTGTCCGCCGACCTCGCCTACGCGCGCAACGACGGCGTGAACAACGGCGTGAACGAGACGATCGCCGGCCAGGGTCAGTTCACCGCCGACGAGAGCTGGACCGCGTCGTGGCTCGGCGGCCACGCGAGCTGGCGGATGCTGCGGTCGGGGCTGCCCTACGCACGGCTCGGCGTGGGCGTTTACCACTTGAAGTACCGGCTCGACGCGCTGAACCCGACGCCCACTTCGCTGAAGGGGGGCGACGCCGAACAGAGCCGGCTCGGCGCCAACCTCGGCGCGGGCGCGAGCATCAGGCTCACCCCGGGAACGCGGCTCGGGCTCGAGGCCGTGTACCATCGCGTGTTCGTGACCGGAATCTCGGCGGCCTACACGACGGTCGGCGTCACGATGACGTTCGCGGGAGGCAGGTG